>JASFYS010000201.1:0-16950 GCA_045047095.1 Desulfuromusa sp. | reverse complement strand
CGCAGTTTTAATAAGTTGTACAAATTGGCACCTTTCGATCTAATTATTTGTGACCCGCCAGCTGATCAGGGGGATAGTTTTCAACCACAACGGGATTGGCCGAAACTCATCCGTAAATTGCCTGCATTGTTAAATCCAGACGGAGAGATTCTGATTTGTTTAAGTAATCCGTTTTTGTTTCCTGATTACATTCAGCAATTGATTTCTGAATTTTGTCAGCCTGCACAGTTGTTAAATATTTTCTATTCAGGGACTGATTTCCCTGAAATGAATCGAGATAAAGGTTTAAATATATTGCACTATCGAGTTCATTGAGAATTACGAATAAATTGACTATTGCTTTTTCCTCTATCGGGCTATAATACAATATTCCATTTGCAAAGTGTTTTGAAAGGAGGCTGAAAAATGCCGGTAGTGACTGTACGAGCAATTGAGGGGATCAGTGCTGAGAAAAAAGAAGAATTAATGGATAGGATCACTGTCGTTATGAAGGAAGTTCTCGGTAAAAACCCAGAAGCAACCCATGTCATCATTGAGGAAGTTTCAGCTGAAAATTGGGGGATTCGCGGGAAGACTGTGGCGGCTATCCGTTCTGGGAAATAGACTGATGCAGCTCATAAAAAAAACGGTCGCCTGACAGGACGACCGTTTTTTTGTTGGATTTGCAGGAGCGTTAATTGCAAATAAAAGAATCACCGAAAATTGCCCCAACAATACGTATGGCTTCAGGTGAAGTCACCTGGTAGTAAACTTCAACTCCTTCGCGCCGCCCGGTAATAATCCTTTTATTTTTTAAGAGTGCAAGATGCTGGGAAACAGTTGCTTGAGGAAGAGATAAACATTCCCAAATTTTTTTTACATTGCAAGATTGTGACATTAACCCGGCAACTATCTTTAGCCGAATCGGGTGGCCAAGAACTTTCAGGATTTCCGATTCCCGATCAAAATTCTGGTCAGACTCAAAAGGGAGATTATCAGTTGCTGCAGCCATATCTTACTCCTTAGTATATTTTGTATATATGAATATTAATGGTAAGAAACTTTTTCGTCAAGAAATGATTGTTTTTAATCAGCTAATTCAACGATATATTTTTGTTCTCGAAGGACTCAGAGCTTTAACGATGCAAAAACTGTTAAAAATACTATTGCTGCTGCTATGCCTTGCGCTATTGCCGGGGTATGGGTTTTCCCAGCAATCTCCGCCAGTTGATCATCCGATCCAATCTCTGGTTGGTGAACATTTTACTTATGATATTTCGTTCCTTTGGTTTAAGCACCTTGCTGAAGGATCGATTCAGCTTACCCGGGGGGAACAGCCAGACACCTATCTGGTGGTGATGCAGGCAAAAACACTTGGGGCTGCAGCTTTTTTTACCCGTCATCGGATTGAGAAGTATCAAACCTTGATGAAAGTAGGTGCAAGCGGATTATTACAACCTTTATGGCATAGTTCTCATACAATACGTGGGGAAGGTAAATCCAGACGTGAAAAAATAACCAGAAACACATTTGATTATGATTCTGGGCAGGTCAGGTATCAAAAAATTAAAAATGGTCATGTCTATACTGATCAATGGTTTGATATGGAAAAAGGCAAACCCCTTTTTGATATTTTAAGTGCTCTCTATAATCTACGCCTCGGCTTTTACGGTAATCCGGGTCAGGATACTATTTTTATTCCGACTTTTCATCGCAAGGGAACGCAGGATATTGTTGTTGAACCGTTACGGAAATCAAAGCGTAAGGATCAAAAGTTCTTTGCGGCAGATTCTGTCCAGTGTAAAATTCTTGTGGATCCTTCTGTATTTGGCACCAAGGGGCGAGATATTCTGGCTTCATTTGATGAAAAAATGCGCCCTCAAAAGGGAATAATTAAAAATGTTATCGGTCTGGGAGATGTCCGGGGAAAGCTTCGTATTTTGCCATAAGCCTAAAGGATTTGAGTGTGGAGCCAACGGATAAAATTTATGTCATAGGCCATCGAAACCCTGATTCAGATTCAGTTTGTAGCGCTATCGCCTATGCTGAACTGCGACGTCAGCAGGGGCTCTTAAGAATCAAAGCTGCCAGAGCTGGAACGATCAACCGCCAGACTCAATTTATTCTGGATTATCTGGGTGTTGAGGTTCCTGAGTTGCTTGCAGATGTTCATCCCCGAATCAAAGACGTTGTGACCGAAAAGGTTGTCACTATTCATCAATCAGCGCCCATGTCAAAAGCAATTGAGCTTTACAATCAACACCACATTCGAATGTTGCCGGTTGTTGATGATGCTGATCGAGCTCAGGGACTGCTGTTGTTAAAACGAGCAACGGAGCTTTTTCTGGTTCCCGCTGAGCCGGAAAAGTTGCGTCGAATTCACGCTTCAATCAATTCAATCCAGAATTGCCTTGGTGCGAATGCTCAGCACCTAGCCAACCCTGATGAAGTTGAAAATCTGGATCTGCACGTGGGTGCCAGACGTGAAGCCAGTTTCAGTCGTTGGGTTGAGGAAATTATTCCCGAAAAAACAATCCTGATCACTGGTGATCGCCCTGGTATCCAGCGACTTGCAATTGAGGCCGGTGTTCGTTTATTGATCATTTCGGGTAATATTCCCGTTGCTGAAGACCTTCTTAATACTGCACGCATGAACAATGTGTCAATTCTGGTTAGCCATTATGATACCGCTAACTGTGTCTGGTTGACGCGGATGGCAACTCCGGTTGGGGTTCTTGCGGAGTCTGATTTTATGGTCGTTAAGTCGAACGACCTGCTCGAAGATTTACGCGTTAAACTGACCCACGGAAAACAGCCGGGAGCAATTGTCTGTTCACCTGATGGACGGGTTGAAGGGATTGCTACAAAAAGTCATTTGATAAAAAATTCACCGGTCAAACTTGTTCTGGTTGATCATAACGAGCTATCCCAAGCGGTTCCCGGAGCGGATAAGGTTGAAATTATAGAAGTGATAGATCATCATCGTTTGGGTAATTTCCACACCGATCTGCCCATCAGATTTATCAATCAACCCTTGGGAAGTACCTGCTCATTAGTCACAACTCTCTATCAGCAAGCAGGGATTGAACCACAAAAGAAAATTGCCGGGTTGCTGTTGTCCGGATTACTTTCAGATACGGTCATTCTGAAGTCCCCGACAACGACAGAAATTGATCGCAACTTGGTTCCTTGGTTGGAGAAACTCTCCGGGTTGGATCATCAGGTATTTGGTTCTCAGTTGTTTGCTGCTGGAAGTTCTATGGCAAGTGGTACCCCGGCTCGAAAACTCATCTCTACTGATTTTAAGGAATACGGAGTTGGCAATTACAAGCTCGGATTGGGGCAAGTTGAGGTGGTAAATTTTCATTCTTTCCATCAACGCAGGGACGAGCTGCTGGTGGAATTACAGAAAGTACGGGAAGAGAAAGGATATGAGCTTGCAGCGCTTCTGGTGACCGATATTGTTATGGAAACCAGCCTGTTATTGACGGCAGGATCAAGTAACTTACCATTTATTATCGGTTATCCACCGGAGGCTGATAACCTCTACCGCCTGAAAGGGGTTCTTTCACGTAAAAAACAGCTGGTTCCTCATTTGCTGAAAGTGTTCAAAGGGGCTTGAATCTCGAGTAGTTTTGTCAGCTCAGAGGCTTCTGTTACTGGTGCCTGACAGCTGGTTGCGGTACAGAGCCACGCAGTAATTTTGTCATCGATCGCGGTTTTGTCTGCCATAAAGGGGACAACGTCTGTATATCTTTCTGGGGTTGCCGTTATAACGGTTAAAAGTTGTGGATGGAGAGGCTGTATTGCTTCCAGCCAATCCGCAGTTAAAGGTTCATCTGCTGCTGGCAAGATAATAGCCAGGGTTAGCTGCTCGGAGAGAATCAAATCAAGAGCTTGGAGTAACCAGGAAAATGCTGTCGGATATTCATCAGCATTTTTCAGTGTGCAGCGAAGCAGTTTTCTTGCCCGGTCTTGCAGATGATATTGACCTGTCAACCGTGCTAATCTGACCAAATTATGTGCTGTCACTGATGCTGCTGCCGGCATGGCACCGTCCTGCTTGGTTCGCCCTCGTCCCAATCCCTGTGCGAAAGGCTCTGCTGAGTCGTAGTAGCCCCCCATCCCATCATTGAACAGTTGCTCACAGCGTTCCATCAATGTGAGAGCGAGCTGCAGATGCTGCGGATTGAAATTTGCCAGAAATAACTCTACTAATCCAAAAATATAAAAAGAATAATCTTCATGAAATGCATCGGTGAGGGTTTCATGGTCACGGTAACGTCTTTTTAAATGGCCATTTATTGTGAGTTTATTATCGAGAAAATCAGCGGCCTGCTCGGCAGCAAGTAGATAGTCTAAGTTCTGAAAAAGCCGTCCTGCACGAGCAAGTGCCGCTATCATCAAACCATTCCAACTGGTCAAAATTTTATCATCCAGGTGGGGATGTGGGCGTTGATTACGAACCCGTAGCAATCGGTCGTTTATCTCTTTGAGCGGTTCAGGTCTCTCTTGGAATTGATCGCTAACCTGGACTAAGGAAGAATCACAATGAAGGATATTTTTACCCTCAAAATCACCTTGAAGGGTTATATTGTAACAAGCTGAGAAGACATTAAATTCCTCAGTTGTCAGGTGGCTTTTAAGCTCTGTTGAAGACCAAAGATAATAAGTCCCTTCAACTCCTTCGGAATCAGCATCTTCACCGCAATAAAACCCGCCATCTGGGTGTTTTAGCTCCCGCAGGGTATAATTCAAAACATTTTCAGAAGCATTTTTGTAACAATTATTATTGGTCACTTGCCACGCATCCAGATACGCTAAAACGATCAATGCCTGGTCGTAAAGCATTTTTTCAAAATGCGGCACCAACCAATATTTATCAACTGAGTATCGGTGCATTCCACCACCCAGTTGATCGGTGATTCCTCCCTGCTCAATATTCTGCAGGGTTTGCAGGGCCATTTGTTGTAGCGTTGGATCATCAAAGCGCTGTGCCAAGCGTAGCAACAAGGCTTGATTGTGAGGTTGCGGAAATTTTGGTGGAGAACCAAAACCGCCATAATCTTGATCGTAGTCTTGCTTATATTTCTCGGCAGCCAAGTGGAGAAGATTCTCCCGCAGTTCCGTATTTTCCTGATACTGTTCAATGCCAACAATTGCTTCGCAAAGCTGCTCTCCATTGGCGATCAAGTTAGCAGGTTGCTGCTGCCAAAGTTCATTAATTTTATCGAGGATTTCAATAAGTCCTAAGTGTTGTCCTTTCGTGAGTTTGGGTGCATAGGTCAGGGCATAAAAAGGTTTGGCCTCAGGACTGAGGAATAGATTGAGTGGCCAACCACCATGACCATTGAGCAGTTGGCAGGCATGCATAAATGCAGCGTCAATATCAGGGCGCTCTTCACGATCAACTTTAATAGCGATATAGTTTTTATTTAATAGATCCGCAACCTGTTCATCTTCAAAAGATTCGTGTGCCATGACATGGCACCAGTGGCAGGTTGAGTAGCCGATAGAGATGAAAATTGGTTTGTTCTCCCGGCGTGCTTTATTGAGAGCCTTATCACCCCATGGATACCAATCGACCGGGTTTTCTGCATGCTGTAGGAGATATGGGCTTTTTTCTTGGTGTAAATGATTCATCAACTTTGTTTATCTCTCAAATAACTCCTGAATTCAAAAGGGAGTAAGTAGATTACATTATCAGGATATTGACGTGTTGATGCAAGAGGAGGGGATAAAAATAGCCCCGCGTCAGGAGGGAGAACACGGGGCAAAAGTCTTTCTTGAGAAAGTTTCTTTATCTTTGAGACTGATTATAACTAAAATAAAATTAAAGTCAACTAAAAAACAAAAATTAATTTGAAAATACTATTATTTTGTTGATGACCCTGGGAATTGGGTTTGAGGCGCAGAATTTTTCTATAGGACTATTTGATATGATGGTCTCGCAAAAACAAATCAGATGGTTAAGCAAAAATTTCGTCCCACAAGACGTCGTGGTTTTTCAAGGATGAAGATATACATATAGTATACCAAGGTCTTGAAAAACCGCTGCAACGCCGTGGGTCGGACTTTTTGCGACGCCATCATTTGATATGACATTCCTTACATTTAGTTGGCCCTTTTTTTAATTCTTTGTGACAGCTCTTACATTGTTTGTGGTAGGCAACCTTCGCTTTAGGCGCTTTTTGATCGACCCCATGACAACTTTTGCACTGAGCATAATCCTCGGTGTGGTGGCAGGTAGAACAATCGGTTCGAGCTTGGTGGGCAGCGTGGTTAAAGGTTACGGTTCCCATCTTTGGCGTATATTTGACTTCAGTGGGACCATTCGTTACCGCAATAACGACAGTTGCAATTGATGAAATTAAGATGGTGGCAGTCAACAGAATCAGTAATTTTTTCATAGTCTTCCTCCTTTTACCGGGTGATTGGTTCCTGTCGATGATATTTCCATATTTTCTCTGGTATTTCATCCGACATCGATTTGAATATCGTGAGATGTCGGGTTATATTTTAGTCATATCAGTATGTTAAGATTATTCATCGATTGATGTTATTCTGCATCTTAGCCCGATTATATTACGTTGTTTACACGATTACAGACTCTCTGCTAAACTTCCGTAAATTTATTCAGACCCCTATGGATGCTGGTATGGAACCATTCAGTTCACAATCTGTTGCGATAGACGGTGCTGCTATTCGCAAAATCCGTGAAGAAAAACGCTTAACACAGCTCTATGTGTCAAAAGTTGTTTCTGTGACAACGGATACCGTTTCGCGTTGGGAAAATAACCGTTATCCAACAATTATGCGGGATAATGCGCTTAAATTGGCAGAAGCCCTGGAGGTTGATCTTGAAGATATCCTGAAAAAAGAGGAGGATATCGAGAGCTCAGATCCAGGTGCCCCGCCGCAAGTAGCTAAAAGAAAAATCTGGCTCTATCTCTTACTTGGGGCAATAGCTGTTCTGTTATCCCTGTTGTTCTTATTTTTACAACCAAGTCCCACGCCGGTTCCGGTTTTACAGGCGAATAGACTGCTTCCTGCTTATGCTGCGCCTGGCAGTCAAATTCTTATCCAGGTGGAGCTCTCTTCAGAAAAGCCATTAAAAGGGATGATTCTGAAAGAGACATTTCCAACGGGCTGGCATTTATTAGCATCTGACCCGGTTGTCTCTCATATTGATACCGATGCTCAATTCGCACGCTGGATTTTCAGGAAACCACTATTGAAAACCCGGGTTTTTTATATTCTTGGGGTGCCCAGGAATATTCTTCCTAACGCGGATATGACGATTACAGGTGAGTTGATAGCTAATCCAGAGGGGCAACGTTCTTCCGCTTTATTGCAAACGATTGGATCGATGGAGGTTAAACCATTTCATTGGGCCGATCGAAATGGTGATCAGGTTATTGATGATTTGGAAATTCTTGAAGTTTCTGATTTAACTGATGAGACCAAGATATTAGATCAGGATTGGGATCTGCTTGAAACCATTTGGGAAGCGGGTGCATATCGTTGGGATCTGGAGAAAAAACAGTTTGTTCCTGTCCAGCCGCTTTAGGAGTAACCTGAATGTCACTGCTGTTCTAAAAAGGTTTTGACAATAGTTGAGGTGGTTTTTAGTATCGTGCCCCGTTAACCGATTGTATGATGGAATTGTTTGTCGCTATTTAAGTTAAGGAAATATTCAGATTATGGATACGGTTATTGCCCTGCTGAAAGAAGAAATGCTGGCGGTTGAAAGTCAGTTTAAAAAGAACTTGGCTTCGGATGTGCAACTGATCAGCCAGGTTGGTAATTATGTTCTTTCGAGCGGTGGTAAACGCTTTCGACCCATGTTGCTACTCCTCTGTTCCCGCTTATGCAATTATCGCGGAGACAAACATATTGAACTGGCCGCGGTCATTGAATTCATTCACACCTCGACATTGCTCCATGATGATGTTGTTGATAGTGCGACTCTGCGTCGCGGCAATCGTTCGGCGAATTCGGTTTGGGGTAATCAGGCATCGGTGCTGGTCGGTGATTTTCTCTTTGCCAAGTCTTTTTCGGTTATGGTCGGTTCAGGGAGTCTTAAAATTTTAAAGATTCTTTCCGATACCACGACTCAACTTGCAGAGGGAGAAATTCTGCAGTTGATCAATACCTGTGACCTTGAAGTTGATGAGCCGCGCTATTTGCAGGTTGTGCGCGACAAAACCGCTATCCTGATTGCTGCCGCTTGTCAGGTCGGTGGTGTTCTTGGCGGGGTTGACGAAACTCAAGAGAAGGCATTGCGTGAATTTGGTTTGGAAATTGGAAGCGCTTTTCAGTTGATGGACGATGCTCTCGATTATGTCGCTGACGAGAAGGATTTTGGCAAGGAAAAAGGCCATGATCTGTTTGAGGGGAAGATGACTCTGCCACTGATTCACGCTTATTCTCATTCGACCGAGCAAGAACGGCAGGAAATTTCTAGAATTATTGAAGCTGAAGAATTGGCTCAAAAGGATCTTGATTATATTTGTACTTTAATTGATGAGAAAAATGGCATTGACTACACCCGTAGTAAAGCTATCGAACGGATTGAAAGAGCAAAGCAGCAATTGGCTCAATTTCCAGATTGTGAAGCACGTCAGGCTCTTTTTACCCTTGCTGACTATGTTGTTTCACGAAATAAGTAGAATTTTTCTATTCCTGGGAGTTTATCTTCAGAGTTTTTTTATCCCTTCTATGCCCGTACCTGAAATTCGTTTATAATCCGCTTTATGTTCCGTATCAACTTACATAAAAAAGTTCTTGGTGCTTTTTTGCTGCTCTCCTTGGTGCCGTTGGGTATTCTGCTGTTTAACTCCCAGCACAGTTTACGATTGGTTGAGGACTTACTGAGCAAGAGCACAACCGAGGCTTTGGATTCCCAAGCGGCCGAGGCTCTTGAAAACCGGGCACAGATGGTTGCTAAGCAAGTCTCTTCATTTCTGCAGGAGGTTGGTGGTGATCTCCTCGACTTGTCATTGTTACCAACAACTGAAGACGCTTACTTAAGTTTCTGTCGTAGTCATAAGCGAGAACTCTGGTATCGCCGTGGTTCCAATGAAAATCCGGTTGAAATTTTAGAAAATGTGTTGCTTTACAGTGAATTGGCTTATGTCGATGCTGATGGTCATGAATTGTTACGCATCGTTGCCGGGCAACCATCATCTGCTTATCGAAATCTTTCCGATCCTTCCCAGACAACTTATAAAACGGAAACATACTTTAGTCGGGCGGCTCAATTAGATACCGGCCAGCTTTGGGTGTCTCGACTGAATGGTTGGTATGTCAGTCGTAACGAGCAGCTGCAAGGTGCTGACACCCCTCTCGAAGCAGTGCAGGGGGCTCTGTATCGTGGGGTGATCCGCTTTGCTACACCGATAAAGAAGAATGGTAAATTACAGGGCGTGGTGGTGTTATCTCTCGATCATCGGCATTTGATGGAATATACCCAGCATATTTCACCAATTGAGGAGAGGGATATTGTCTTTCCTTCCTATTCAAGTGGCAATTATGCGTTTATGTTCGATGATCAAGGTTGGATGATTGCGCATCCAAAGTATTGGGATATCCGCGGCTATGATCGCGATGGAAAGCTGGTGCCGGCTTATAGTGCTGATACTCCAAAAAAAGATATTTTGTCTGGGCGGATTCCATTTAACCTGCTGGTTGCCGGTTTTGTGCATCCCAATTATCCTCGAGTTGCTGAAGCGGTTCTCTTGGGAAAATCCGGGGTTGTTGAAACCGTCAATGTTGGTGGTTCAAATAAAATAATGGCCTACGCGCCAATCTATTATGGTGAGGGTATTTATCAAAATCATAATATCTTTGGCGGCATTACCATCGGCGCAGAGATTGACCAATTTCATCAACCGGCGGTAGCGACGTCTCATTTGATTAAGAAAGAGATCAGCAATTATTTAAGGCAATCGTGGTTGGTATTGTCTTTAACCATCATGTTTGTCATTGCGACTGCATATTTTTTGGCCAACAGTATTGTCAATCCGGTTCTGTCATTAACCGAAGGGACTCGGCGGATGATTCAAGGCAATCTTTCTGCCAAAGTCAAGGTGCGCTCCAATGATGAAGTCGGGGTTCTGGCAGATTCATTTAATACCATGGTGGGAGAATTGAATCACCGCCGGCAACGCCTGTTGCAAACACTGCAAGCGTTACGGCAATCACGTAAAGAAATCATCCGCGAGAGAAATTTTAAAAATACTGTTTTTGAAAATATTGAAACCGGATTGCTCACTTTTGATGCGGACAGTAAGATTACCTCGGCTAATGGGTCGGCTTGTCAAATATTGGGTATTGATCGGCCTGGCAAGGATTACAGCTGGAAGAAGCTGTTGGCTGAATGGCCTGAATTGCATCAAGTCCTGAGTCATTGGTTTTCAGCAAGTAAAACTGGTGAAAGCCTGTCTTTCCGTGAGTATGTGCCACTGGAAAGAAAAGGGCGAACGCTGACTTATCGAATGGCGATGTTCCCGCTGAGCTTTCGTCACCAGGAAGGGTGGTTGTTAACCATTGAAGATCTGACTGAGCGGGTCAATATGCGTCAGCAAATGGCACGGATGGATCGTTTGGCTTCTCTGGGCAGAATGTCCGCCGGGATAGCACATGAAGTCCGTAATCCGCTGACCGGAGTCAGTTTGCTTCTGGACGAACTCCATGATCGCTTACTTGGTCAGGAGGCTGATCAGAAGTTGATTCGGAGGGCGTTGGGCGAAATAGAACGATTAGAATCTCTGGTCAACGAAATGTTGCATTTCGCGTCGATTTCGACACCAAAGCTGGTTTCTGTCAAGATTGAAAAAGTCGTTCAGGATTCCCTGTTTCTGGTTCGTAAACAGTGTCAGCGGCAAAAGGTAAAATTGATTGAACACATTGATGTTGATATCCCTGAAATCATGATGGATGCTGATCGTTTAAAGCAGGTTCTCTTGAACTTACTGAATAATGCTCTGGATTCTATGCCCACCGGGGGCGAGTTAAAAATAGCGGTTGAAACGCTTAATAACGAAATTCTTATTCGTGTTGTCGATACCGGTATTGGAATTCCTGCAGAGCAATTACCACTCATTTTTGAGCCGTTTTTTACCAGCAAGGGACAGGGAACCGGGTTAGGGCTGGCGATAAGTTATAATATTATCACTGATCGAGGGGGGGAGATTCAAATAGAGAGTAAACAGGGTGTAGGAACAACAGTTGTGGTTACGTTGCCGCTGCAGCACCAAGTTTGAATTGGTTCCCGTGGGTGTTCGTTTTCCGAATCAGTCAGTATTTATCTCTCAATTCAGATTCCGGGCATGGTAAAAGGTTGATGGCGTCGCAAATAGTCCGCCCCACGGCGTTGCAGCGGCTTTTCAAGACCTCGACATACCCTATGTATGCCTTTGTCCTTGAAAACCCACGACCTTGTGGGACGAAATTTTTGCTTAGCCATCTCATTCGTTTTTGCGAGTGCATCAAAGGTTAGATTGAACCGGTTTTATAAGTCAGTATAGCGGGAGCAGTTTTTTATGGAAAAAATTCTTATTGTTGATGATGAAGCTTTTATCCGGGAAAATCTGGAGCGGATTCTTACTGAAGATGGTTATCGTCCTATTTCGACTGAATCTCCTGATGCTGCGATCAGGATTGTTGCTGAAGAAGAGATCAGCCTGGTTCTGCTTGATCTGAATCTTGGTCGTAGCAGCGGCCTTGATGTGCTCCGGGCGATGCGTGAGGTTGATCCAGAAATTCTGGTCATTATTATCACTGGTTACGGAACGGTTGAAAGTGCGGTAGAAGCATTAAAAATTGGTGCCTATGATTACATTAAGAAACCATTTAAAGCTGACGCGATCCATTTAATTGTTAAACTGGCATTGGAAACCCAGAACTTACGCCGTAAAGTTAAGCGCCTCTCCCGAGATGCTGATGGTATTAACATGGTTGGAAACAGCCCTGCTTTAATGCTGATTTTTCAACAAATTCGTGAAGTGGCTAAGCATAAAAATGCGACTGTTCTGATTACTGGAGATAGTGGAACGGGCAAAGAATTGGTTGCTCAGGCAATTCATAATTTATCACCGCGCAGTGAGCAACCTTTTATTGAAATTAATTGCGGGTCACTGCCATTTAACCTTTTAGAAAGTGAATTGTTCGGGCATGAACGAGGTGCTTATACTGATGCCAAAAACCGTAAGATAGGACTGTTTGAAGAGGCTGATGGTGGTTCTATTTTTCTTGATGAAGTTGGAGAAATGGATATAGCTCTCCAGGTCAAGCTTCTGCGGGTTCTTGAAGATCGTAAACTGCGCAGGCTTGGGGGGAATCGCAATATTGATATTAATGTGAGAATTATTGCTGCAACCAATGCTGATTTAAAGGGTGCGCTGGAACGCAAAGAATTTCGTGAAGATCTTTACTACCGTTTAAATGTTTTCCCCATTCATATCCCACCACTGCGTGAGCGGCGGGAGGATATTCCCCTATTGCTTGAATATTTTTTGCAGCGTTTCAGTAAAGAATTTAATAAATCAATGCGGGGGTTCAGTCGTGCCGCTATAGATCTGGTCATGCGCTACCATTGGCCTGGAAATGTGCGGGAACTGCTTAATGTCGTCGAAAGAATCTGTATTATGCACAATGTTGAGCAGATTACTCCTGCCCACCTACCGCGTGAAATCTGGGGCGAATCACCGCAGAGTGAAATGCCGTTCAAATACGAGATACCGCCTGAAGGGATTATTCTGGATGATGTGGTCGGACAGATAGAAAAAGAGCTGGTAGTAAAAGCCTTCAAAATTACCGGAGGAAATGTCGCTAAAACTGCCCGGATATTGAATGTGCCACGCGGAACGCTCCGCTACAAACTGGAAAAATATGAGTTAACCAGTGAATCGTTATAACTAAATTCCGTTGTGGCCCGTTCTATTGATGGTCGGGGTCTTTAAATTACAATGTGAACAGGCAGAGCAGCAGCCAGAACACCCTTTTGACGCATCCCTTATGGTTTTGTAGATGTTATGCGCAACATAATATGCTGCTGCTGCGATGATGACCATTGTAACGGTGTAATCCCAGGTAAACATGGTGATCCTTTCCAACACTCAAGACCCTCTAAGGGCTAGAATCTAGCTCCGGACAAGCAAGCTATGTCAATAGTTTGGTTCCTACTTGGTAAATAGCAACGGCCATCCCGAATCCCAATCCGGTATTGAAAATTGTTGCAAAAATTGCCCAGCGCCAAGACGATTCTTTTGCCATGGCGATGACGGTGACAACACAGGGAGCGTAAAGCAGGACAAAAACAATCATTGCAAGGGCTGTAAACCTGTTCCAATTGGGATCAACTGCTATTCGGCTGGAAAGAGTTTCTGCCGCCCCTGGATCGACATCTCCCAGAGAATATGCCGTGCCAAAAGTGGATACGATGACTTCCTTGGCAGCAAACCCACCAACCAGCGCAATGTTAGTTCGCCAATCGAATCCAGCAAACAAACTGATTGGCTCTAACTTGCTCCCGATTTTTCCGGCCAATGAATAACGCAGTGCCGTTTGCCCTTCATGATTATTGATTTCAAGTAACGCTTGTTCCCGCGCGGTTGTATTTAGAATTGTATTCATAACAACGGTGCGCTCGGTTTCAAATTGCTTGACCTGTGGTTCAGGCAATCTTGGAAAAGTCATAGCTGCCCAGAGGAGAATGGACACTGCAAGAATAACCGTTCCGGCTTTTTTAATGTATTGCCAGGTGCGCTCCCAGGTATGAATATAAATTCCACGTAAAGTCGGGAGTCGGTAAGGGGGAAGTTCCATGATAAAAGGCGTTGATGCCCCCTTGATCACGGTAGAACGGACAAGTTTGGCAACCAATAAGGCCATAATCCAGGCAAACAGAGTGATCGAAAACATCATCTGGGCTTTATATTCTGAGAAAAAAGCGGCAATAAGCAGCATGAAAACTGGTAATTTAGCACCACAAGGCATAAACGGTGCGGTCAGTAGCGTTGCCAGCTTCTCTTTAGGGCTGCGGAGGGTACGAGTTGCCATAACCCCAGGGACTGCACAGCCCCCGGCAATTCCCCCGGAGATGATAAATGGCATCGCTGAATAGCCATGCAGGCCAAAGATTCGCAGGACGCGATCCAGCATATAGGCAACGCGTGCCATATACCCGGAATCCTCCAGAAAAGATATCATCAAGAACATAATGGCAATCAATGGTACAAAACCCATAACCCCACCGACACCATCAATAATTCCGGAAACAACCAGCGATTGCAGTAAGCCTTCAGGAATCAGCCGCGTGACTGTTGCAGAGATCCAGGCAAATAAACTTTCGAGCCAGCCCATGGGAATTTCCCCCAGGCTGAAAGTAATTTGAAACATGGCGTAGAGAATAGCAACCATAAGTATGGGACCGAGATAGCGGTTGACCAGGAATCTATCCAGTTTGGTGGTGAAGGCAATGCGTTCATCTCGTGGTTTTTCCTGGATAATGATATTTTGTTTAAGGATTGAATTGATCAGACCGTAACGATAATCGGCAATAATTGCTTCTGGTGGGATATTCAGAGTTTTCAAGCTGTGTTCCCTGGTTTTTGCAACGATTTCCGTCAGCTTTTCATTGACCTGAATATTCTGTTGTCCCAGGCTGATAATTTCACTGTCATTTTCCAGATATTTCAGGGCAACCCAGCGGGCTGGGTAGCGATTGGTCATAAAATCTTGATCCTGAATGATTTTCTCCATCTCATCCAGAGCCAGATCTATATCTGTTCCGTAGGATATCTCCAGGGGAGTCCAGGTCTTGTCTTTCTCTTTTGCCTGTTTGATTGCAACTTCAATTAACTCTTTTTTCCCCCAGCCAGAACGGGCAATAGTTTCAACGACCGGACAATTGAGAAGTTTAGAAAGCTTCTGCTTATCTATTCTCAAGCCTTGTTTTTTGACATCATCCATCATATTTAATGCCAGAACGACAGGTATTCCCAGTTCAAAAAATTGGACTGCAAGATACAAGTGGCGTTCCAACATTGTTGCATCGACAATATCGACGACAATATCCGGTTTTTCATCAACCAAGAAATTTCGAGCGACCAGTTCTTCTTGTGAATATGCCGAGAGTGAATAGGTTCCGGGAAGATCAATCAGCTTTACTCGGGTATTTTTGACCGTGATACTTCCTTCTTTTCGCTCAACGGTGATACCGGGGTAGTTGCCAACATGTTGGCGTGCGCCAGTGATTGCATTGAAAAGTGTTGTTTTTCCTGAATTCGGATTTCCAGCAAGGGCGATCGTGGTTTTTGATATCTTCTCTAACTTCCAGACTTTTGCAGTTGTAGCCATTTCAGAATCCCAACTCTTCAACAGTAATATAGTCAGCTTCACTATTGCGTAAAGTCAGAGTATAATTTTTTAGTCGTAGAGAAACGGGGTCTTTAAGGGGGGCTCGCCCAAGGATTTCAATTTCTGTTCCCGGTGATAACCCCATGTCGCGCAACCTGCGTCCAATTTCACCTTCTGCGGTAACGGAAATAATTTTTGCTTTCTCTCCTGAAGCGACTTGGCGTAAAGATTTTGACATGGCAGAAGATCCTTTGAGGCGGTTGCCGTTAGTGATATAATTATTTTCAGATAACGAAAATGATATCTGATATCAAAATACGAAATGGTTGCATGAAAGTCAAGTAGAAAGATATGTTAAGTCATATATAAAATAAAAATAACTTTACTGGTAAATAAATCATAATTATCTACAGCATATGGATATGGCATGAAAAAAACTTTGATTGGTTTTTGTTTTTTAGCTTTTGTTCTTTTGTTAACTTTCAGCCAAACTGGCTGGGCTGGGGCAAATGCAGACTATTCTCACTGGCTTGAAAAGCTTAGAACGGAAGCGCAACTTTCTGGAATAAAGGTTGACGTGTTGAATGCTGCATTGGCGGATGTGAAACCTCTCGACTGGATCATCAAATTGGATAGAGCTCAACCTGAATTTAAAAAAACTCTTCCTGAATATCTTGCCGGAGCAGTCACTTCTAAACGGATTAAAAGGGGACAGCAACTATTATCTGAAGATGAAGCTACTTTTGTGCAAATTTCTCGAAACTATCAAGTTCAACCGAGATTTTTGTTAGCTTTATGGGGAATTGAAACCAATTTTGGTGTTCATACGGGAAAAGTTCCTGTTATTGCAGCTCTGGTTACCCTCGCTTTTGATGGTCGACGGAGCGATTATTTCCGGCAGGAACTGTTGTACGCCTTGCAGATTCTTGACCAGGATCATATCCAGCCTGATCAAATGAAAGGATCGTGGGCCGGCGCGATGGGACAAGTCCAATTTATGCCCTCAAGTTTTTTAAACTACGCCGTTGATGGAAATGGTGATGGACGAATCGATCTGTGGAACACCCGTAAGGATTATCTTTCTTCTGCCGCTAATTATCTTGCCAGATTGGGTTGGGATGATAGATACACCTGGGGGCGTGAGGTCACCCTGCCGGAAAACTTGAATGCTGGTTATTTGGGGTTAAAGAAGGAACTCCCCTTATCCGCATGGCAGAAACTTGGAATACGGACAATTGAACGTAAGAATTTACCCGTTGCTCAAATTATGGCGTCTCTGATCCAGCCGGATGGATCGCAGGGCAGGGCGTTTCTTGTCTATAGTAATTACCGCGTGCTACTGAAATGGAATAGAGCACACCGCTTTGCCATTGCCGTTGGGACATTGGCCGACCGGATCGGTAACCGTCAACCCAAGTAAACAAAGGATTTTGGTTTTTCTGCTAATACTTTAATTTATCAGGGGAGCAATTCTTCCAATTCTGCATCAAACACCGCCCAGACTTTTTCCGCCAGCTCGGCCATAAATTCCGGGTTAGAAATATTTGGTAACTTGATATTTGGATTAGGTCTTTTGGATACCTCTTCCGGGAGACTGAACTCCTCTTT
>JASFYS010000200.1:0-7358 GCA_045047095.1 Desulfuromusa sp. | reverse complement strand
TGGTCGGAGCGAGAGGATTCGAACCTCCGACATCTTGGTCCCAAACCAAGCGCGCTACCAGGCTGCGCTACGCTCCGACGGACGGCATTGGTACCATGATGAAATTTTAAATTCAATCTTTTTTTTGACAGTTTTCTGCCTTGTTACTTTTTTCCTCCGTAACTCTGTTAATATTGTTAACTGTGACGGTCACTATTGCAGTGATGGTGACAATCATATATGTTCGCTCATTGTTTCTCTGCTCTTAAAATCCAATGAAGTGGAGACGCTGCTGTAACGATTTCAATCAATTCTTTTATGTCAGGATTTTTATATGAGTTACCAAAAGTTCACTCCCGGTCAAGAAATTCACGGTTTCTTGGTTGACCGGATTGATTCTCTCCCAAGCATTAATGCCACCATGATTCGTTTGCATCATCAGGTGACCGGTGCCCGTTTTATGCATCTGGACCGGGATGACGATAATCATCTGTTTGCGGTCGGTTTTCGTACTCCACCCGATGACTCAACCGGGGTGGCTCATATTCTGGAGCATACGGCTCTATGTGGATCTGAACATTTTCCGGTGCGGGATCCGTTTTTTTCAATGCTTAAGCGCAGCCTCAACAGTTTTATGAATGCGATGACCGCCAGCGACTGGACCCTCTACCCATTTTCCAGCATGAACCGGAAAGATTTTCATAATCTGCTCGATATTTATCTGGATGCCGCATTTTACCCTCGTTTAACCGAGCGGGATTTCAGCCAGGAAGGGCATCGACTTGAATATGCAGTGGGAGATGATCCCACTACCCCCCTGGAGTATAAAGGGGTGGTTTATAATGAAATGAAGGGGGCGATGTCTGACCCTTCGTCATTGATTACTCAGCGGCTTGATAAGCATCTCTATCCAACGACAACGTATCACCATAATTCGGGGGGTGAACCGGCAGATATTCCTAATTTAAGCTGGCAACAACTGCGTGATTTTCATGCTCGTTATTATCATCCAAGTAATTCCTGGTTTTTCAGCTCCGGTAATCTTGATTTGTCCGATCTGCTGGGGATTGTCGAAGATCGGGTGTTGAAAAATTTTGAGCGGCTCGATTCGGATACTGAGGTTCCTTCGGAGCAGCATTTAGAAACCCCGATGCGGGTAACAGAAAGCTACCCTCTGGATGCTGGAGAGCCGCTTGAAAAACGCTCGATGGTTGAGGTGGGCTGGCTTGAAGGTGACATTAATGACAGCTTTGAACGGTTGGCAATGTCATTGCTATCAGCTCTTCTGCTCGGAAATCCCGCTGCACCACTTTACAAGGCGCTGTTGGATTCTGGATTCGGTGCCAATCTGGCTCCCGGAACCGGCTATCATGATGATAATCGCACGACCTATTTTGCTGCTGGTTTGCAGGGAACTGACCCTGAGCACGTCCCGGCAATCGAAAAATTGATTTTGGAGACTCTTGAAAGGGTTGCAGCGGAAGGGTTCAGTCGGGAGCGTATTGATGCTGCTATTCATCGTCTTGAATTTTCGACCCGTGAAGTAACTGGTGACAGTTATCCCTATTCACTGTTGCTACTGATGCGCCTGATGGGTCCCTGGATCCATGGCGGTGATCCCCTGGCAGCGCTGAAGTTTGAAGACAGTCTGCAAAAAATACAGCAGAAATTAGATAGTGAACCCTTTTTTGAGAATTTAATTCGGGATCGATTGCTCAATAACCAACATCGGGTCACTCTGTTGCTGCAACCTGATACTGATCTTGGTCCACGTCAAGAAGCTGCTACCCGTGCTGAGCTGGATAAAATTGAGAAACAACTCAGTGATGCCGAAAAAGAACAATTAGTAAAGCGAGCTCAGGAATTGAAAACTGCGCAGGAAGAGGTAGAAGATCTCTCTTGCTTGCCGACCTTGGAATTAAGTGATATTCCGCCACATGAGGTGGCCATACCGGTTGAGGAGCGGTCGGAACACTCGGTTGAAGAATTCTGGTTTGCGCAACCCACTAATGGTATTGGGGTTGTGAAGCTCAATTTTGGAATCGACAGCTTGAGTGCTGAACAGCGTAAATATCTCCCTATTTTCAGCGGATTGTTGACTCAGATTGGTGCTGGTGAGCGTGATTACCTGCAGCTGGCTGAAGCAATGGAGGCGGTGACTGGCGGGATTTCAGCACGGACTTCGCTGCTGGATGATCCGCAAGATGCAGATAAATTTACTGCCAGTTTTGAGTTGAAGGGGAAAGCGCTGGTACGCAATTGTCAGCCATTATTCGGCTTGCTGCAGGACTTCTTATTGACCCCGAATTTTGGTGATTTACAGCGAATTCATACGGTTCTCAATCAGTTACAGGTCTCACTTGAAAATTCAGTTCCCCAGTCGGGACATACCTATGCAGCCAGAACCGCCGCCGCTTCTCTTTCTCAAGTAGGCTGGCAGCGAGAACAATGGTCAGGACTTTCTCAAGTGGCGTTGATCCGGGAATTGGCGGCTAAACCAGCAGAGGAACTGGGAGAACTGGCCGCCACTTTAGCAGAAATTGCCAGGCTGCTATTTAACCAGGGTCAGTTGCAAACAGCCGTCACTGTCGAAGCGGAGAATTTCACCCCATTCAAAAGTGCTCTCAATGCCTTAATTGAGCAACTTCCGGCTTCTTCCTTGAGTCAGGCGGTTAAGCTTGAAAGCTTTAACCCGCAGACTTTGCAGGAGGGGATCATTTGGTCATTGCCGGTCAATTATGTGACCCGGGTTTTTCGTGCCGTCCCCTATGCTCATCCTGATAGCGCCGTCCTGATGGTGTTGGCAAAATTAATGCGAGCCGAGTTTCTTCATCGTGAAATTCGTGAAAAGGGGGGTGCTTATGGCGGTCTGGCGGGATACAACGCTGAAGCGGGACAGTTTAGTCTGCTCTCCTATCGTGACCCACATATTGTGCGTACTTTGCAGGTTTATGATCAAGCTATTGACTGGGCTGTTGCGGGGGAGTTTCCTCTCGATTCGGTCAAGGAAGCAGTCTTGGCGGTCTTTGGCGATCTCGACAAGCCGCTCTCTCCGGCAGGGGTGGGAGCTGAGGAATTTGCCAATATCCGTCAAGGGATGACTTTGGAAATGCGTAATCAGATGCGTCAGCAACTGCTGGCAGTTGATGTTGATGCACTACAGAAAGTTGCTGAGAAATATCTTAAAAATGGAGATAGTTCCATCGCGGTATTGGCAGGTGAGGCCGCGCTGCAACAGGCGAACACTGAGCTTGGTGATAATCCGCTGGAATTGCGGAAAATCTGAAATTCTTCCGTAGGGGCGGCCCCCCGTGGCTGCCCGGAATGTCACCCGGAATATCTGAATGCAAAACGAACCAGGGCAGGCACAGGGGCCTGCCCCTACGTATTAATGGATCAATTTGAATATGGAAAAACAACAATTTTTCGCTACCGCCCCTCTGGGTATTGAACCGTTATTGGCGATTGAACTTGAAGATTTAGGTGCTACCGAGGTCAAGCAGGAACGTGCCGGAGTCCGTTTCTCCGGCGATCTGCGGATGGCGTATCAGGCGTGCCTTTGGTCGCGGTTGGCAAATCGTATTCTGTTGCCGTTAGTCAGCTTTGAAGCTCTTGATGCCGATCAGCTTTACTCCGGGATTTTGGCAATTGACTGGTCGGAACATCTGGCGGTAGATAATACTTTTGCTGTCGATTGTACTTTGGTTAATTCCAAAATAAACCATTCCCAATATGGTGCTTTGCGGGTCAAGGATGCCGTTGTTGATCAGTTTCGAACTCGCAATGGAGAGCGTCCTTCGGTCTCGGTTGAGCAGCCCGATCTGAGGCTTAATCTCCATATTTTTAAAGATCAGGCCACTTTGAGTATCGATCTGTCTGGCGATAGTTTGCATCGTCGCGGGTATCGAATTGATGGTGTCCATGCGCCGTTGAAAGAGAATCTTGCAGCGGCAATTCTGATCCGTGCCGGCTGGCCAGCTATCTGTGCTGCTGGCGGGGCTCTGGTCGACCCCCTCTGTGGCTCCGGCACTCTGCCACTTGAAGCGGGATTGATCGCAACTGATACTGCTCCGGGATTATTGCGCCGTTACTTTGGTTTTTTGGGCTGGAAACAGTACAACAACGATCTTTGGGAAGAGCTGTTGCAAGACGCTTGGAAGCGGCAAGAAATTGGTCTGGCGCAGAAACATGGCACCATTGTTGGTTATGACGGCCACAACCGGGCGGTTAAAGTGGCTTGGGAACATGCCCGGAATGCCGGGCTTGATAAGACGATCCATTTTGAACGGCGTACCCTGCGGGAATTTGTTGCTCCATCGAGTCGGGGAGCCGGGTTGTTGGTGGCAAACCCACCCTATGGTGAGCGGCTGGGTAATGTCAGCGAGCTACCAACTTTTTATAATTTACTCGGCGAGAAGATGGCGCAACAATGTTCCGGTTGGAAAGCGGCAGTCATTACTTCTGAACCGCAATTGGGGCGGAGTATCGGTTTGCGGGCAGGCAAGATCAATGTCCTTTATAATGGGGCGTTGAAGTGTCAGTTGCTCCAGTTTGATCTGGATAAAACCAACCATTGGCAATCGTTGGAAGACGGTGCGGGGAAAGCGGTCAAAAAAAATCTTTCTCCCGGTGCTGAAATGTTTGCCAATCGGCTGCGTAAAAATCTTAAAAAGTTGAAAAAATGGGCAGTTCGCGAAGAAGTTGATTGTTATCGGCTTTACGATGCTGATCTGCCTGAATATGCGGTTGCGGTCGATCTCTACGGTGATGAAGTTCATCTACAGGAGTACCGGGCACCAAAAGAGATCGATGAAAGGAAATCTGCTGAACGGTTGCGGGAGGTTCAGGATGCAATTCCCCTGGTTCTTGATCTTTTTCCCGATAAAATTCATCTGAAGGTACGTCAACAGCAGAAAGGGAACCTTCAATATGAAAAGCAGGCACGTCGAGGTCTGCTAAAGGAGGTTCAGGAGGGGAATTGTAAATTTCTGGTCAATCTGACCGACTATCTTGATACCGGTCTGTTTCTTGACCACCGCCCAACCCGGCAGTTGATTCAGAAACTTGCCGATGGAACCCGTTTCCTCAATCTGTTTGCCTATACTGGTACGGCAACTGTTCACGCACTGCAAGGGGGAGCTATTGCGACGACCACAATTGATATGTCACGGACTTATCTGGAGTGGGCGAAAAAAAATATTGCTTTGAACCATTTTGATCCCGAAGAGGAAGAATTGATTCAGGCAGATTGTCTCACTTGGCTGGAGCGGGCCGAGGGAGAATATGACCTTATTTTTCTCGATCCACCAACCTTTTCCAATTCCAAGGGGATGGATGAAACGTTTGATGTCCAGCGGGATCACGTTGATCTGCTAAGAAAGACGATGAGACTGTTGGCACCGGGAGGAACTTTGATTTTTTCCAGCAACCTGCGCAAGTTCAGCATGGATCGTACCGCTTTAGCCGGTTTGGAGATTGAAGATATCAGTGCAACGACGATTCCTGCCGATTTTGCGAGAAATCCACGGATTCATAATTGCTGGTCGATCAAGAGGCACTAGACCCAGCAAAAGCGGGACTGTCCCCAGCCTCATCGGGGGCTGTCCCACTTTTGCGAAGCAAATTGGCGCTGTCACATGGGAATGTTCTTTCAGAATAAACATCAAGAACCTTGCACTGATTGCTATTTAGGGCGTTGCAATGTTTGAACTCGATCCACGTTTACGTCAGGACACCATTGATTTCGGCAGTTTTCCTCTCTGCCGGCTGTTGTTGCTGAATGATTGCAGTTACCCCTGGTTTATCCTGGTTCCACAGCGTGAGAACTTGCAGGAAATTCACCATATGGATGATATTGATCGGCAGCAACTCTGGATTGAATCAACCCAACTCTCTCTGTGGATGGAGCGTTTTTTTAATTTTGATAAGTTGAATATCGCGGCGTTGGGAAATGTTGTCAGTCAACTCCATTTACACCATGTTGGCCGTTCGATAAATGACCCTGCTTGGCCAGCCCCAGTTTGGGGGCATCGCCCCGCAGTTCCTTATTCTGGTGGAGAACTTGAACAACTGCAGAAAGTGGTTCAGGTTGAGTTTGCTGATTTGCTGAAATCGGGGTAATTCTGATTCTGCTGCACAAAATCTGAAAGTGCGGTAGAATGACATAGAAATTGTGCCCTGATGTTGCTCAGATTTGGAGGACTGTTATGAATAGAATTTCGTTGTTGTTAAAAATGGTGTTGGTTGGATTTTTTATTTTTATTGCGGCTGGATGCACGGTGACAACTCGTGAAGTCGGGTCAGATGAAAAGGTTATTTATGATGAGGGATATCACTTTTCAGATAAAAAGGCGATTGTCGATGACATGGTCACATCGCTGCTGTCTAAATATCCTTTATTGCGCGCAACCGACCGTCCGGTTCTGATTGTCTATGGTATTGCCAATCGAACCAGTGAACATATCAGTACCAGTGCGATGACCGATGACATGCGCCAGGCACTCCTGAATTCTGGTCGAGTTCGCTTTGTCAATAAAATCCAGCGTCAAAATATCGAGCGGGAAAGTAGCTACCAGTATGGCGGTAACGTTGCCGCTGAAACCCGAATTCAAAAAGCGCGTCAGGTTGGAGCTAAATATATGTTGACCGGAACCTTGCGTTCCATCGAGAAAAATCAACCACGTCAATTCCGTTTGAAAAAGAAAACCCTGATGTACTACAGCTTAAATATGGAACTGACCGATATCCAGACCGGATTGATCGAATGGGCCGATAGTACTGAGGTTATCCGCGAAGCGTCGAAGCCATTTATCGGTTGGTAACCAGTTCGGTATCTTTATCATGCTATCTTTCCAACCGGCCGGGTTCGGTTTTTTTCGCCGACCCGGCTTCCATTTTTTTGTTCTAATTCTTCTCCTTTTCTTCCTGAATGGTTGTGCCGGCAGGCTGAATAAGGCCAGCCGTTACTATTATGCTGATCAACCACAACAGGCTTTGGATCTGCTTGAGAAAGGGGATACCCTTGGCAACCGGAACCAGCTACTTTTTTTGTTGGAAAAGGGAGTGGTATTCCATCAATTGGGAGACTATCAACAGAGTGTCAACCAATTTCTGGCCGCTGCGCAGCTGATTGATCAGTTTGAAGTTGTCAGCCTCAGCGAACAAGCTGGTTCCCTTGTTACTAATGAATGGATGACCCATTACCGGGGTGAGTACAGCGAACGGCTTTGGGTGCACAGCTATTTGATGATGAATTACCTGTTGCTGGGCGAGTACGATGATGCTCTGGTTGAAGCAAAGCGGGCGTTAGAGCGTTTGGAACAGTATCCAGAGGCGCTCAATGCTGATTATTTTACCCGCGCTCTGATTGCGCTCTGTTT
>JASFYS010000199.1:0-4052 GCA_045047095.1 Desulfuromusa sp. | reverse complement strand
CGGGAGGTAATATGATAAACAGCGCCGGGATATTCTATGCGCAAAGGTCTGCTCATGGGATAAGCATAACACAACTGACTGATATTTCAAGACCTGACCCCTTTTCTCTGTGCTCATCAGGGTGGATAGTGGGGTCTTACCGGTTCTCAACAGAAAGTGGGCATGATTGGAAAGAAAAGCCTAGCCGTAACAAGCGGTTCCGGTTTCAGGAATCAGCTTTGCGATCCAGAAAGTCTTCCCTATCTTTTTTATTTCTGAATATATTTCGACGTTCAATCCCACGAATCATTACGTGATGGAAAATCCCGGGGGCGTCAAGTCTTGCGGTACGTGGCATAGGTAGGTTTATACCGTTTAGACAAATGACTGTCAACTTAGTTATTTAAGAGCGTCCCATCTGACATCTGACTGTGTGATACCGAGCAGGCCAAACAATGGCAATTTTTCCCCTCATAAAAGCACTGGGAATGATTCAATACCAAACCTTAGCCAACAGATTTAATCACTCTGCCAAAAAATGTCCAATATCAAATGGAGACAGGTGCTGCACCCCATTTGAAAGCAAATTGCTGGTCAAATTGACCATGAAAGGCTGATGACAGTCGGGATAAGTTTTCTGGTAACTTTTTAGCCCTTTGTAATCTGATGATTTCAACCGTTTCTTGTATTTAATTTCAACAGGTTTTAACTCTCCGTCAACGTCAAGAATCAGATCGACTTCCTGTCGGTTTTTAGTTCGCCAAAACTTGATCTGATCGCTTGCCATTCCCGCCTTGATAAGTTCAGAGATCACATACCCCTCAAATAAAAATGGGCTGTCTTGACGCATATCATGGGGGTTGAAATTGTTGATAAAGAAATTACGGACACCGTTATCCAAAAAATAGATTTTGGGGGTTTTCACTAATTCTTTATTGCGATTGGTAAACCATGGAGGATGAACAGTGATGATAAATGTCTCTGTGAGAATTTCGACATAGTTCTTGGCCGTTTTTTCGTCAATGGCTGCCACCTGTGCCAACGAACTATAACTGGTTTCTTGCCCATGATTAACCGCCAAGTGGCGAATGAGTGTTTTGGCATGCTTAATCCGATCAACTTTAAGAAAATTGACCAGATCTTTTTTGACATAAAGATCAAAAATAGAAGCCAGCACCGCTTTCGCTTCCTGCTCTTTGACCTGTGCGACTTCTGGATATCCACCATAGATTAGAAAACGATAAAATTCCTCATATAAACTAGGAAGTAAAATATCAATATTATCAGCTTGCACCGTTGCCAGATTTTGTAACTTTTTGCCAAGATCACCCCTTTCTCTGAAGTGGAGATATTCCTGAAAACTTAAAGGATAGATACGGACAATCCGCTTGCGTCCGGCCAAACTTTCCTGAATCTGTTCATTGATGGCAAGGGATGACGATCCGGAGGCATAGACTTTTATGTTGGAATGGTGATCGTAGACCGCTTTCAAAACCCTGCTGATATCAGCATATCTTTGAAATTCATCAAGAAAGAGAATATACAATTCGCGTTGATCAAGCCGGTATCCGTTCAGCTTTAACGTGTTTAGTAGATTTTCATAGCTACTGACTTGTTCATAATGAGAATAGATATCCAGATCAAGCATGAGACAGATATGCTCATTGTTAAACTGATCATAAAGGCGACGCATCAAGGTGGTTTTACCAACCTGTCGTGGCCCGATTAAAATCGTAATTTTATGATTATCTTTCTGTTGCTCCAGCGTCGGATAAATATATCTGCTCTTATACATGAAGTCCTCCTTGGCACGAAAGAGGAATAGCTACCTGGAAAAAGCTATACTATTCCGGATCAAATGTCAAGAATAGTTTTCTTAACCCGCATGCCTGCACTATTAAATTCCCCCATAATTGCAATTCATGAAAACTGAGACTTCTTTTTATCAAGCATAAAAATAATTTTTTCTTGAATCCTGCATCACCTAATTGCAGAAAACTTATCACAGATGCTTATTTTGGGATCAAGGGGTCGGAGGCATGAGCATCCTCGCTCCTGACAGTATGAAAATAAAGGGCACTTCCTCACCAAGAAAGTGCCCTTTATTTTCATACCAAAAAAATGTGCCCAATAAGTTTTCTACATTGACGATCCCATCGCCTGAACTTTTTTATCCATCAGTGCCAATAACCCCTCATAACCCTCTTGACGAATAATTTCACCGTAACTGGAGCGATAATTTTTGACCAGGCTGACTCCCTCTATTACCAAATCAAAAACCTGCCAAACTCCATCTGCGTAAATCATTTTATATTGAACGGGAATTTCCAATTCTTTTGAAATAATCACGGTATCGACGATCGCCTTGTTATCCTTAACTCTCTGCTTCAAATACTTAACTGTTCCAGAGGAATAGTCTCCGATCCGATTCAGATAAGTCCCCTCAAGAATCTTGACAAACAACTCTGAAAAAATTTGTCGTTGTTCTTCTGTTGCTTCGTCCCAATGAGCACCGAGAGTGCGACGCGACATGGACTGCACATTCAGATATTCCTGCACCCGCCCACTCACTTGAGCTTTTTTTTCTGCAGCAGTCAAATCAGATTGCTGTATAACACCTAAAATAGAATCCACCATTTGCTTAACCCGAGCCTGCGGCTGTGGCAAAGCAAAACTTGTAGCAGAGAAAAGGAGGATCAACAAACAACTCAATAATATTTTTTTCATCGCTAGAATCCAAACCAATCAAAAGGATTTAAAACATCACCATCAAACAACGGTCCCTCAAATATATTGACATTATACGTATCTTCACCCACCTGCGCCAGTCGACGTTGCGCATAAGCTGCCCGGATAAACAGATAGGGATCAATAGAATCGTGGACAATTCCTTCATAGGTCTCCTTATCCAGAGACAAACGGTTTTCTGCATCCAAAAACTTTACCCCCAGTTGTTCCATGGTTTCCAGATTTGTATATCTAAGTGGGTCAGCAAAAGAATCGACAAAAACACCGGTTGCATCACGCAGACTTGAAGGGCCGACAATAGGTAAAACCAGATAAAAACCATGGCCAAAGCCATAGCGCCCTAGAGTCTGACCAAAATCTTTAGTCCTTTTTTTGACCCCGGCGACAGACCCTGCCGGATCGAACAAACCTCCGATTCCAAAGATTGTGTTAATAACAAAGCGGTAGGTCTCGGTTCCAAACTCCCGAAATTTAAATTGCAGCAATGCGTTACCGGCTCGAATTGGTGTCGCCAAATTTGAGAAGAAATTACCAACAGAAACTCTCGCAGGTCTGGGAAGAACCAGACGATACCCCCTTGCAACCGGTTTAAACAGATAAAAATAAAGCTTGTCATTGACCCAAAAAGTACCTCGGTTGAAGGGTTGCAACGGATCGGCAATCAGTTTTTCTGAAACAACCGAGCCATCAGAAAACTCATCTCCAAATGCAGCATCAAAATCATCCGCCAGCACAGAACCGGCCAGGATAAAATATCCTAAAAAACATAATGTGAAGATACGTAACAACATTAAGATCGCCCCCGAACTAAACTAAGACTGCTTCTCAACCACACATAAAAATGGTGCTTGCGGTCGATTACTCACACTCATCTGCAAAACTTGAAATTTTAAATCCTGTAATTCTGTGAAAAAGTTGGTGACAGCAGCCCCCTCTTCAGCTCCCCCAGGATGCCCGGGGTAAACCACAACCGCCAATCTCCCTCCATCTGCCAGCAAAGAACAAGACTGTTCAAGTGCCCATAGCGTTGATTCAGGACGAGTCACCAGATCCTGTCGCCCTCCAGGAAGATAACCCAAATTAGCAATAATGCCCTTCGGAGACGCAGGAACAACCGTAGTGAGCTCTGCGTGACTCATTTTCAGCAGATCAATGCCTAACTGACGTTGTAATGGCTGAATATCCTGCTGCTGAAGTCTGACCTGAGCGCCTGCGCTGATCAGTCTTTCGCTCGTTGCCAACAATGCCTGGGACTGGATGTCAAAAGCAACCACCTGCCCCGTTGAACCTACCATTTCGTATAATGCCAATGTATCTTGCCCATT
>JASFYS010000198.1:0-32790 GCA_045047095.1 Desulfuromusa sp. | reverse complement strand
ATCTCGGTCTATGGAGCGGATAAGCCAGGGATTGTTTATCAAGTCGCCAAAGAACTGGGTGATCGTAAAATCAACATCACCGATCTCAATACCAAATTAATTGGCGATAAAGCTAAACCCGTCTATGTCATGATGCTTGAAGCAATATTGCCTGAAGAAACCGAAATTGAAGTCGTTGAAGGTTGGATGGAAGAATTGAAGAAGAAGCTCCAGGTGGATATTTCTGTCCGCTCACTGGCAGCCATGGAGTTATAAACCCGATGGCAGTCAAAGAAGTCCTGGTCTATCCGGATCCGCGGTTGAAGAAGATCTGCGCTCCCATCGACAATTTTGACAAATCAGCGCAACAACTCCTGCAGGATCTTGTCGATACCATGGTTGATGCCGGGCATTCCGTTGGCATTGCCGCACCACAACTCGGGGATCTCCGTCGTGCCGCCGTGGTGGATGTCTCCAAAAGCAAGCTGGGTAAAAAGCAAGAGAATCATGGCCTGCTGCAGATGGTTAACCCGGAAATTATCGAATGGGAGGGAAGCCAGATTGTTCGTGAAGGCTGCATGTCGGTTCCTGATTACACTGGAAATGTTACCCGCTCTGAATCAATTGTCGTGCAATTTCTTGATCAGAACCAGCAATTACAGGTTATCAGAGCGGAAGGATTTGAAGCCATCGCCATTCAGCATGAACTGGATCATCTCGATGGATTTCTCTTTTTGGATCGGGTCTCAAGCTTGAAAACTGACCTTTTTAGAAGAAAACAGAAATAGACAGTAGACCCTTGGAACTTAGAAAATTAAGTAAGATGTCCCCCGAACTATACAGGGATTTTCTGGAATAGCTGTCGACAGCCACAACTACTGACTTGACAATTGCCTAAAACGGTCGGTGGTACTGGAAGACCGTCCAGGTAACCATTTCTATGATTTAAACAACTAAGCTACAAGATCCAACCAAGCCCCAAAAAGGGCCGCCGTAATAGCACGGCAGCCCTGTCCATTTCAGCTATTTATTAATCAATAACTACTTGATAAACCTTAAAACCTGATACTGACCATCCCCGTAGGTATTATGTCCTGGAGGGATTTCTCCCCGGCCACAGTTATCAAATACAGCGATGCTGAACTCGTAGTCTTTGTTCAGGTTGGTGAATTGCACATCCTCGTTGGGATGCCCGGTATTCAAGGCTCTTTTGAACTCGTTGGTCCAGACACCGTTCTTCCATGTGGCACTGTGCAGCACATCGCCTCGGCTACCAGTGGAATCTCGGAGGATTCGCTCGGGCACCACTGCCTTAACGGATCGATACTTCTTCCAAGCTTTGGCGATAACCTTGTCCCCTGCGTAATCGGGGCTGGCTGGATCTGCTACCACAACTTCACCTGCATCAATCTCCCGCTGGGTCAATACCATGGCATCAATATAATCGGCTGGCTTCGTTTCCATGAATTTGGGAGCTTTTTTGGCTTTATTGCGGTTATGGCTATAGGCACTCTTACCGGAGTCCCCTCGACGTCCTGAGTCCTCCAGATCATATCCATCCTTCAGGTTCATGTACGAAACCAAGCGCTTGTCATCGAGCCACCCATTCATACTAACCTGACCTTTAGTCACCTCAAAAGCATCCCCTTTTGTCAACACAGTCAGTTTGCCTTCTTGGGAATTTTTCAGAGCGCCAAGACTACGCGCCGCCTTGGTGTGCCAAATATCAGCCATCGCTCCAGCTTGATCGGTAAACTCGGATGAGCCAGGAACGTTGCCGTGACATTTGATGGCACACCCGTAACGGTCACGATAGTTCTGAATTGTCATATTCCAGATGAGGGAAATGCGATCCTCGGATTGTTTGTCGTTGTCACTGGCGGCGGTAGGATGGGCCCAACCAGATTTGATCCACTTCCATGACCCGGCCCGCGTCATGCTTAACGTCGCATCTGGATAGGTCGCTTGAATGTAGACATAAGAGTCATCGTAAACCGCCTTTAACTCGACTTTATCCGTGGCGGTATAGGGTGGCCGTGGGGTCAAATTGACCATGTGGCTCGGAGCCAGAGCCCAAGCCTTATCCGTCGTATTTCCATCGATAACTGGAGGTTCAGAGACTTTGACGGCCTTAAGTAAAGGATCATATCCAAGCTCCCTATTCTTACTGATAGAGTCGATCCATTCTGTGACGGTTTTCGTCTGGCCAGGACTCAAGTATTTAGCCATGAAGCCGCCGGGCTGAATCCATGAGCGCAAAGTGCCTTGACGAACTGCTGCAATAATCCGTGCATCGGTGTTCAGAGCAGGCGAACCCTTACCAATATGGCTCTTGCCCTTGGTATGACACGCGATGCATTTGTCAGCGGCATTGCCTGCCAGCTCGGTCTGAGCCTCTTCGTCGCGCAAATAAAAGTGGGTTGCTGCGGGAGAATCATGGCATTCTACACATCCAGCAACATCGTGACCTGCTTTAAAGGGAACGTGGCACGCTCCGCACTGAAAGGCGGCAATCTCATTTGCGGCAAGATGGTCAGGGGAAACACCTGAGTGGCACTGGACGCATTGCTGCATAATAATGCCTTTAACATTGTCCGGTACGCTCATATTGTCACTGGCGGCATTGACCCACGAAGCACTGCCGAACAGAGCAAGGAGGAACAGACACAAAAAAAACGGTAATGAGCCTCGTACATTTCTTTGATTTCGTACCATTTTACTTTCCCCTTTCGGTAAGTGGCACATCGAGAGAAAAGAACCGCTCTTTCCAACCGGCTGTGTCAGTATTTTCTGCTATTCAAAATGCCAGAAAGTGACTGTAAACCGTGCTGATTTGGTCATATTTAATTCATAAAGCATCATCCATCGTTAAGTGTAAATATATAGAATCACTCATGTATATCAATAAAAAGCAATTACCTAAAGAATATATTCCTTATTGTTTATAATTCAAGTAAATAATAAAATTTATTGGTTGTAGGTCAAGACTATTTGAAAAATTACTATTGGAGGCAGCGATGATGGGAAATACTCTGTCTCTACTTACGGATTTTTCTAAGGATATTGGACTGGATGTTGTTGATTCCGTAGCAGGATTGGGTTTTTTTGAAGCTGGCCGCATTAAAGAGGATCATGAGCTTTTGCAAGCAGCAGAAATCGCTGGTCAAAAGCTATTTGATCGATTGAAGCAATAATGAATTTCTACTGTAAATTTTATGCGACACAATATTCTTGGATATTCAGCAAGTAATGCTGTCAGATAAAGGGCCGGAGAGGGTTTCCTCCGGCCTTTGCGGTTCACTCTTTGCAGGTTGTCACATAGCCGCCTGACGTGCTGCTGCAAGCCAACCGTTCCATTGTTCCTGATGTTTTGCGATCCATTCCTGGACGTGCCGATCGATATCCTTGGTCGATTTTTCACCTTCCTGCATTCTGGTATTTTGCTCATTAATATCACTCAACGGCAGGGTAAATACCTTGAAAAACTCTTTTGCAGCGGGATTCGCAGCAAGGAACTTTTTATTTGCAACGATCCGTATATCTGCGGCAACGAATCCAAGCTTGATCGGATCACTGACGGCTCCGACAACGCCACTCATGGTTAAACGGTCAACCTGTGACTTTTGTGCTTCTGTCGGCTTGATTTCCGGGACATTCATCCACACCACATCTTCACCCGGCTTCAATTTGAAGATAGTCCAGTTCGGAGCCCAAGTGTAGAAAAAAACCGGATTACCGGCTTTATAACGAGCCAGAGCATCGGCCATACTTGCCGAATAAGCTGCCTTGATCGGTTTGATATCATTTTCGAGACCGTAGACCTTCATGTGAAAATCAATCGTTGCTTCACAACCCCAACCTGCCGGGCAAGCAGTCAGATCAGCTTTACCGTCACCATCAGCATCGAAAGCTTTTTTAACTTCGGGACGTTTGAAATCTGCAATCGACTGAATATTATATTTTTCCACCTCACGCTTCGAGACCAGATAGCCTTGCAAACCACCAGCCTTGACGACATAACCAACCTTTTCGCCTTTATCGTAAAAGTCTTTTGGCATCTGGCTGTTGTGGATGGGGAACCAACCGTTAGTCCAGTAGTCGAGATCACCTAAAGCAAGTGCTTGGTAGAATAGCGGATTAGCCAACTCTTTCGGCTTCTTGACATTGAAACCAAGCTCTTTTAGCCCGGCCCGGACTAGGGCTTCTTGAAAATAACCGGTATTCCAGGTTGCACGGGCGGGTTGAACTTTAACTCCTTTGCCTGGTTTATCGTTACTTGCAAAAGCTGGTACGGTCAAAGACAGCATCAGTAGAACCAACAGAATTCGTTTCATTTTTTCTCCTTTTATGAGGTTAAGTGACAGACGAATATATTTATTTCTTCCCAAAACCCTGGGTAATTCGATCAAGAACCATCGCCAATAAAACAATTGACAAACCGCCGATTGTTGCCAAGCCAATTTCCAGAGTATTCAGCCCCTGAACAACAGGATTTCCTAGTCCCCCTGCCCCAATGAGCGCAGCAATAACAACCATCGACAGAGCCATCATCAAGGTTTGATTAAGACCGGCCATAATTGATGGCAGCGCAAGGGGAAACTGAACTTTAAAAAGCACCTGTTTAGAGGTTGCACCAAAGGCAAGCGCAGCTTCGATCAGTTCCGGGTGAACTTGGCGGATACCGAGACTGGTCAAACGAATGATTGGCGGCAGGGCAAAAACGATGGTCGCCAGAATACCGGATACAGTACCAATACTGAACAACATGACAACTGGGATCAGGTAAACAAAAGCCGGAGTCGTTTGCATAGCATCCAGAAAGGGACGCATTAACATCTCAAAACGATCGCTGCGACCAGCTAAAACACCCAGGGGGATACCAACAACAGCGCAGAAAGCCACTGAGCAGATCACCATTGCCAAAGTGGTCATCGTATCATCCCAAAGACCCAGGTAGCCAATCAGTAAAAAAGTGAGAACGGTAAAAGCCATAACCCGTTTACCCGCGTATCGCCATGCAACGACAGCAAAAACAACAATAATTAACCATGGTGGCACAGTGAAAAAAAGCCACTCCAGCCCTTGCAGACTGATTTCAACTGGCACCTTAATGATCTGGAAAAAGTCACGATAATTCATCACCAGCCAGTCAACAAAAGTCTGGATCCATCCATCTAACGGGATCAACTGTTCGTCAAAATTTAAAAATTGCATCAGTTTTCTATCGCTCCGTTAACCTGCTGTTCAACCGGTGTTTGTTCATCATCACTGTTTCTATGCAGAGTCCGCAAAAACAGGTTTTTCGATACGACGCCAAGATACTTTCCGTCCCCATCCAGAATCGGCAGTGGCCATGGATGGTTTGCAACATTGGGGAGAATATCCTGTAGCGAATCATCAGCATTAGCAGTCATGATGTCTTCAAGATAGGCATTAGGGATCAACCGTGGCGGGCTATCTTGATCAAGAAGTTCGCGCAGGGAATCGGTAGAAACAATCCCCTGGAAAATTTTGTTGCTGTTAATGACATAGGCGTAGTCGCGGTCGTTTTTAATCAGACGTTGCAGGCCTGCCCGAGGATTTTTGCCGTCGGTGATCGGAATCGTGACCTGGGTATCGGTGGCAATATCTCCGGCACTAAGAATATTGGTCGGATCGACTCCACGGAAAAATGCGCGAACATAATCATCCGCTGGATTCTGCAGGATTTCTTCTGGCGTTCCGACCTGAACCACCCTGCCGCCCTCCATGATGGCAATCCGATCGCCAATGCGCATAGCCTCGTCGAGGTCGTGGGAGATGAAGACAATGGTGCGCTGTGCTTTTGATTGCAACTTGAGAAGTTCGTCCTGCATCTCGGTGCGGATCAATGGATCGAGAGCAGAAAAAGCCTCATCCATCAACAGAATATCAGGATCAACGGCCAAACCACGAGCCAGCCCGACGCGCTGCTGCATGCCGCCAGATAATTCATCCGGCATACTTCCAGCCCAAGCCTCTAAACCCACCTGTTCAAGGGCTTGCAGAGCACGCTGTTCACGCGTCTGCTTATCTACCCCGTCCATCTCCAAGCCGAAAGCCGCGTTTTGTAAGACCGTCAAGTGTGGCATCAAAGCAAAAGACTGGAAGACCATACTCATCTTTTTACGGCGAAGCCTGACCAACTGGTTGTCACTCATGCTGACAATCTCTTCGCCATCGATATAAACCTGCCCGGCGGTTGGCTCAATCAGCCGATTCAACATCCGCACCATGGTTGACTTACCAGAGCCGGAAAGCCCCATGATGACAAAGATTTCACCACTAAAAATTTCAAAGCTGGCATCTTGAACACCGACCGTGGTCTCTATTTTTTCAAAAATAGCTTCTTTATTTAACCCCTGTTCGAGTAATTTTAGTGCTTTTTTCGGTTGAGATCCGAAAATTTTAAACAAATTTCTGACCTCTATTTTGACATCTTGTGACATTTTTCCTCATATTTTTCAATTGGTTAACAATACAGCAAACAATGCAGGCAAAAAACCAGTGCCGAAGCAAACAAAAAGGCAGCAAAGGAACACAGCCAAAGTGAGAAAAACATTACGGCCACCGGTATTGGCAGCATCCCAGAATAAAATATTATTTTTTTTGTGGACAGAGCGACCCACGACCTGATTCTGCAGATAAAAGCTCAGAATCAAACGCTACTCTGAAAGAAAAGAGAATCTGCGAAGCATTACACGGGGTAATGTCCTTAACGATCCTCCTGCGGGACAAGATCGGAACACCCTGGCGGGGTGCCGTCTAGTGACATCACCATACAAAGATATTCCGGTAATGTCAAATTCAAGAGTGGAAACGGAAAGATTGAGAGGCAAAAATATGTAGATACGGCTGAGAACAAATCTAATTGTCTAACAATAAAATATAACTCAGAAAGATAAAACGCAGAACTTCACTCTTGCGAATTTATCATGATCGACTAAATAAACAGTCTATCTAAAATAATAACGGTGAGAAGGAGTGCCATTGATATATTGGTGAGGTGGAAAGACTGTAAAACCGAACCCGGTTTTTTAGCAACCGCCGGCCTTCTGCACATTGCGACTGCAATCATAAAAAGCCCGGCGATAAAAATATACACAAGGGTCTGACTTTTAATAAAATCGAACAGGGGGAAGAGGAGATAGCAGAAAAACAGACTGACCAACCAATAGTTATTAACCTTCAACAATCTTTGGGTCGGTATCGCTTTAAAAATATTCGGCAGGCCACTGCGCCGCAGATCATCACGGTAATGACAGAGCAGTAACCAGGTGTGGGGAATCTGCCAGATAAACAGAGTTCCCGCCAGAATCAATGATTTATGGGTGATCAAGTCACCACCTGCGGCAGTCCAGCCGATCAAAGGGGGCAAGGCTCCGCAGATTGCCCCCGGAATAGCAGCAAAAGGGGTGCGCCGTTTCAGGGGAGTATAAATAGCGTTATACCAGATGACCGCAAGTAACCCGAGCAACAGGGGCATCGTTCCGGGTAAAGAAAAGAGCACCAGAGAACCACCACCGATAGCCAATGATGCCAGCAGCAATGCTGCCGACGGGGAAATTTTTCCAGTCAGCAGTGGGCGTTGTTTTGTCCGTTCCATCCGGAGGTCAATATCTTGTTCCTGCCATTGATTCAGTGCCGAACAACCGGCGGCCAACAACCCAACACCAATCGTGACTGATAAAATTTGGATTTGCCAGCGCCCCCCATAAAACAGATAGCCTGCTAATGCTGAAAGGGCAACCATCGTCGACAGCTCAAAGCGACCCAGTTTCCTGAGTGCGTGCAGTCGCGCCAGAGATGTTTCGGCGGACCATGGGAGAGGGTTGTTAATTGTTGGTATTGGCACCAGCGCAGCTCCGTTATTGTTGCAAAAGATGTTGAATAATGGTCTCAACCTCTTCAGGGCTCAGATAATCTGCAGACGGCATCATCGGTGAAAAGCCTTTGACTATATCGGCATCGGGTTTCAGCAGAGCCTGGCGCAGATATTCGGCATCAACCTTGAGAGTGACTTCTTTACCATCACGCTCAATCGTCACTTCACGTTGACCAAGACCTTTGAAGGTTGGCGCAATCCCCTCACTTCCATCGTTAGAGTGACAACCAGTACAACCGTTCACTTCTAGCAATTGTGCTTCTTTGGGCGCTGAGGCAGTCGCATCTGCTTTGCCCAGCAGGTAATCGACAACCGCCTGTAAATCCTCATTACTGATCGTTTCTTCATCATAAGGGGGCATCATCGGATCAAAACCTTTGACAATTTCCGCCTCCGGGTCTCGAATGGCTCGTTTCAGGTATTCCTCATCAATCGTAATTTCAACGGTTTGGCCGTCTTTCTCGAGTTGGCGTAGATTGCCGGCTAACTCAAATAAACTTGGGCCAATATTTTCGCTACCATCCAGGCTGTGACAACCGGTGCAACCCTGTTCATTCAGAACCACCAGTCCCCTTGGATCTCCGGTTGATTGCGGAGACTGCGCTAACCACTCGGCATAATCTTCTTTACTGAGAACTTCAACACTGGTGACCATATCAGAATGTCCAACACCGCAATATTCAGCGCAGAAGATATCGAAACTCCCCGGTTCTGGAGCTTGAAACCAGACATAGGAGTCCATTCCCGGAACGGTATCGCGTTTGATACGAAATGCCGGGACAAAAAAACTATGCAGCACATCCTTTGAATAAAGCATAACTTTGATTGGCTGATTAACCGGAACGTAAAGTTTACTCTCTTTCCGCCCATCCGGATATTCAAATTGCCATGACCACATCTGTGCCGTGGCTTTAATTTCCATGGCTCCCGCAGGAATTTCACGCAGCCCGACATAGTTGACCCAGCCGTACCAGAACATCGTCAGCACAATAATAATCGGGAGAACTGTCCAGACGGTTTCCAACCAGAAATTATCATGAACCTGCGAGGTTGGTTCCGGATATTTTGAACGCCGGTACTTGATGACAAAATAAATAGTGACAACGGTAATTCCCAGTAACAAGAACAGGGAAAATCCGAAAACATAGATCATTACGTTATCGACAGCCTGTGCAGTAGGATTAGTCAACTGGTTCACAATTTCTCCCTAACGGTAAAGCACATCGGTAAGAGTTAGTCCGACAAATATCGCCACAACGACAAGCAGAACAAGTATTCCCACTTTAAACAGTCTGGCTTCCTGCTTCAGATGCATAAAAATAAATAGCACCAAGGTTGACTTACATGACGCAATAAAAAGTGCGGCCCAGACATTCCACGCACCTAGTTGAATCCTGGAAACGGCGACAGTAATTCCAGTCAAAGTCCCCAAAGCAAGCCAGGTCAAAACAAGAGTGCGGTAAGAGATCGGCTGATGTTGATGTTCCATTATATTTTCCTCACAGGATCAAATAATAAAGTGGAAACAGGAAGACCCAGACCAAGTCAACCAGATGCCAATAGAGGGCGCTATTTTCCAGTAGGGTAAAACGATCATCATTTATTCTTCCTGTCGCAACGAAAAAGGCAACAACCCCAATCAGGGTGCCACCAATCAGGACATGGACACCATGAAGCCCGGCAGTAAAGAAGTAGAGATTGAAAAATGTCGTAACCCCTGGCCCCATCTCAGCAAGATGCTCCGACCCGGGATAAATCCCGTGACTGAACTCAGCCGACCACTCAAAATATTTGTTGATCAAAAAAACAATCGCCAACGCAATGGTTGAGAAACACAAGATCAGGGTCTGTTTGACTTTATTTCGCTGGATAGCGGTAATCGCCATGGCAATTGTAAGACTGCTGGCGAGCAGAACCAGGGTATTGATTGTCCCGAAATAGATATTGAGTTTGTGGCTGGCCTCGCCAAATTGTTCGGGAAATTTAGCCAACGCCACCGAGTAGAGGATAAACAAACCACTGAACAGGATAACCTCGGTGTAAAGAAATACCCACATCCCAAAGCGGGCGCCAGTATCATCACGATGTTCAATACTCATCAGCGACTACCCCTTTATAATCATATGGACCTTTGGTAACGACCGGATCTTCCTCGCCAAAGTTTTCCAGCGGCGGGGGTGAAGGTATCGACCACTCCAGAGTTGCACTTCCCCAGGGGTTGTTGCCAACAGGGACACCATTGCGAATGCCACGCCACAGGTTAACGAACATTATGATCAGCCCTGCGACAAGAACCCAGGAGCCGACGGTAGCGACAACATTCAGAGTTTGAAACTCGGGGAGATAATCATAATAACGTCTCGGCATACCCTGAATCCCGACGGCCTGCATTGCCATGTAGGTGACATTGAAACCAACGAAGAGTAATGCCCAGCCGATCACTGCCACTTTATGGTTGTACATGCGACCGGTATATTTTGGCAGCCAGTAGTGCAGCGCGGCAAAAAAGGCAAAACCAGTACCGCCAAACATGGTGTAGTGGAAGTGACCGACAACAAAAGTGGTGTCATGCAAGTGGATATCACTAGCGACCGCTCCCAGAGCCAATCCTCCCAGACCGCCAATAGCAAAATTAAAAATAAAAGCCAGGGCGTATAACATCGGTGGGGCAAGTTGGATGGAGCCTTTATAGAGGGTTGAAATCCAGTTGAAAATTTTAATTGCACTGGGGATAGCGACGATAAAAGTCAGGAATGAGAAGATCAAAATGGCAAAATCGCTCATGCCGCTGGCGTACATATGGTGAGCCCAAACCAGAGATCCGGCAAAAGCAATCGCCAGACTGGAAATTGCCATAGCCCAGTAACCGAATAAGGGCTTACGGGAGAAGGTGGGGATAATTTCAGAAATAACCCCCATCCCGGGCAGGATCATAATATAAACGGCTGGATGTGAATAGATCCAGAAGAGATGTTGGTAGAGGATCGGATCACCCCCGCGGGCGGCATCGAACAACCCGGCACCGAATACCCGTTCCAACACAATAAGTATCAGGGTAATAGCCAGCATCGGAGTGGCAAGCACCTGTATCCAGGCGGTGGAATAGAGGGTCCAGACAAACATTGGTAACCGTCCCCAGCCCATCCCTTTAGCACGTAAACGGTGAATCGTGGTGACAAAGTTTATCCCGGTCAGCATGGAGGAGAAACCCAACATCAGCGCACCGGTAACTGCCATGTTGACGTTGGTGGTCGTCTGGGTACTGAACGGAACATAAAAAGTCCAACCGGTATCCGGAGCTCCGCCACCAGAAAAAATTGAAATGACAGCAAGAATTCCTCCGGCAACGTAGCAATACCAGGAAAGCAGGTTGAGCCTTGGAAAAGAAACGTCCCGGGCTCCGAGTTGGATCGGTAGCACCAGATTGCCGAAAGCCGCTGGAATACTTGGAATGATGACAAGGAAGATCATGATAATGCCATGGACGGTGAAGGTGGCATTATAGGTCTGTGGACCCATGATCGTCGGTCCCGGTGCAATCAATTCGAGGCGCAGGGCTAATCCTAGACAGACTGCGATACTAAACATAACAACGATGCAGCCCAAGTACATGATGCCGATTCGCTTATGGTCGGTGGAGGTAAGCCATCCCATGATTCCTGATCGTGGGCTTTCACTATAGAAACCGGTGTATTTAAGGGGCGCGTTTTTCATTTTTTCTTCTTTCTACCGCTCAGAATAAGAAAGAGCAAAAAGCTGCCAAGAGTTAATAGAATAACCGTGCCGCTGACCCGCATCAGGTTGAAAACATAACGACGTCCTTCCGGGTCATAGCTGAAACAGAATTGCAGAGCCTGGCGAATTGGCCTACCGATGCGACCCTCACTTGCTTCAAATAATGCCATGGAAAGGTCAATTGCAGAAAAACGCTGACCCGGCAGATAGCGAACAATGGTTCCGTCTTTACTAACCACAAAGGCGGTAATCGGATGGAGGAATTCGTCACCCTCTTTTTTAAAGTAGTAACCTACGGCATCAGTCAACTGAAGAATATTTTTTTGATTGCCGGTTAAAAAGTGCCAGGCCTGCTTAGGATAGGGAGCCTGCATAGCAGTCAGAAACGTCTTTTTGCTGTGGGCTGCCATTTTTGGAGTTTCCAGGGGATCAAAACTAAAGGTGATGACATTGTATTCCTCGCCTGGCTCCATTTTTACTTCTGGTAAAACGGCAGAGAGTCTTCCCAGCAGCATATTACAGACATTCCGGCAGTCATAGAACACCGGCACCATCAGAGTTGGACGATCGATCAACTGATCAAGTCGTACGGTTTTCCCTGTCGAGTCGACAAAATCCAGTTGCAGCGGAATTTTTTGGCCCAATTTTTCAACCAGCTCAACCCGATCATCAGCTGCAAAGGTAGGGCTTGCTGAAAGGACAAACAACAATATTATCAGGAATCTAAACAACAAAATATCTCCCAGAAGGATCAACGCTATAGCTTTTAAGCCCGATCAGCTTAAAAAATAAAATAAAGCTTACCAAAATGATCAACTTTAGCAAAGGACTTTTGTTAAAAAAGTGAACATATTGAAAATATTGTAAAAAATAACAATCATGGGATAAAAAATAGTGACAGAGATATTGTTGAGTGATCCCCTACGTGTTATAAAATCCATAGAGTTTTTTTGGGTTCAACAGTCTGTCTGACTATCAATGGACTGGCTGCTAGATTCTAGATTTAAAGGGGGTTCCATGAAATTGTTATTTAAAAATATAATCCTGATAGTTTGTCTGCTGGGGTTGTTTTCCGGCTCAGCGTTTTCTGCTGAACCCAAAATGCCCGACAAGAAAGATCGCTGTCCAGTCTGCGGGATGTTTGTTGCTCCGTACCCGGACTGGGTTACCACAATTGTTCTTAAAGACGGTCACCAGATTTTTTTTGACGGATGTAAAGATCTGTTCCGTTACTACTTTGAGCTACCTGAGGGGGAGGGAAAAAGGACCAGAGGTGAGATTGCTGAAATCTATGTGACCGAATATTATAGGACACAGTTGGTGCCAGCAAACTCAGTTTATTTCGTTTTGGGGAGTGATGTCTATGGACCGATGGGCAAAGAACTGATCCCTGTTGCAGGGAAAGAGCGAGCAGAAACCTTTATGCGTGATCATTCCGGCACCCAGGTTTTGACATTCAAAGCAGTCACTCCTGATATGTTGCCAACCCGCTGATGACACGCGGGATGGTTTATCTATTATTCCTCTCCTTCATATCAATACTGACTGCAGTTTTACTGATAACAGGCTCTACTGAGATTGTCGATTCAACCGAAAAGCGCCAGCTGGTGAAAGTCCTGGGGATCACTGATCTCTCCCTCTGTAGCGAGGCGCGTTACACCCGGCATCCTTCTCAGGCGGATCTATTTGCACCATTTCAGGATTTTCCAGGAGCCTTTGAACATTTTCCGACCGGTTCGATTATCCCGCCCAATCCTCTTGGATTTTCCAGTCGAATTCTGATTCAACACCATTCGGAGAAATTCAACTGATGCGGCGGCAATTAAAAATACTCGAATTTACCCTCTCCAGCCTGATCCGCCGGAAATATAAAAATTTATCTTTAATTGCTGTGTATGCTTTTACCATAGCCACCTTGGGATCAGTTTTGTTTTTGACCCATGCATTAAAAATAGAAGCGACCGGAAGTTTGACAGAAGCCCCAGCGCTCATCATTCAACGGGTTTCAGCCGGTCGTCACGATTTAATCCCAACAGCTTATACTGAGATCATCAAGAAACTCCCTGGCGTCGGATCGGTGACTCCCAGAGTTTGGGGGTACTATTATGATTCCCTGATCAAAGCGAACCTGACTCTGATCGGAATCAGCAGCTATCAAGACAAACTTCAACTACTTGAAGGAAGCTTGCCAAACAACCCTGCAGAATGTGCCATTGGAAGCGGTGTTGCTAAAGCGTTTGGTCCAACGATTGGTGATGACCTGGTGCTTGAAGACAGCGCGAAAACCCGCACAGTATTTAAGATTACCGGGATTTTCAAGACAGTCTCCAACCTGCTCACCAACGATCTGGTGATTTTGCAGGAACCCGCACTCAGAGATTTCTTCTCCATGAATCAGGAAATGGCCACCGACTTGATTGTGCAGGTGCATAATCAGCGGGAAGTTAAAACCCTGGCCAAAAAAATAAAATATTTACTGCCTGATACGCGACCGATCACCCGCGACGAAATTCTCCATACTTACGATACTCTGTTCAACTGGCGGAGCGGGATGATGCTTGCCGTTGCGATTGCCGCTTTGATTTCTTTCTGTATCCTGGCCTGGGATAAAGCAACCGGAATCAGTGCTGCGGAAAAACAGGAAATCGGCATCCTCAAAGCCATTGGTTGGGAAACCGCAGACGTTCTCTCGATCAAGTTTTGGGAAGGGTTGGTTATTTCATTAACCTCCTTTATTCTGGGAACCCTTGCCGCCTGGATTCATGTATTTGTTTTCGATGCACCAGCATTGATTCCCCTGCTTAAAGGGTGGTCCGTCCTTTTCCCAAAATTCCAACTAACGCCGGCAATCGATTTTTACCAGCTGTTTGTCCTGGCATTTTTGACCATCGTTCCCTATCTCGTCTGTACAATAATCCCAGCCTGGAAGAGCGCTGTGACTGATCCCGAACATGTTATGAGAGGCTGAACGCCGTGCCACCACTATTGGTTGTTGAACAACTCAATAAAATCTATCACCGTCATCTGCCCGATGAAGTAACCGCCCTGAAAAATATCTCGTTGCAGATTTCAGCGGGTGAAGTCGTCGCCCTGACCGGCTCGAGCGGATCAGGAAAAACAACATTGCTCAGCCTGCTCGGCTGTATGTCGAGGCCGACATCCGGAAGTATCCAACTGCAAGATCGAACCGTCTCTAAGCTCCCGGAACGATTTCTAGCTCAAATCAGGCGCGAAACTTTCGGTTTTGTTTTTCAGCAGTACAATCTGTTACGTGATGTCAGTGTTTTAGAGAATGTCATGCTGCCACTTTACCCTTCGGGTCAATCATTCCGGGCAATGAAAAAATCAGCGACAGCCGTTCTGGAGCGGTTTGAGTTAGCAGGAATGGTGCGGAAAAAAGTAAACCAACTCTCAGGAGGAGAACAGCAACGGGTGGCCATTGCTCGCGCGTTGGTTACCAATCCGAAGATTATTATTGCGGATGAACCGACCGCCCATCTTGATAGCAAGTTAGCACAAAACTTCCTGCAAATTCTGGCTGATCTGAACGGGGATGGAAAGACAATCATCATTGCAACTCACGATCCGGAAGTCTATCAATCCCCCTTGATTCAACGCTGCATTAACCTGCGTCATGGGCGGATGATTGAGGATAACAGCACGTGATACTGAACCCCGGCATTTTAGCACTTCTCAGTGGCTCATTCATCACCCTGCTGGTTATGTTGATCGCCAGTTGGCTGGGGATGAAAATCCTTTTACGCTGGGATGCCGACAGCAATTCTGAGGGGCAACTGTTACTGGAACGGAAAACCTGGCTGGTTTCAACTCTGCTCAATTATGCTTTGGGTTTTCAAGTTTTCTCGGCAATATTATTTATATTTACTGCTGAGGATATCCATCACCTTTTTATCGGGGCGATGTGTGCAACCGGGGCTCTGAATGCCAATTTAGTTGGCTGGCTGGTTCTGCTGATTAAAGGATTTCTGCTGTTTTCTGCGGCACTCTGGGTCGTGCTGAATCGCCTCGATCAACAAACTGAGGATTGTCCACTAACCCGACCAAAATATCTTGCTTTGGTTTTGCTGACCCCTTTGGTAGCGCTGGATCTCTATTTACAATGGCGGTATTTCAACGGCTTGCAACCAGAGGTTATTACCTCGTGCTGTGGCTCACTCTTCAGTGCCGAAGGGGAAAGCGTGGCCAGCGACCTGGCAGGGATGCCAGTAAAACAAGCCATGTTGCTATTTTTCTCAATTATTGGCAGTTATCTTGTCGTTTTAATTTCATGTCTTATTTTCAAGGTAGCCGCCCTACGTCACCTCCTGTTTATGACATCGGTACTGATGTTTTTTGTCTCCATCGGTGCAGTCGTTTCCTTCATCTCTCTCTATATCTATCAAATGCCCAGCCACCACTGCCCTTTCGATATGCTGCAAAAAAATTATAATTATATTGGCTATCCCATGTACGCCGGATTATTCGTGGCCACTCTGTATGGAATGCTACCAGGGATTTGTCAGCCATTGCGTAAATATGAGAGTCTACGGCAGAAAATTGATTTAATTGAAAAACGCTGGTTATGGGTTTCGCTGGCCGGAATGCTGCTTTTCCTGACCGTCAGTTGTTGGCAGATGGGGTTCGGCTCATTCAAATTGCTTGGCTATTAATCCCAAAGAAACTTGTTTGGAATGCAACCCATTGATTGGTCTGACGATCATATTGCTGCGCGGGGTTAAAACAACTTTATAAGTAAGATCATGATTACAAACAACCTTGTAAGACAACTCATCGTGGTTATTCTCAAGAAGCTGAACCTGAAAACACGACCGGCAGATATACTGATTTGCCCTGATTATTTTTGCAAAACTGGACAATATCTTCTGATCAGTGATTGGCTCCTGACTCAGGGCAAGTTGTGACGAAAATAGGATGCTGCCGATGATCAGGCCAGAAATAAGTAGGCTGTTGCGCATGTAACTCCCCCTCACAGCATCAGTTATTCTGATCCATAACGGCATCAATCCAACTATCAATCAAATCAAGTGGGGTAGGTTTGTGGAAAACTTTATAGCCCATACTTTCAGCTACCTTCTGGTCTTCGGAGGATATATCTCCAGAGATGAGGGCTTTATGGTTGGGTGGAATTTTACACCCCCTCTGCCCCTACTCAAAAAATTCCAGACCCGTCATCTCTGGCATATGGTTATCAGAAAGAACGATGTTATAGCGGGGGACATCCATGGGACATACATCAGTATTTTGTTCCATCATTGGACATGTGGGACAGAGGGATGATGTCGCATTAAAGCCCTTATCCATCAAGTATTCTACTAATATATCGAGACAATAGACATCATCATCAATAACCAGAGCTTTTTTCTCCATCTCCCTGCCTCCACATATCAAATAATCAAGTCTCAATCAAATCGATGGCACTCTACTCTCATGATCTGACAAAAATCTGAATGACGGTAAAGATTAAATACTCGGTATTTTTGTAGCAGACACCTCCGAAACTACCGATGGAAACAGGTTTCCCGCCCCTGTTCTGGGAACCTGGGTATCAACAGTGAAAGTGAGAATGAGATTAAAGCCATCAACGCGCCAATATAGAAAACTAGAGATGGTGAGTTGAGCCAGATCAAGCCAAAAATGACCGGAAGACAAACAGCCGCAATATGATTGATAGTGAAACTGACTCCGGCAGTTGAAGCAATATCTTCAGGGGCTGCAATTTTTTGAAAGTAGGTTTTCAGACTGATCGCCAAAGCGAAAAACAAATGATCCAGGATATAAAGACCTGCTCCAATCCAGGCGGTGTCAACCAGGGCATAGCCCACAAAGATGATAATTAAACCGACATATTCCAACAGCAAAGCATTCCGTTCGCCAAACCGGGCAATCAAGCGGCCAATTTTCCGGGCAAACAACACGTTTAACGAAGCATTAACCAAGAACAGCATCGCGATATTACTGACTGAGAAAGAAAATTTTTCGACCATCAAAAAACCAGCAAAGACCATAAATATCTGCCGTCGCGCTCCCGACATAAATACTAACGCATAGTAGAGCCAATAACGACTGCGCAACACCATATGTTTATGTTGAACTGTAGGCTGAGAAAACTGAGGGAACAGAAGCCATGCAATCAGAGCTATGCCTGTTGTCATTCCCCCAAACCCGAGGTAGAGCCAGCGGTAATCGAGATCAAACAAGTTTGTCCCCACCCAGATCAGAACAAAAACAATGATGGCAGAAAAAGAACCAACGGCGATTAATCGACCAAAAGTTTCTGCTGCTTGCCCTTTGGGAACCCACTGCTGGGTTAAGGATGTCTGCATGGTCTCATAATAATGGAACCCGAGCGACATCAACACGGTCGTAAGATAGAGCCCAAGCACCGATGGAAAGAAACCCGTCAGAGCCGTCCCCAGCCCAAGTAGCAGTAATGAAATGATTGCCAAGGGCTGTTCCCGAATCACTAACAGCAGAAACACAACTCCAAAAGCGAGAAATCCTGGAATCTCCCGTAACGATTGCAGTATCCCCATTTCTTTTCCGGTAAACGCGACCCGCTCAATGGCAAAATTATTCAGTAATGCCTGCCAGGCAGCAAAACTTATAGGAACCGCAAACGCCATGAGAAAAAGTAACAATTCTGGGCGCTGCCACGATTTTTGAGGGGAGGACATAAATATGAGCCTTCAAAAAGAGATTTAAACTTTGATGCTTTCGCAAGAAAGCAAAATCGTGGTTGGCTAAGCAAAAAGTGCCAAATGCAAGGCGCGCGATTGTCGAGCAATGAGGCGTACTTGCGTACGCCGAAGCAGCGAGATCAATTGCAGCAACGCAGCAGTTGGTGAGTTTTTGCGACGCCATCAAACCTTACAACATTGACCGAGATTATCTAACACAGAGCTCTGTTGCAGTAATTCAGAAAAAGCAATTGCAGCAGGAGAAGGGGTGCGTTCACGCAATTTGACCAACCATAATTGCCGTTCAATGGATAACCCTTCAACATCAATCTTGAACAGTTCCCCATGACGCAAATTATTTTGGATCGAGAGATCAGAGACAAAAGCGCAACCGAGTCCAGCAGCAATGGCCCGCCGCACAGCTTCATTACTTCCGAGACGCGCAATAACATGGAATGATTCTGGCTCAATGCCCGCGGATAAAAAAGCTTTTTGCAACGCCTGGTATGTTCCAGAGCCATCTTCCCTGACGATAAACTTTTCATCCATCATTTTTTTTATCGTCATGGAGTGACTGTTCTTCAAAGGATGATCTGATCCAACAATCATAACCAACTGGTCTTTCAGCAAAGGCTCATAACTGTAGACTTCATCATCGATGCGGCCACCAACAATCCCCAACTCCACTTGACCTGATTTCAATTCAGCCAGGACTTCGCTGCTGTCACCAATTCTCATTGTCAGTGATATCCCCGGGTATTTCTGCTGTAAATCTGATAAAAAACAAGGAACCAGATAATTGGCCGGGATATTACTGGCTCCCAGATGAAGCGTCGCTTTTTTCAGTCCATGCAAACCTGCCATGGCCTGAGTCAACACATCCCGCTCAGCCAACACCCGCCGAGCATGTTGCAGAAAAACTTCTCCGCCTGCCGTGAGAAAAATTCCCTTACTGGTCCGATCCAACAGTTTGGTATTGGTCTCCCGCTCCAGCGCAGCAATATGCTGGCTGACCGTTGACTGGGTCAAGGAAATAGCCTCTGCCCCACGAGAAAAGCTTCCTGTTTCAGCGACTGCAATGAAAAGTTCGAGCTGCCGTAATGTCATAGCAATTCCCATTATTCTTGTGCATTGGATAATTTTTCATTTCAAGCACGGAACTATCTGCACCCGTTAGTCGACTTTTATCCCGAACCGCCGGACCCGACTTGCATTCAATTTACTTTCACTGCCAATAATGTTCAGTGCTTTAGCTGTCTTTACAGAAATCAATTCCTGATGTTCGGTGGTTCCTCCCAAACGACGAAATTTCAGACAGAGATCAATATACTGTGAAAGTTTTTGCCCTTTCTGGGATTTGAACAGCTCCACATATTCGTCAATCGATGCCTGCGATAGATGGGTCTCTTCTTCATCACTGCAACTATCACAAGCAAGCAACTGATCACAGACTTCCTGCAGCGAAAGCTTGACACCGACTGATTCATGTTTTTTTCTAAACTTTGTAATCACTTCTTGATCTTTGATTTCTCCGGGTAAAGCAGAGGTCTCTAAATTGAAAAGATCCGTTTCACTTTTGCGTTTATCAATATATAAATCAATGATTTTTGTAGCTAATTTATCCTTACCCAGATATCGGAGCAAGCGCACTGTTCCATCCAAATTCACCGGACTGATGTATCTCGCATTATGCTTAAAGCTATTGGACAAGCACGTGACGACCTCCTGGTCATCGGCATCAAAAGATTCGTTGAATTTTCGCCAAGCCTCTTGAAATGAATTTTCAGAATAAGCTGCAAGAATTTTTTCATTGAGTGCCACAGCCTCTGTTCGCAAACTCTTTTCATCAACATAGCCATTTTCGACCAATCTGGCGATCTGCAGATCGAACTCATCAACGGCATAGTTATCATAATTGCGCAGCACCGCACACCAAACCAGCTGTTGGGTTGAGAGGGTTATCTCATCATCCAGATCGCCGAATACACTGTTGCGACTCACCACAAAATTGTAATCTGGGGTATCACTTGATTGACCGTAATAGCACCAGGTCAGCAAACTTATGGTTCGCAAAGCCTGATGCATAACCTGATCGTCATAACTCTTCAACTGTGGCACCAGCAACGCGGCTAATTTTTCAATTTTTTTTATAATCCGGATATTGTTAATGCCCAGCTTGATAATATTGATGCCTAACAATCGAGCAACTTTGTCACTGTTCAACGCAATTTCAACACAATCCTCCGCAGTTGGAGCAAATCTCAGTTCCGTATCAATCACTTTTTCACGCAGCTTGATGTAATCAATTGAGGATCCTTCGCTCAAACTCTCATCATTCAGAATCAGGACAACTTTACACTTTTTTTGTTCTTTCAACTGGGAGATCAGTCCTAAAATATCCTGCGCCTCAATACTGTTACCTTTTCTTTCAAAATCATCGATACAAATGATGGTTTTTTCCAAGGAGAGAAATGACAGGGAATTGATAATGGAATGATAATGGTCAATTGATGCGTTTGATGAAATGATCGGTAGAGATTTTTTTCCCAGGGATTTAAGTAATTTGGCGGTGTTTATTTTAAAACTTTCAACCGTTGGCCTGCGCCCGATAGATCTTTCATCGACCATATTTTCAAAGATCGAAAACTTTAAATCTTCCAGTGAATTGATGCCAAAAAGAGAGACATAAGAATACTTTCTCAATGCTATTTTTTTTAGATTTTTGGCATTGACCAAATATTTATTCCAGGCATAGGTTTTACCAACGCCCCATGCCCCCTTAATGGACACCACTTCTGGCGCTTCACTTGCCAGAAAACGACCAATCTGATTTTCAATAATATCAATCGACATAATACCTCATCTTTACCATCGCCTTAAAATAGCAGTTAAGTTCTCTATTTATCCTGCAATAGATCAAACATCTGGGCACGAAACTTTCCAGCCCCCCCATTGGCAGGATGGCGCACTTTGACGGCTGCAATCCCCAATTCTTGCAGCTGCAAGGCTGATTTTTCACCAATGGCAACCACCTGCTTAAACTGACCCAGTTCTAGCAACTGCTTCAGCATCTGATGACCTGCAACCAGCTCCGTATCCTTAGGGGTTCGATTGCTGAGCATTCCTTTTGCGGGATGATAGGGGTGCCAGGGGAAAGCGTTCCATAGAACCACTCGGCGTGGATTTATCCCCTGCGCTGCCAGAAATCCCCAGACAATTGTTGCCGTTGGTTCAGTAAAGCCTAGAGGTTTCAAATCTACACGACTGGTTCGTTGCGGAGATATAGTTTTAAAAACCATCTCCGGTTGCAAGTTTTTATGTCGCAACCCCCCTAATAAGAGCCGTTCAGAGGTCATCGGGATACCACTGAAGTGCCCCCCCTGATAGCCAATCGCTTCAGCACAGAGAAGCGTATCCGCAATCCCGATCCGTTCCTGCAAATATCTGAGCAGCTGCTGTCTGCGTATCTTCGGCCCCTGATCATCACGATCATGGTGAGAGTCTATATCTCCCCAAGGATTAAAAACTCCTGCGGCTCGGTAGTGGCTGAGCGAGGTAACAAACTGTTCAGGCATCATGAATTCCTTGAACCAGAATAAAAGGTTGGACGATCAACATCCGAAACAATGTATCTGGCTCCTGCTCCCAGCTTTCCAGTTGCTTTTCTGTTGGTTTTCCCAGTTGTTCTGCAGCAATCCAAGTTTCAACCTGAACCTTGTCATCATCGGCAACAGCCACCCCAACCTCAACCAGATCAAGTTCTGTTGCAACAACGATAAGAGCATCCCGCTGCAGATGAATCCTGAGCTCACGCCAGTTAACTTCGGCAAGATCACGCTTGAAACTTTCAACCATCCTCGACATAAAACCCCTTTTCACCCATTGCCGGAGGAAAACCTGCTGCCCGATAAGCTTTACGATATCGGCAGGTATCCCAATGCCCAAACTTTAACTTAAGAAAATTAGCATGTTAGCCGATACACATGCTAGAATAATCCTCAATTTCACTATTTTTCTCAAAACAGGAATTTCATGTCTGCATCCAAAGCTCAGCAGGGCGTTGATATCGGCGCCAAGCTGATCGGCGAATTTGTTAATGATGCTTATACCTTACGTATTGAAGCGCATAATAACCAGCTTGAATGTCGTGCCAACATTACCGTCCACAATACAGCCAGCAGTATTCCCCCGGCCGAACTTATTTCTATTTTACGTAACCATGATATCACCACAACGGTTGATCTTGAACAGGTTGCCATTTTCTGTTCTGAAGCGGCTCTGGGAGAAGATCCGCAACAATTTGTCATTGCTAAGGGCAAGGAAGCAATTCCCGGCAAGGATGGCTGGTTCGAACTGATTGTCGCAACTGGAAAAGAAGAAACAGATCTGGTTGAAGACAAGTCGGGCAAGGTCGATTTTAAATCTGTACAGAGCTTTTCCAATATTGAACCAGGCCAGCAAATTGGCACCATCTATTCTCCTACCCCAGGAGAACCTGGCAAAACCATTATCGGGAAAGAAATCCTTCCAGTAGAGGGAAACCCGAGCAGAATTATTGCCGGAAGCGGTGTCCACTTCAGCGAAGATGGAACTCAAGCCATTGCTGAGCAGTCTGGACGTGCTGTCTTTGATAATAATGTTCTTTCCGTAGCAGAAGAATTTGTCGTTAACGGTGATGTCGACTTAAGCATTGGCCATATCAGCTTTAACGGTTTTGTCGATATCAAAGGGGATGTGTTGGACGACTTCAACATCACAGCAACAAAGGGGATCAACATTACCGGCGCAGTGGGTGTCTGCCAGATCAATTCTGACGGCCCGGTCACTGTGGGCACCATGGCCGGCATGGGAGCTGGTAAAATTACCTGCAAAGGGACACTGCAAGCCCGCTATCTGAATCAGGTCACGGTTGAATGCTGGGGTGATGTTGTTATTTCGCACGAACTGCGCAATGCGGTCATCAAAGCAACCGGCAGTATCAATATTTCCAAGGGACTGATTACTGGTGGAGAGGTCGTTGCCCTTGAGGGGATTGAAGCAAAAATCCTTGGCGCCCGAGCCGGGGTAAAAACCAACGTCACTTCCGGGGTCTATTTCCCCGAAGCCGATCGTCTTCAATACCTGCGTAAACAAGTTAAAAGGACTGCTGATCAAATCGAGAGGATCGGAACCACTCTGAATACCCTGATCAAAAAACCGGCCAGGGAACCACGAAAAGCACTCCGTGAAGCGACGGAATTACGGATTGGAATTCTCACTCAGAGACAGGTTAATCTTGATGAGGAACGGGAAGAACTGGCTGAAGAGTTACTCAATTTTGCCGTCGATGAGCACCCAACCGCAAATCCAAAAATCAATGTGCTCAGTGCAGTCAAAGAAGGGGTCTCTATCAATCTTGGGGAAACCAGCGAGGAGATAACCACAGAAATTTCAGGTCCGGTTTCGATTATCGAAAACCCGCAACTGGGAGGGCTTCGCTACCTCACCTATTCACCACTGAAAGTGGTTGCTGAAAGCCTGGAAAACGAGGCCCCACTTTGAGACGAACCCTGACACAGGTCAAACCATATCGTGGGGACACGTAACGAGTACATGTCCCCACGATACTACCCTTTTTTCTTCCCCAAGCGGATAACAACTTTGGCAGCAGCCTGATTGGCAGCATGAACGCAATCGTTCAATCCTACCCCGTAAAAAGCGTTACCGGTCAGAATTAAATCAGCAGAACCCTGCAGTGAAGCTTCCAACTCTTGGAGCCGTTGTGCATGTCCACGCGTATATTGCGGAATAGCATGATGATGACGAAAAATCTTCACAAAATCCGGTTCACAATCGATTCCCATGATTTGCTTCAAATCATTCATCGTTCGCGCTTTGACTTCATCTTCTGATAAATCTATTGCAGCGGCATTGGCGGCACCACCCATCATGGACCGTAACAGTACCTTTCCTTCCGGAGCACGGTTTGCAAAGATACTGGAATCCCAAAGGGTACCCAAGGTATTGCACCCTTCGGCTTTGGGAATCAAATAACCAAAACCATTCAGGTCAAAATCAATCCGCTCCCGCTCATAGCCAAAACAAATAACGTTCATGGTTGCATAAGGAATTTTCCTGAGAATTGCTGAACTTTTATCATTCAATTCATCCAGCATCTTGGCAACGGCATAGGCTGGAGCAGCAGTGACAACCATATCCACTTCATGCTGTTGCCCATCATCCAGATGGAGAAAAAAACCCTCTTGCTTCTGTTCAATTCGTTCGACCCCATGCCCGGTTAAGACCTTGCCGGAAAGAGCAGCCGCAACCCCATCGGTCAACACCTGAATCCCGCCGCTGAAAGATGTCAATACGCCACCCGGCCCTGCGGCACTTGCCACAGCCTTACCGGCTTTTACTTCAGCACGTTTTTTTTTGGCCAGCCTGAGCATCGCCTTGATCAAACCGCCATAATCCTGTTCCAATTCGTGGATACGCGGAAAGCAGCTCTTCAGGCTCATAGTTTCAGGATCACCGGCAAAAATACCCGAGACCATCGGTGAAATCAGTTTATTGAGAGCCTCACTTCCAAGGCGTCGCCGACCAAACTCAGCCAGGGTCTCGTCACTGGCATCTTGACGCTTTGGTATCACCATTTCTGCAGCAAGGCGAAATTTGCCCGGCCAGGAAATCAATTTTGATTTGAGAAAGGCAGGCCCGTTTTCAGGCATCTGGTGCAGAATCTTTTCGGAATAGATAAATCTTTTGCGGGCATTATCATCAGAGCGTAACAATTGTTGATCAATATTCAACTGTCGACACAAATCCAAAGTCATGGGTTTATTATCTAAGAATCCATTTGGCCCCCACTCACAGAGAAATCCATCTTCCTTGATCGAAAGTATTTTCCCCCCGGTTCGTGGTTCTTTTTCAATCACCAGAGTTTCAACCTCAAATCCTGCCTGCTGTGCCTGTTGTTCAATTGCGTAGGCGGTAGCAAGGCCTGAGATTCCGGCTCCAATAATAGCAATACGGGTCATAAAGAACTCCTAGAAGAAGGGAAGAAAAGTAATTTAATCAGTATCCTAGCCTGACCGTTTAGAAAGGGTCAAGCCACCGTGGGAACCTTTGGGAATGCAAGCTTAAAATTGTGACTCTTAGGAAAAAAACGGAGGAGATGCGTTTATTGGAACAAGCGCAGCTGGTCACGACAGAAGAATGCAGTTAAAAAACTTTTGAGAATAATTTTCCGACGATAATATTCAAAGGGTTGGAGCGTTGCAGAAAAGGAAACGGCATGGCTCGGCGATTACTGAGACTCTCAAGCTTTCGAAGTAATAGCGGGTGACGCTGACAACGGATTCCCTTACGAAAAGTCTGCATCGCTTTTTTCCGGTAACCGGCTGCCAGAAAAACCCGTCCTAAATTGAGATAGATCAATGGGTGAGATCGATCCGCCTGCAAAGCGTCGATGGCTTGATCCATAGCCTTCCTGAAATTTTTCTGCTCGGTGGCGATACAATATGCTTGATAAGATGTCACCAGAGGTGACATTTCTGCAGGTTTAACCTGGCTGAATAGATTTAAAGCAAGACGGGTATTCCCTTCTTCTGTGGCTTTAATCCCCTCTTCAACTAAAGTGCCCTCGCCGTCCTGATTAAAAATTCCGGTCATGCGCCCCTCCCATCAAGTCTGACAATACAAAATGGATTTATTAGATTATAGTTTTCTCCCTGAGATTGCAAGTTCCAGCCCAAAATTTAGTATCGGTGGAGTCAAAACATAATACAAAAACACCCTCAATCTTCTTCTTGACGCTGCACAAAACGGCTCCTATAGTAGCCATGAGATTGATCTGAATGGAGGAACCTGAAGCATGTCAAAAGATTATTATTCTATACTTGGTGTCAACAAAACCGATGATGCGGCAAAAATAAAAAAAGCCTATCGTAAACTCGCGCAAAAATACCATCCCGACAAGAACCCGGGGGACACGAAAGCTGAGGAACAATTTAAAAAGATTACTGAGGCTTACGCAGTTTTATCCGATACGGAAAAACGGCAACAATATGATCAGTACGGCGCCGATGGATTCCAACAGCGCTTCAGTCAGGAAGATATTTTCCGCAATATGAATATGGGTGATATCTTTGGCAGCTTTGGTGGTAGTCGTGGCAACGAGGATATCTTCAGTCAATTATTTGGTGGGGGAGGTGGTCGAAGTCGTGCGCCAAGACCTCCGGCAAAAGGGCAAGATTATTCAATGCAGATCAGCATCCCATTCCGATTGGCAGTCCAGGGGGGGGAACGACGCATCGATTATCGCAATGACGGTAAAGTTGAACAAATCAAGGTACGGATCCCGGCAGGAATCGAAAACGGGAGCAAATTACGGGTCTCTGGGAAAGGGGGATCTCACCCAACTGGTGGCTCGGCTGGTGATCTTTACCTCCAGGTTGATATCGAACCAGATCCAACATTTACCCGTGACAGGTATGACCTTCTGGTCAGAGCAGAGATCCCTTACAGCGGTATATGCCTGGGAACTTCGATTGAAGTTCCAACCCTTGATACCCCAAAACGGGTTAAAGTTCCTGCCGGAATGCAACCGGGGCAAAAGATCAGATTGCGGGGATATGGCGTAGCTGCTTCGGGAAAAAGACCAGCCGGGGATCTTTATGCGCTCATTGAGGTTGTTGTTCCAAACAATTTAACTCCAGAACAAAAAGAATTGCTGGAACAACTCAAAGCGGTTGACCTCTAATTACTCCCATAATTTCAATGGGTTCTATGATTGAATAGCTAACTGAACAGCTGTTTTTCTCCTAAGCCATAAAAACTGGTATTCAGCTTGCAGATAAATCGATGGACAAGTACAATAGTGCCGATTTATCTGCAAGCTGAATTTGTTACACAAATAAAGGGCAACTGTGACTGAACCCACCCCCACTAACAATTTTCGACGGATTTTTGTATTGACAGTATTGCTGCTGCTTTGTGGGGGATTACAAGCGGCATTCGCATGCCTGTTACCAGGAAATCAGAGCTATAGTTCTTCAATCAGAGTTGACAGTTGTCACTTAGTCCACAGTCAGAAAAAATCAACTCCCTGTTGCCAAATTGAAGCTTGCCATCAGAATACCCTGCCCCAGCGTGATCTCGGCAGCTCGGAATACCAGACCCTGCATAAGTATCCGCACTTTCTAGTGCATGAATCAAGACCGCTGACTCCGCAATTAAAAGTTGGGCAACCGTTTATAAGTCACAATCTTATTCTGCCACATTTTTTCCACCCCTCAAGAGATTCACAAGAGCCGCTTCAATCCCTTCACAACCTGCGTACAGTCGTTCTCCTGAATTAAAACTCTCCGTTATCAATCGGTTGACGGCAGCCAGTATCACTGGCTATAGTGACCAAATCTGTCATCTATTCTGACAGACTGCCATAAAGGAGGCTTTTACTTTGGCTGAAACAAAAAAATCTTTCACAGATAGTACTTGGGATCTCCTCTGTTCCCTGAAACTTGCCATAATTCTAGTACTGCTACTTGCCCTGACTTCCATTATTGGAACAATTATCCTGCAGAATGGTTCAGCAGCTGACTATATCCGCGAATATGGTCAATCAAACTACGAACTGTTTAAAAGACTGCAGTTTATTGATATGTACCATTCAACCTGGTTTATCGGCCTTTTAGCGCTCTTCAGTATTAATTTAATTTGCTGCTCCATAAAAAACTTTCCGCGGGTCTGGAAGTTTGTCAAGGAACCAACTTTGGTTGCCAGCCCTGGAATTTTCAAAGGGTCGGCAAATCGAGCGGAGTTTAGCTGTAAAGGCTCAAAGCAGCAGATTGCAGAACAAATATCGGCACAGCTAAAAAAGGAATTTTCTAAAACCATCCTGACTGAAAAGGATGAAAAACTCTATCTGTTTGCACAAAAAGGGATCTATTCCAGGTTCGGAGCTTACCTTACCCACCTTTCAATCCTGATCATTATGGCAGGAGCAGTGATTGGCAATGTCTGGGGGTACAAAGCCTTTGTTAATATTGCTGAAGGAACTTCTGTAGATCAAGTCCGTTCCCTCAATGGTACTGAAGTAATCGATCTCGGTTTTACAATACGCTGTGATGACTTTGATGTCAGTTACTACCCGAACAGTAACCGCCCCAAAGATTATAACAGTGATTTGGTTATTCTTGAAAACGGTCAGGAAATTGTTCACAAACGCATTGAGGTCAACGATCCACTGACCTATAAAGGGATAAAATTTTACCAATCCAGTTACGGTTCTGCAGGAAAGGCTTTCTTCAAAGTCAAGGTCACCGAGAATAAAACTGGCGAAGTCATGGATCTCAAAGCACATCAAGGGGAGCAGGTGCAATTACCGGGGGGATATTCCTTTGCGGTCACCAATTTTACCGAAAATGACCGCAATTTTGGCCCGGCAATGCAACTTCACGTTAATTCTCCCGACAACAAACATGGCGCACCGTTTGTCATCTGGCAGAATCATCCACAACTTGATGCCAAACGCGCCGGAATTTTCAGCTTTGCCCTGCTTGGTTTTGACCAGCCACAATACACCGGTCTTCAGGTCTCCAAAGACCCCGGGGTTAATATCGTCTGGGCAGGCTGTTTCCTGATAGTTTTTGGTTCATTAACCGCCTTTTTCTTCTCGCATAAACGAATCTGGGTCTGTCTGGAAGAGGAAGGTAAAAAAACCAAAGTTACGATGGCCGGAAATGCACACCGCAACCAGCCTGGCTTTGCCCTGGCATTTGAGGATCTACAACAAAAAATTGAAGCAACTGCCAAAAACACATCCCCAAAGAAGGAGGGATAACTGATGGATAGCGGACAATTATTCAATATCACCACCATTGCCTATTTTGCTGCAATGGTTCTGTTCTTTGCCTATATTGCGACAAAAAATAAGACTGTCGCACTGGTTGCAACCCTGACGTCACTTGTTGGATTTTTGATCCAGACAACAGCATTAGGTCTACGCTGGTATGAATCCTACCAGATCTTGGGTCAGGATGGCCGTGCCCCCTTGACCAACCTGTACGAATCAGTGGTCTTTTTTGCCTGGTCAATTCTATTACTCTACCTGTTGATAGATTTGAAGTACAAGCAGCGCACTATTGGCGCTTTTGTCCTCCCCATTGCCCTCTTCAGTATGCTCTGGGCACAGATGAGTCTCCATGCCGATATTGATCCTCTGGTTCCGGCGCTGCAAAGTAACTGGCTGACTTATCACGTTATTACCTGCTTCCTGGGTTATGCCGGATTTGCCGTTGCCTTTGGGGTATCAATTATGTACCTGCTGAAAATTGGCAAAGAGGAAAAGTATCAGGGAGATGGCCCAATGGGGGGAATCCTCGGGTTGTTTCCACCCACCAAAGTTCTGGATGACATGAACTACAAAGCAATCATGATCGGCTTCCCCCTGCTGACTCTGGGGATTATCACCGGTGCTGCTTGGGCTTATTATGCTTGGGGAACCTATTGGAGCTGGGATCCTAAAGAAACCTGGAGTTTGATCGTCTGGTTCCTTTATGCTGCATTTCTTCACGCCCGCTTTACTCGCGGCTGGGTTGGTCGTCGTGCTGCCTGGCTGTCGGTTTTTGGCTTCGCTGCCACCCTGTTCTGCTATCTGGGAGTTAACCTGGTTCTGTCCGGACTACATTCTTACGGTAGCGGTTGATTTAGACAGTTCAAAAAGGGAATAATATCTAAAGCCACAGGGTGCTTCGATTATGAGGCACCCTGTTTTTATTCAGGATCATTATTAAACCTGGAAACTACAGTTTCCAGGTCACATTAATCACTGTCAGATTCCAGCCAATCCAGAGCTTTTTCTTTGTCATCCCAGGAAAAATGGCGTATTTCAGCTTGAACAAAGTGGCTGGCAACTCGCGGTAAAATCGCCAGAAACCCACTGTCAGTAACCGCCGCAACTTTGCCAATTTGCTGATGGTGATTTTTTACGAATTTCAGATGTGAAATAAAAGCTGCAAACGTCTCCCAACCAGGAAAAGATTCCGTGTAAATCATCAACCCCTTAAGTCTTCCTGTCTCCGCAATATAAGGATCAATTTCACGGTTTAGGTCTTCAAAATCTTGAGCTTCCAAGGGAGCTTCGGGAACAACGATAAGAATACTTTTGTCATGTAATAGCTCATGTTTCAGCATTTATCTCTCCTCTTTTCAGAAATGCTACCCTGAGCATAAAGAAAGCAACCGATTATTAATACCATTTGAGCAGGTAGTAACGAACATAGATATAGATCATCGACAGAAAAACAGTCAGGAACATGACCGGCAGGCCGTACTTTAGAAACTGTCCAAAGGTGATTTTATGGCCGGCTTTTTCACTCAGACCAACGACAATAACATTGGCAGATGCGCCGATGGGAGAGCCATTACCACCGAGACAGGCACCGAGAGCAAGAGACCACCAGACCGGCATAACTGCCACATGCTGGATATGCTCGACGGTTGCAGTTCCCGGTACCAGACCATACACTTTATGAATCATGTCGATAACCAGTGGGTTCATCGTCGCAACAAAGGGAATATTATCGACCACCGCTGAACTGATAGCTGAAAACCAGAGCATCACCATTGCCAGAAGCTGCATGTTATCAGGTTGGGGATCGGTGACGGCAATCATTGCCCGCGACATATCTTCAACCAAGCCAACCTTGACGATCCCGCCGATGATAACAAACAGCCCGATGAAAAAGAAAATCGTCGGCCACTCCACATCGGCAAGGATACTATGCGGCTCTTCCCCAGAAACCAGCAGCAGGGTGGTTGCCCCCATCAGGGCGACGGTTGCAGGCTCATAATGGAACAATCCATGCAGCATAAAACCAAGGATCGTCAGGCTCAGAACAACCAATGACTTTTTTAGTAATGGTATATCTTTGATCTGTTCTTTTTCATCTAGAGTCATGATCCGTTTTTTGAGCTCATCCCGGACATGCAGCCGTTTACCGAAGATAATTTTCCAGGCGAGCATCCAGAAAATAAATATAATGATAATTGCCGGAGCCAGATGAACGATGAAATCCATAAAATTGAGGCCGGCTTTTGAAGCAATCATGATATTGGGAGGATCCCCGATCAGGGTGGCTGTTCCCCCGATGTTAGATGCCAGAGCTTCAGTGATCAGATAGGGGATGGGGTTGATTTCCAGTTGATCGGCGATAAATAGTGTTACCGGAACCAGGAGAAGAACCGTGGTGACATTATCAAGAAAAGCAGAGCCGATAGCAGTGATGACTGCGAACAGAATCATAATCTTGAAGGGTTCCCCTTTTGCCAGTTTGGCACATTTGATTGCAACATACTGGAAAACTCCGGTTTTTGTCATGATATTGATGATAATCATCATTGAGATGAGCAGAAAAATAACGTTCCAGTCAACACCAAGTTCCAGGCTATCAAATGCCTCTTCCTGCAGCAAAACTTTGGTGATTAGAACGAGTGCTGCACCAAACATTGCAACTTTGGTTTTATGGATTTTTTCAGAGATAATAAGTGCGTAAGCTACCAGAAATATAGTTGTTGCTATCCAGAACATGAGTCGCTCCACCAATATAGAATCTATAACCTTTTAACGTTAGAGGAGTGAAAGATCCACAGGTTTTTCGTCATTAAGGTTCAATCCTGGACAGTTGCTGACCAGCCTTAGCAAAATTTCCCGGCGGGTAATTTCGCCGAGAATTTTTCCGGCTTCATCAAGAACCGGGAGAGTATTGAAACCCGTTTCGGCAATCAGCGCGTCTGCTTCAAAAAGTTGATGGTGAGAGGGTAAAGATTTGATGTCTGTTTCCATGATATCACTGGCACACTTGTCTTTAACTTTTTCAACCTGTTTTTGTAAAAAGTCAGCTCCATCGGTTATGGAGCGGGCCAAATCAGCATTCATATAGGATGGCATCAACTCTTTGAGTAGATCCAGGGCGGAGACAATTCCGAGCAGTTTGTAACTTTTATCCACGATGTAGATCTGCCGTGCCAATGTGGAACCGGTGATTTTGCATAACAGACTCTTGTAGTCAGAGTCTGGCTTAGCAAGCAGGACTTGCGTCCTCATACATTTTACAACATCCATAGTGCACCTCTCTTTTCTTATCTATCTCGGCTGCATGCAAATTTCAAGAAATAGCCATTGCAGGCTTTGCTTATAATACTCTACTACTTTTCTGCAGGGCATTTCAAACTCACAATTTTATTTAAAAGATATCCTGAATTTTGGGGAATACAAGGCCAGGCACAGAAGCTTATCAAAATTCACATGGCAGATTTTAGAGTCTGAATATATCCAGAGACCTTAATGATGAGGTGGGTTCATGGACGAGCAAACGTTCTCTAGCAGCCTGTCGGACAATCAATGAACTGGCTGCAAATTCATCTATTTAGCCCAGATTGCCCGACAGACTGCTAGAGAAGCCAGGAAGGGGACAAATCTGAATGCGAATA
>JASFYS010000197.1:0-5260 GCA_045047095.1 Desulfuromusa sp. | reverse complement strand
TCGACCTACTATATGTAGGCCTTCGCCCCTGAAAAACCACTACGCCTTGTAGGACAAAATTTTTGCTTAGCCATCTTATTCTTTTTTGCGAGTGCATCACAACTGAGTTCTGAAGAATTCCCAACCCCAACTTTTGAAGAAGTTATGCGTAAATATACTTTGTGGTTTGTTTCTCTGATTATTCTGGCCATCCCGGTCGCAGTTCTTCTTACTTATATCCAGATTTCAGCTCCGCAAGAGTTGTCAACTCCGGTTCAATTAGAAATTCAACCTGGTACCGGATTGAGTCAGGTTGCCAGCGATCTACAAGGAGCCGGGGTTGTTCGCAGTGCCCTGGTGGTTAAATTACTGGCACGCTGGAAGCAGCAGGGGGGTCAAATTCAGGCCGGTCATTATCGTTTCAGTGATCCAGCGACTCCCGGAGAGATTCTTGACCGCCTGATTCGGGGTGATGTTGAAAAAGTCAGCTTGACCATCCCAGAGGGATTTACCCTGCAACAAATTATTGCCAGGATAGCGGAAGAGGGGTTCGGACAGCGGGCGAGACTGTCAGCGCTGGCATATGATATCGATTTTATTCATTCTCTGAAGATTGAGGCAAAAAGCCTGGAAGGCTACCTGTTTCCAGAAACCTATCTGTTTGCTTCGGGAATCGATGAAAAATCTCTGTTGAAAATGATGGTTGATCAGTTCCGTACCCACGCTGATCCTAAGCTGAAGAAAGAGGCAGAAAAGCTGGGCTTGTCCTTACATCAGTGGGTTACTCTGGCATCAATTATTGAAAAGGAAACTGGGATCGTTGAAGAGATGCCATTGATCTCGTCGGTTTTTCACAACCGCCTTAAACGCAATATTCCGCTGCAGACCGACCCCACGGTTATTTATGGGATCAAAGATTTTGATGGCAACATCACGCGCAAACATCTGACAACCCCAACCCCTTACAATACCTACCTGATCAGGGGCCTCCCGCCGGGACCGATTGCCAGCCCGGGGCTGGCAGCTCTCGAGGCTGCGGCTCATCCTGCAGAAACAAAATATCTCTACTTTGTTGCCCGGGGTGATGGTGGTCATCAGTTTTCAAAGACCCTTAAAGAGCATAATGCTGCAGTGCGGAAGTATCAGTTGCGGCGACGGTAGGTTTATCCGCAGGGCGAACACCTCGGTTCGCCCCTACAAAGCATCGGTGTTTTGTGTTCTTGCGTAGAGGCAGACCGGTGTGTCTGCCCTAGTATTTGCGGTTTAAACCAAAAGCTTCTCTCGCACCCGTTCGCTGGCACTCACTCAAGCCACAAAGCCACCAAGAGATTCTAAAATCCAAAAAATAGCTTTTGATTTTTGGTTTTCATCTTCCTTTGTGGCTTCGTGACTTTGTGCGAGAGGAAAGGTTTTGATTAATCCTTTACACAGCGGTAAGCGCCTTCTCCACCGCAGCAATAGTTTTATCCAGATCTTCTTTTGAGTGAGCAATACTCATAAATCCGGCTTCAAACTGTGCTGGAGCCAGATTGATCCCCTGATCAAGCATGCTGCGGAAATAACGTCCAAACGCATCAGTGTCACTCTTTAATGCATCGTCAAAATTATTGACCGGCCCATTCTGAAAGTAGGTGCAGAACATTCCGCCGACCCGTTGCCAGCAGGTTGCCACTGAGCTATTTCCTGTGACCTGTTGCAGACCCTTTTCCAAATAAGCACTTTTTTCTTCTAACTGCTGGTAAAACCCCTCTTCCTGAAGAAGTTTCAAGGTTGCAATTCCAGCACTCATTGCCAGAGGATTTCCTGAAAGAGTTCCTGCTTGATAAATGCCACCTTCGGGTGAAAGGCTCTCCATGATTTCGCTCTTACCGCCGAAAGCACCGACTGGCAAGCCGCCACCAATAATTTTGCCGAGACAAACCAGATCACCACGTACGCCATATCGTTCCTGCGCTCCACCATAGGCAACCCGGAAACCGGTCATGACTTCATCAATAATCAGGAGGATCCCTTCGGCGGTGCAGATTTCCCGCAATCCTTGGAGAAAACCTGCGACTGGCGGTACACAACCCATATTTCCAGCAATCGCTTCGAGGATAATGCAGGCGATCTCTCCTTTGTTGGCGGCCACTATTTCTTTGACGTTTGCCAGGTCGTTGTAGGTTGCCGTCAGGGTAAGTTTGGCAAAATCGGCTGGAACACCAGGGGACGTCGGCACGCCAAAGGTTGCCAGACCACTGCCAGCTTTGACCAGCAGCGAATCAGCATGGCCGTGGTAACAGCCGTCAAACTTGAGAATTTTATCCCGCCTGGTATGGCCACGTGCCAACCGGATTGCGCTCATTGTGGCCTCGGTCCCCGATGAAACCATGCGAATTTTTTCAATATTTGGATAAGCTGCACAGACCATCTCAGCGAGTTCAGTTTCAAGAGCTGTCGGAGCCCCGAACGAGGCACCGTTGGCAGCAGCTTTTTGAATCGCTTCAACCACTTTAGGATGACAGTGTCCCAAAATCATTGGCCCCCAGGAACCGACATAATCGATATATTCATTGCCATCGGCATCATAGATTTTGCTGCCGGCCGCCTTCTCGATAAAAATTGGATTACAACCCGCAGATTTAAATGCTCGTACCGGACTGTTGACTCCGCCGGGGATCATAGTTTTGGCTTTGATGAATAACTCTTCTGATTTTTTATGATTCATGGTGATATCTGGCTCCCTTGAAAGAGATAAATGGAATTGAATCCCTCTATGATGAAAGAAATATATATCATAGATAGCTTCAATCGGAAACCCGGATGAAGCTCGAAAAGATGGACTCTTTTATCTCTGAAATTAACTCTTACCCCAACGCATCTACCGGTTTTTCCTTCTATCAAAATCTAACATTGTTATGAATTAAGTTGACCTTTCCGTAAAGGTTCGATAAGAAGGGATGGTATCATTCATAAAACCGCTATCAAATGGGACGTATCTTCAGCCGTGCAAATGGGTTGAGGGTTGAAAATGAGTGTAGATGACTTTTTTGGTCGAACAAAACACCTTTTTATTCTTGCGAACAAAGCAAGTCAGGGCTAGTATTGACAGGTAACTTTCATTTTTTCAAACGGTCATTCACGTTTAATGAATCTTAATTTTGTTCAAGTATAAACTGGGATACCGTTCTTTTGTGTTGTTTGTAGATGGTTATCGATAATGTCAAACGCTCCAAGGAGGACACATGAAGATCAAAATGAGGAGAAAAGTTTCTGGATTAAGTGCGCGAAGCACTTGTCTGACCCTGCTGGCTCTGGTATTGGCTGCCACCTTTACTGCCCCGGCTTTTGCCTTTCAGTTTGGATCGGGTGACTTTACGGGAAGTCTTGACTCCACACTTTCCTATGGTCTTGCCTGGCGGATGGAAGATCAAGACCCTGACATTGTTGGTCTCGCCAATGGTGGAAACGCCTTTTCTGTCAACATTGATGATGGTGACCTCAACTATGATAAAGGTGATCTGATCAATAATACCGCTAAAGTGACCAGTGAATTAGCCCTCCAATATAAAAATTTTGGTCTCTTTGTTCGTGGTACTGCTTTTTATGATTTTGAAAATAATGATGGTGGTCGCGCCAGAACCCCACTAAGAGATGAGGCTCTTGATTTGGTCGGCAAAGATGCCGAACTCCTTGATGCCTATGTGTCCATGGACTTTGATCTGGGGACAATGCCGGGACAAATCCGGATCGGGTCTCAGGTGTTAAGCTGGGGGGAGAGTACCTTCATCCAGAATGGTATCAATGTTATCAACCCCTTTGCTGTCAGTAAGTTGCGTGTCGCTGGTGCCGAGCTTAAGGAAGGTTTAGTCCCAGTTGGTATGGTTTCTGTCTCTATCAGCCCAACTGAAAACATCACTTTTGAAGGTTTTTACCAGTATGACTGGGAAGAAGTTGTCATCGACCCACCAGGTTCCTACTGGAGCACCAACGATTTTGTTGGTGAAGGTGGCGACAAAGTTATGCTTGGTTTTGGCAGCGTAGATGACCAAGGGAATCTTCCTGCTGAAGATACCCTTTTGGGGGTTCCTCGTGCTTCAGATATCTATGCTGATGACTCTGGTCAGTATGGTATTGCCATGCGTATTTTTGCGCCTGGTCTGAACGACACAGAGTTTGGCTTTTATTTTATGAACTATCATAGCCGTCTGCCATTGATCAGCTCATGGACAGGAGATTCAGATGGTTTTACTGCCGCGGGAACAATTTCAGCTGTTGCACCTACTATTATTGGTACGGTTATTGGTGCTGGTGGTGATCCAACTGGTGCCATTGCTACCTATACTCCAGTTATCGGAGCAGAAGCTGCTACTGCTATTGCAGGATCAACTGCCTTGGCTTATGCCGCTTCAGGTGGAGATGCAGCAACTGCAAGTGCTGCTGGTGGTACTGCCGCAACTGCCTATGCAACTGATGGTTACGCAAAAACTGCTCGATATCAAATTGAGTACCCGGAAGATATTAAGCTCTATGGTGTTAGTTTCAACACGCTTCTACAAAAATCTGGCATCGCTCTTCAGGGTGAAATATCCCACCGCCGTGATGTTCCTTTACAGTTAGATGACATTGAACTCATACTAGCAACTTTGGAGCCTCTGGGGATTGCCTCTGTTCTTGGCCCTGTGGGAAACGCACCTTTAGATCCCTCTTATTCTCAATTTGATACGGTAACTCCTTATGATATTAATGTCCTCAATGGTGGAGAGTCCGTTTATATTCAGGGGTATGGCCTTTTTGATGTCACTCAAGCACAAATGACGGCAACAAAGGTGTTTGGGCCGACTTTAGGTGCTGACCAATTTGTTATGGTTGGTGAGATTGGGGGAACCCATGTTCACAATATGCCAAGTAAAGATGAAATGCGTTTAAACGGCCCTGGCACTTCGGTTTCAGGAAATCCTAATCATGCCCTGGATAAAAGTATCTACCCACTTGCTTCTCACCCGGGTAAGCCAGCTGAACCTTCATCAGCTTTTGCTGATGCAAACTCTTGGGGATATCGTCTTGTTGCTAAACTGGACTTCAATAACGCCATCGGCGCTGTGACCCTGTCTCCTCGAATTGCCTGGGCACACGATGTTAACGGGACAACACCAGGCCCCGGTGGGAATTTTATTGATGGTCGTAAAGCAGTGACTTTGGGTCTCGGTGCCAATTATCTGAACCAGTGGACTGCCGATTTAAGTTACACCGATTATTTTGGCGGTGGTCGTTACAATCTGATCAATGATCGTGATTTTGT
>JASFYS010000196.1:0-8580 GCA_045047095.1 Desulfuromusa sp. | reverse complement strand
AGCGTTGTTCAATGAAGGCAGAAAAGAATAAAACCTTACGTGAGATGATTGAGAAGATTCAAAGGAAAATAGTTGATAGTTAAGATGTGACCCCTATTGACGTCCGATAGTTAAGATGTGACCCCTATTGACGTCCTCAGACGGAACAGGGTTAAAATAGTCCATATATTGAGGAACTACAAAGTTTAATTGAAGAAATTCGGGTGCAAATGATTGGACCCATCAGGCAGGAACTTTTAAGCGGGATAAAAATAAAACCACAATTTGACACGTTAAAGTTACACCTTGAGGCCTTTGAAGATCTTGAGTTGGAAACAAAGGATTATGAATTAGCCGCTGAATATTTCAATTTGGCAAGAAATAAAGGGATTCAGGGATCCAATATCGATTTTCTTATCTGTGCAATCTCCTCCCGCCGTAAAATGCCTATTTTGACTACAGACAAAGACTTCACCAATTTTCAAGCGATTTTTCCTATTAGCCTGCATCTGCCAAGAGATTGACGGGCTATGAAGCTGCGGTGGCTTGCACCACAAAAGCCTGAGACAGCTCCCATGCGGGGACAGTCTCGGTTTTGCTGGGAAAATCTCTTAAACTTAGTGCCATTCGGGACAGTCCCGAGTTTACTACAGAGTTGCTTAAACTAGCGCCATTCGGGTCCGACACAGTTTTGCTGATATTGCGGGTTATGAATTCTAACATCAGCCAAGTGCAGTTGCCGCAAGGGATCCTTTTTGCGTTGCGGCGTAGATATCTTCCGGATTTTCCGCATCACCGACAACTGCCACTGATTTTCCTGCTGCTTGAAGTTGTTGATAAAGCTCGTCTTCCGGCTCCATTCCTGAAGCGATAATCACCGTATCAAATGGTGGCCATTCACCGGCAGCCTCTTCTTTCAGATATTTTACCGTGCTCGCTGTAAACTCGGTCAGTGTGGTGTTGGGTGAAATCAACAGATTATCTTTCTGCTCCAGTCGTTTGAGCATCAGTTTCTTGGTGATCATCTCCATGTCGTTGGCGATGCTGTCGGTTCGTTTGGTGATGACTACAGCGTAATTCTGATCAGCGAGGACTTCTGCCGCTTCAATGCCGATCATTCCTGCCCCGATAATCAATACCCGTTTTCCTTTGACCGTTTTGGCTTTTTCAAAGAATTCGAGACTGGTCATGGTGTTTTGCTTTTCCAGCCCTTTGATTTTGGGTGACTTCTGCCGTGAACCGGTGGCGATGATGTAATGATCAAAACCATCGAGGTTGTCGAGAGTTGCCGTCGTTGCTGTTTTGATCTTTGCACCACACCTTTTGGTGTGGAGAATCAGACTGTTGAGGGGGCGAACCATCGACTCTTTGTGGGGAGCCTGATGGGCCATTTCAAACTGCCCGCCAAGATGCGCTTTTTTCTCGAATAACGTGACCTTATGTCCCATCGTTGCAAGCTGGTTGACTGCCGCCATCCCGGCTGGGCCAGCACCGATAACCGCAACATTTTTTGTGCGAGCACACTGAACCGGTTTTTTATCGATGTTTGGATTGACGATACAGCCGATGCCGCTGCCATTTTTGACATTGGCAAGACAACCCTGCAGACAGTAGCCACAGAAGGTGATTTCATCGGTCTGCTGAGCAATATATTTATTGACAAAGTTCGGGTCAGCAATCAGGGGTCTGCCCAGGGCAATGCAGTCGGCAAGATTCTCGTTTGCGTATTGATCCAGCTTTTCGAGGGTTCCCATCCGCCCGGCAACGATCAGCGGTAGATCGGTCTGTTTCCTGATTGCAGCCACCACTTCCCGCTGTTTCTGCTCCGGTAGCGCCATATGATTGTAATACCATGGCGGGGTATCGCAGGCGTTGCCAAAGCCACAGTGGATGGCATCAAAACCATACTCTTTCGCCAGTTTCAGGATTATCCCGTTCTCTGCCGGACCAAAGCCGTTTTCGACAAATTCGTGGCCTGAGATCCGCACCAGAACCGTCAGATCTCCCCGTTCGGCACGGACAACATCAAAGACTTTCTTGATGAAAAGTGTCTTGTCCCGACCATACTCATCTTCACGCAGATTGGTCCGCTGCGAAAGGAATTGTTGGATCAGATAACCATGCCCCGCCTGAATTTCGATGGCGTCAAATCCGGCTTTAGCGGCAACTTTGACCGCTTGGCGATAACCTTCAACGATTCCTTCAATCTCCTGTTTTTGCAGAATCTCCGGAGTCTGTCCGGTTGCCGGGCAGGGGATTGCCGATGGTGCTTCGGGGGGCATCCCGGTTGCTTTAGGGTTAGCCGCCCGCCCGGCATGATTGAGGTTGAGGCAGGCGTACGCATTGTTTTTGTGCAGAACTGAGACAATCTTCTGCAGCTGTTGCCGACTGTCGGGAAGGTGGACAGCTAGCTGCTTAGAATGTTCCCGCCCCGATTGGCTGATCGCGACCGGCTCCAGAATAATCATCGCTACTCCACCTTGGGAGAGATTATCATAATAGGTCAGGTGGCGCGGAGTGACTTCCCCTTTAGGGTTACCATAAGCACTTTTGACTGGAGCCATAATGAAGCGGTTTTTCAGCTCCAATGAGCCAATTTGGAATGCTTCTGAAAATTTCATCTTGACCTCCTTGCGGGTGGGCGTGGAAATTAGATATAGAAAAGGATATATCATTTTGTATACGCCTGCAGTGTAGTGCTGTCAAATATAAAAGCCACTATTTTGACCGGGGAATAGGGCTGGGAAGAAATGGCAGACTGCCTCCCTCTATTATATGCCAAACCGCATCTGATCCAGCTGATTTTACAATTGGACAGGTTAAAACTTTACAATTAGCCGGAAACACGTTTTACTGTTACCCCATCCCAAGATTGACACAACACAAATAAAGTGCTAAATTTCGATTATTATATAGGTCATAATCGAAGAAGAGGTGTCTGTTATGAAAACTGTTCTTGCAAATTGTTCCGCCAGCATATCAGAACTAAAAAAGAACCCGACGTCCCTGATTAACGAGTCTGACGGGGAGCCGATTGCAATATTGAATCACAATAAACCTACGGCCTATCTTATCCCGGCAGCCACGTACGAAACAATTATGGAAAGGTTGGAAGACTATCAGCTGGGTTTACTGGTAAAAGAGAGGCAGAACGAAAAAATTGCTGCGGTAGACATTGATATCAATGAACTATAAATACTATCTAAAATTCCTCCCTACGGCATTAAAAGAATGGAAAAAACTTGATCCTTCTATTCAGAATCAACTAAAGAAAAAGCTCAAAGAACGGTTGCAAAATCCCCGTGTACCGGCAAGTCGTCTTCATAGTTTTGAAAATCATTATAAAATTAAGCTTCGTGCCAGCGGCTATCGGCTGGTTTACGAGGTCAACGAAAATGAAATTACTGTGATAGTTATTGCGGTGGGGCAAAGGGACAAAAACCTTGTTTACCGAAAAGCGTCTAAAAGGCTCAATTGAATTTTCAGTTGGCGAGGGGAGGCAACCCGTTTAATTTTGTTGTTACACCGCATTCCGGGGACACGTAACAAAGCACATGTCCCCGGAATGCTACTATTTATCGATTGAAAAGTCTTATTCCAGACGCAACGAGTTGGGATGGTGCCCCTCAAACTCAGGCTGTACCGTATGACAAACCATACAATCGTTGCCGATGGGGCGATCATTGCCCTGATACTGCAACGGCTGAATTGAGTCACGGTTTTCACCCAGCACATTGAACGTTGCCGGGTAGACGGCATGGGGGCTGCTGTGACATGCGGAGCACATCATCGCTTCCATCTGATCGTGACGGTTGCGGAATAATCCTTCTTCATCCTCTGTCCAGGTGTTGAAGGCGTCCATTGAACTGCCGGCCTCAAACTCTTCATGGCATGTCAGGCAATCGGGCTCGTTGACCCATGGTGATCGTGGGTTGATATCAGCCACGGAGTCGACAACTCTTGCATGGAGATTCTCCATCAATCGTTCCGCTCCTTTTTTGCCCGCTTCATATTCTTTTTTCAACAGACTGAGGGAGTGATCTTCCATGCTGCCGTGGCAATTGGTGCAATCCATAAATTGAGAATGGTGGCTGCGGAAGAACCGGGTTGCCCCGTCCGGGTTCGATGGGTGACAGGCAGCACACGAGGTTCCCCCCTCACGATCGGTGAGGAAGTTGGCGTGCCAACCGTGGATAGCTGCGGAGAGATTAAGAAGTTTCGGATTTCCAGCAGCGTCTAGTTTAGAATCGGCATGGCACGACTGACAGAACATTGGCTCACCGTTTTTCGCCTGTGCAACCAGATTTGTCCCACTGTTCTTGTCATGGGCTTTCAGGACGTCAAGGCTGGTTGCCGCCGAGAAACCTGCAACTCCGTCAACTTTCCAGTCACCGCCGTGACAATTTTTACAGCCCAGTTCAGTCGACGCCGGGGCAACCGTCTTAGTGACGGCCAATACTTTGCCCGTCACTTTGTCTTTGGCGGTGATGGTCATCAGTGGATAGGGGTTGAAACTGCCGTCAGTCGGGTAGGGGACGACCGGAACTGCTGAGGCACCGAAGGCGCGGTGATCCTCATCAACTGTCATGAGTCCTGAAACTTTTGATCCGGTGATTCCTTCGCCAGGTGTTTGTTTTTCCCCAACCAATTGCTCCGAGTAATCCCAGTATTGCACCTGCTTTTCGGGATTTTCGAAGTTCACTTCAATCTGATAAGTCAGCTCGACCCCAGCGGTGATAATCTCCGGTGAGTCACCCCGTTTGACCAGTTGAGCGAAGATGTCGTTGCCGGGTGGCATCAGACTCCAGTAAGCATCGCCATCAGAGAACCCGTGCATTCCCTGCTGGTTCCAGGCAAGCAGGACGTATTCAGAGGTCTCCTTATCGAACCCCGGGATATCGACAGCCAACTCCTGTGTTTCAACACTTTTGTTGCCGACAGTCTGTAGATCGCCCCCGTTCAAGTCATGAGCAATATAGTTTGCCAACGCCCACCGTTCTTCCCGGGTCCCCATAAAATTCGGCATGTAGCGGTTGAGTTTTCCCAGCCCATTGAGCTTGGCATCCATACCAAAGGGGGTAGCGTATTTTTTGACCTTGGGTTTGATGTCGTTGAGCGGACCATTGATGGCATGGCAGGGGCCACACTCAAATTTAAACAGTTCGCGACCGGCCGCCAGCATGTTGTCGTCAGTGATAGTTTTATTTTTTGTCCACTTGGCCGTTGCCAGGAATCCCGCTTTGTTGACCTCTGGAACGTCTTTGACATAGATCTGATTGGCGTACATGTGGTTGTAGATAACAAACGGATGGCGACCACTTTCGCGGATAAATTCAAAGGCACCGAAATAGATCAAGGCGATGCCGACAATCACAAAACAGAAAACTTTTTGAAAACTGTTGGGCAGCCGCAGTGCCATCATCATTGAGGCAACAAACAGGATTGGCATCACCCATGCCAGCAGCATGAGGTAATGAGCAACCTGCGGTGATTGATGGAGGAGGATTGAGATGGCCGGTTCGGGAATCGCATTAAAGTACCACCAGCCACCAACAATCATCAGAATAAACGGGAGAGCGACCCAGCCGGCACAGATTCGCATCACCCGCTGCCGCAGCTTGCTCTCTTTGAGAAAGGCCGCAGTCACAAAGCCAAAGACCCCGCACAAGGTCAAAGAAATACCGGTACGGAAAATCAATGATGGCCAGAAGGTTGGATTGAAAAAGCCATCCCAGAAGCCATGGGTTTCGATCCATGCGCCCGGTGTGAGCATATAACCAATGATCCCGTTGATCAGGAACAGTGACATCCAGGCACAGATAAAGTAGATCCAGCCGACAATCAGGTGATTGCGGCGATCCATTTTGCCGAAGGTATAAAAATAGATAAATAGTGAGACAATTTCACCGACAAAAAACACCCATTCAGCCGCCCAGCCGAAAACGAAGGTGTGAATCAGGCTGGAGGTTGCGGCCGGGTTGAGCAGGGCAATTGTCCACCAGATACCGACACCGGTCATGCCGCTGAAGACCATCGACACCAGCAGAAAAAATTTACTGTGCTTTTTGACGTACTCCAGCAGTCCGGCGTCGTCAGTTTTGTAGGCTTTCATCTCCAGAGAGACAAGGAACAGCCCACCACCAACGGCAAAGTGCGATACCAGTACGTGGACGACTGCGACCAGAGCGATCAAAAAGCCGCCACCATAGGTTGTCAGATCCCAGATTGGATAATTCATTTCGTCACCTCCTTGCGGCAACCAAAGGCAAGTTTAAGCAGGTAGCCAATCAATATGATCCCGACAACAAAAACGATGAGGAAAAAAATCAGTGGTGAGTATTGGGGCTCGACGACCAGGTCGGAGAGCTTGAAATAGGGAGCTAGATAAAATCTGCGCACCAGATCACGCACGAAGATCATGACGACCAGCGTTGCCAGTGCCAGCCACGATGCCGCCATCACCCATTTTTTATAACCGAAGTAGAGGGCAGCGAATGCAAGAATAATCCCGCCAATGAGGAGCAGGGTTGCATAGCTGTCACCACCCATAAACTTCTGCATGATGTCGGCAGGTAGGGCGAGGAAAAACCATAGCCCGACAAAAATCTGCAATCCGGTGGCATAGCTGAAATACTCCATACCGCGATTGATCAGGGTCTCTTTTTCAACATTGCTTTTGGTGAAATGGAAATGGCCGATCAGGGCAAAGAACAGCCCGGCAATGGCGACCGAACCGACGACAAAGTGGAGGTAGCGGGGATAGAGGGTAATGTCCGTCAGATTAAGAAAAGTTCCGTGACCATTGACAAAGTAGGTGTGCCACTTCTCCGGATGGAGCATCAGGGTCATATTGTTGCTGAACATGAAGCCGATAAACAGCAGAATCAACAGGGAGAATTCGAGGACAAAAATCCGCAGGTTGCCCAGTGCCTCAAATTTAAAATCATAGATGTAGGCGGCGTAGTAGGCAAGAATCAGCAGGCCGAAGATCGAAAACCACCACACCGCCATCAGCAGTGAACTGCTGTAGATAAATTGTCCGTAAAGAACCTGCATGAACAACAGCGGCGCAACCCCCATATTGACAGCAAAGGCGATGGTGTAGGGCCATTTATAGCTGAACTCCTTGGTCAGCAGGGTGCTCTGCTGATCGTTACGCAAGGCACTGATCAGGGCAATGATCCCGCCGCCCAGCATGGCGTTCATTACCAGGATATGGAGCAGAAAGGTGACCATCAACAGGATGTAGAACCAACCCCATGGAACCGGGATGGCATCGGGTGTTGGAATGAGTGCGGCAGGATTCATGCTTTTCCTCCTGGATATCGGGGGCAGATAAAATTATATGCGGCGGACATCATAGCATAAAATAAATTAGAGAAGGTGGCTGTTTCGGTTGTTGTTGTGATTATCCGAGTCTGTTATCTTAGGCGGGAATTTTAACAACAGGGAGAACTTTTATGAAAGTGATTTCGCTTAAGCAGGTTTCTTCTGCCCCGATGATGATGGCGGGTGCTGAGGGGGTCACAAAACAGGTTCCGATCGGTGCCGGCGATGGTGCTCCCAACTTTTCTTTCCGGGTTTTTACCGTCATTCCCGGTGGTCATACCCCTTACCATAGCCACGACTCGGAACACCTTAATTATGTGATAGCGGGTGAGGGGGTTCTGGTTGACGAAGCGGGGGCAAAGCATCCGATCAAGGTTGGTGAGTTTGCACTGGTTAAACCGAATGAGAAGCATCAATATCAAAATACCTCTGCAACTGAAGATCTCAAGATGATCTGTGCTGTGCCGTCAGCATACGAATAACCGGATGTCCTTATTGTTATAAACCTAGAATGAAAACAGGAGGAAGAACGACCATGAAAAAGCTTATATTGTTGTGTCTTATTGCTTTGATGCTACCACTGGCATCGACTGTTTGTGCCAAAGATATCAAGGCGGCATTTGTCTATGTCGGCCCAGTTGGCGACGGTGGCTGGACTTACGCTCATGATCAGGGGCGTATCGAAATGGAGAAACTCCCCTTTGTGACCAAAACTACTTTTATCGAATCTGTTCCCGATGGAGCTGAAGCAACGCGGGTGATTATGGGGCTTGCCAACAAGGGATACAATCTGATCTTCACCACCAGTTTTGGCTTTATGGATCCTACTCTTGATGTGGCCAAACGATTTAAGGACGTTGCTTTTGAACACTGCTCCGGTTACAAAATGTCCGAAAATATGGGTAATTATTTCGGTCGTTATTACCAGGGTAAATATCTTTCTGGAATTATCGCTGGCTCGATGACCAAGTCCAACATCATTGGTTATGTCGGTGCTTACCCTATTCCTGAAGTTATCCGGGGGATCAACGCGTTCACTTTAGGCGTTCGTGAGGTCAACCCTGAGGCTGTTGTTAAAGTTATCTGGACTCAGACCTGGTTCAATCCCGGTCTCGAAAGGGAGGCTGCCGATTCACTATTGGATGTCGGTGCTGATGTTCTTTCGATGCATCAGGATACCCCCGCAACTCTGCAGGCCGCCGAGGCCAGAGGGGCGTTTGCTATCGGCAATGATTCTGACATGAGACAGTATGCCCCCAATGCTTTTTTGAC
>JASFYS010000195.1:0-5050 GCA_045047095.1 Desulfuromusa sp. | reverse complement strand
GATGCACTCGCAAAAAAGAATAAGATGGCTAAGCAAAAATTTCGTCCTACAAGGCATAGTGGTTTTTCAGGGGCGAAGGCCTACATATAGTAGGTCGAGATCCTGAAAAACCGCTGCAACACCGGAGGTCGGACTTTTTGCGACGCCATCATATCATCACCCGTAGGGGCGCATCGCATGTACCTGATTAAATCACATTTTAAAACCACCCTACGATGAACGTTGCAAAAACAATCGGAACACGGGGTTCATAAATTTCCAACCTTCTGTCGACTGATAAATAATTTTCAATTGCGCCAACCGATCCAGAGCCTTGAGAATCGACGAAGCATTACGGCTATCCGCGTGCCGCAAAAACTCTTTGGAAGTTGGGGTCTTGCCACCAACAATAGCTAAGGAATTTAACACATTGAATTGATGCTCAGTCAACTTCGCCAGGATCGTTTGAAAAGATAAAAGCTCTCGTGAAATCAACACCTCTTTTGCCAAACCAACATGTTCCCAGCCAATTGCATCTCCGGGAGTTGAAACATACCAGAGAGCCTCACAAAACTGCTGCACATCCCCAGTAATTTCCCCAGCCAGAGAAAAAATATTTTCCATTTGTTCAGCTGACACAATCCGCTTTCCACGGGCAAAGCGTTCTTGCAAAAAAGGGGTAAATTCAGTGATTGGCAGTGGAGCAACAGACATCGGAATTGCCGATTTAAAAAAAGGTGAATCATGGAAAGTAAAAATCGCTTCCTTCTGGTGCCGGATACTGCCAGCAAAAATAAAAGGAATTTCCGGGGCATGCTGAATTTGTGCACGAAGTTCCGCTATCGCCTCGCCACTGTCCCGAATATCCAATATTGCCTGAAACTCATCAATGACAACAATCAGCTTTTTCCGTTTATATGCTTCTTTAACCAGCCCGATAATTTCCTGAAGATTACTGGACGTTAGAGAAACAACAGTATCAATACTGATTGAAGGAAGTCCAGAGATCGGATCGACCGATAGGCTGGGACGCAAAGAGGGAATACTCTTGATAAACTTTTCAAAAAAACCGGACTGTTGTTCCATTGCGCCCAAGCCATGAATGAATTTTCGACAGAGGGCATCAATTGATTTGATGTTCATCAGATCCAACCGTATAGATCGATAACCTTTTTTCCGGCGAACGGCTTCAAAAATAAGACTTGTTTTACCAACCCGCCGTTCTCCATAGAGAACAACATTCTGACTACCGGAAATGTATTCACGTAACCGTTTTAGATCTTCCTTACGCCCGCAAAAATCTTTATCAATAACAATTGATCCATAATGAAAAGGATTCATAAATGACCGTCTCCCGAATAGCTAGCATACAGAAAAATAAGAGATGTTACACTGAATAGTATTATACCATATAGTAAAATTATTGCAACGCCAGAGCACATTGCAAAGCACAACAACTATAACGTGCTGACCATTGATCAACATTTTAAGCACTTGGATGTTCCACTTTATCCAGTTGCAATTCAATAATTAGTCGGGGTGTGCCGTGGCCAGTTGAACATTGACACAACTTCCTGATCTGCATACAATGGGAACAAGTCAAACAGGGAGAAAACTATATGCCAAAAACTCGTATCAACATCAGTCTAGATCAGGATCTTGCCGATTTTGCCAAAACCTTCGCGCTAGAAAACCGCACAACTGTTGCTGAGGTCATGACTCAATATCTACTGTCTCTGAAACGCCGCATAGACAATGAAAACACCGAAAGTATTTTGTGTCATCCCGCTTTTCAGCAGGCGATGGAGCAAGCCCAACAAAAATTAACTACTGGTAGTACCAAATGGGACAGCTATGATGAAGTTTTTAAAAACTGATGGAGGTTCTATTTGAAGCGGACTTTGTCAAGGCGCTAAAAAAACATGCTTCGATCAAAAAACTGGTACAGCGGAAAGTCGATATGATTATCGCAGCCCCTGCGACTATGGGTGAACCTCTTAAGGGAAACTGGCAAGGGTTTTATTCGTGTCCGGTTAAACGCAATTTTATTATCATTTATCTTTACTGCCATAGTTGTCGAAAAAAGGGTGATGATGTCGTGGTAAATTGTTATAATTGCCACGAATCAGACGATCATACATTAAAATTCATCTTGCTTGGCCCTCACGATAAAACCTACGGAATCTAAATTAATGCCGTTGCCACCGACCTTAAAGCCCATCGTAACGATACCGAAACCCACCAGATATATCGGGTTAAAGAAGATTAAACGCCCAAGCCCTGCAGCTGATCGTTGTAATATTCAATCGCCTCTTCCAGCTCTTGATCTGCAGGAGGAAGAAAAACAAAATTCATGATTCAATTCTTGCACGGATCTGTTCGAGGGGAATCCCCTGGAGTTTTCCATCTTTATAGGCCTGATACCTGCCTTCTGATTCTTTTATCCAGAGGGCTTCAATCTCAGCATCTGTTTTATCCAGACTATCAAGCAAAGTCGTCAACCAGACGAATCCGGTTGACGACACTCAACTTTAGAGCTCCCGATTCAATCTCCTCAGCCAGCATATCTGTACCTCCCTGACGTTTTTGTTGAAGAAACGGAAATTCTAGCATCAAGAACATTTTTTGCCACCAAAACGCCAACCCCGTCAGGTGGGGATCAGATTCATTACATCCAAATGTGTAGGGGCGCATCGCATACGCCCAACACCCCGCCCGATTAAATCACATCTCAAACCGACTAACATTCTGCTGGGTAGTCAGGCTTCGAATAACCCGGACACTCTCAGTCCGGAACACATCTATCAAATATGTCCAGAATTCATCATTTTCAATTGTTCTGGAAACAACTTCAGGAGGGAGAAACCTTTGCATTTCATGGATAAAATCGTGCCGAACTGTTGGCTCGTCACATAATCGTTGTTGACGCTCTTCCAGCAAATCCAGAAAAGTTCCAACTTCACATCGATGATCGCGCAGCTTTTTTGGTATCAACTCTAGTGGCAAAATAATATTCTGTTGTTTAAGCCAGCCAATATCCCATAAGTCACGATTTTTAATCCGGTTACGCCTCAGGGCAAAAGCAACCATTTTATCGGCAAGAATCTCTTCTCGGCTTTGTGCCTGGATAATCAAACCGGAGGTTCCCATTTCTACACCATAATGGTTCCGTAAAACCATCGGCTGGCGGTCATAACTGGGAATGGCACAAATATCGATATGGATCCGTTGACTTGGAAGATTTTTCTGTTCTGGACGGGTTATGACCTTGATCTTCCAGGTATCGACATTGCCCTCGGTCTTCACTGGATCGCTCACTTGGACCGGTAAATTGTATTTTACTTGCAGACGATCAACCAGTACAGCACCCAGATTAGCCAATGATTCACGTTCAAAATCTTCACCGCCAGTAAAGTCTAAATCTTCACTTAAACGCTTGGAACCATAGCAAGCTCGCAAACAGGTACCACCAATGAAAGTTAAGTTTTTGAGGAGGCCAGCAGTGCTCATTTCCCGCAGAATATCGTGGTGGAGCAGCTCTTTTTCAACCACAACTTGCAATGGAGCCAATTCACCCTGGTTACTTATGGCCTGCGAGACCAAACGGTCAAATAAACTCACGAGCAACCTCCCAATTGACCAGATCAGTATTTCGCCGGGTTAACGCCATATCCCGAAGAGCCTGGGCAACAGATGCACGCCACAACCGGCAATCTGGATCATAATTTAATTGGGGCGCTACGTTATCCAGGTTTTTTTTGGTATGGATAAATTCAATATGACCAAAGATTCCACAATCAACGGTGTAACTACGCCCAGAAGACATCAAGGTAATCCAACCCATAGAAACTTGAGAAATCACCCCAGCGTCACTTAAAACCGATTCTAAACTCAGGTAGTTAAACTCATCAGCACGTAGACGAGCGGCGGCATGATATAAAATTAGACCCGCTGGATAACTAACTTTTGGATAAAGATACAAACCTCGACAAACGCGTTTAAGCAACCCGTTTTTCTCTGCTCGGCCAATTAAAGCCTTCAGTGCGGTCACATTCATATCGGGGAATATGGCGTCGAGATCACGTAAAGAAAACAAGTAATGTTCACAGTCCGCAAGATCAGATAAGGTTTTTGCTAGTTGTTTTATTGGTTGCATCACAATTAAGTCCACATTTAGCAATGGTTACCGTCGCTAAATGTAGACTAAATATAAGAATAAGTACAGATAAAGCTCTCTCACCATAAAAAAAGGCCACAGATAATGTCTCTGCGACCTTTTTCAATACTCAGCAATTCACGGTGTCATACATTACATAGTTTTTTCTTCGACCGTCGGTAAAGGAGTCTGCGGGCTGAATTTTGTCCCTTCCAGAATCACCTGCAAAGCCCGGTTTGTTTCTGGCGCAAACAGAATCGGGGCAGCCAGATTGAGGGTGATTTTGCGGTCAGCCGGGACAGAGACGACACTGACAATCAGACATTCAGCATCTTCGTCAATCCCCAATTTCTGCCGCTCACGGCCATCGGGCACCACCTTATAGTCAAAATAGAAACCGGTTGGATCAGTGAGGATAAAAGCAACTTGTGGATCATCGACACTCTGAATCCAGAATAGCGGCCCTTCTTTTTCATTCGGCATAACAACGAAGTTCCGAAGATCTTCAAAACCAATCAACCCTTCTGGAAACTGCAGGGTATTATCGGGATCATATTCAATTTCTCCAAACCGGGATTGAATTTTTTTCATCATTTTTTCCTCCCCGCATCCAGAATAGTGCTCAACTCGTTGAGATCCGCTATGTCCCACTGTGTTGCCTCCTTATTTTCCTGTTTAATTCGATCAAAAACTTCCTGACGATGAACCTTCATCTCGCGCGGGGCATCGATACCGATTCGCACCCCACCTCCTTTGAGCTCGACGACAGTAATTTTAATATCGTCACCGATGATAATTCCTTCACCGGTTTTTCGTGTTAATACTAACATCTTGCGCCTCCTGGCTGGTTATCCGTACCGCCTCCGGGTACGGGGATCTATTGGTAGGAGTGGTCTCCTGACCACGAACCACCTT
>JASFYS010000194.1:0-12878 GCA_045047095.1 Desulfuromusa sp. | reverse complement strand
ATTCGCAATTTACCAGACGTTAAACGTAAACTGATTCATCCCGATGAATTAACCGCAGAGGTTAAAGAAAAAGCTCAGGTCAGCTTCCTTGAACAGGGGTTGCACGAAACCCGAGATAGAACCGGTATTCTGATTTTGATTTCACTCTTCGAACACCGTGTTCAAGTACTAGCTGACAGCGGCATCAATGCAAAGGTTCCTGAGCACACCTGGGAAGAGATGGTTGCAACCATTATTAACGGCCTGAAAACTGGAGATACTTGCGATGCAATCTGTCAGGCTGTTGAACGCTGTGGTCAACTGCTACAGGAACATTTCCCAAGAAAAAATGATGATACCGATGAATTACCAAATCTGATTGTGGAGGAATAAATGAAGAGATTAGCCCTTTGCATAGGAATATTATTGTTAAGCACCTCAGCTTTTGCACAAAAAGGAAATCCTTGGGACCGGAAGTTACCCTTTAAGGAGGCAGTAATTTCCTACCGAATCACAGGAACCCAAACGGGTAGTTCAACCATGTATATAAAAGATTATGGCAAAACCACCGCTGTTTACCGGGATTCAGTTACAAAAATCATGGGAATGGACAATCGGGAAAACAGCCTGAATATCACAACTCCAGACTGGATTTATAATATTGATCTGAGCCATAAAAATGGATCAAAGCAAGTAAATCCAGTCAAGTATTTTATTGAAGAATTCAACAATCTCTCCGCCGCTGAACGAAAAAAAGTTACCACCAACGCAGAAAATTTTGGAGTTGGGACAGTGGCAGAAATGGGGGGTCAGATAGAAAAAAATGCCGCCAAAATTTTGGGCTATAATTGTGATAAAGTTACGATGATGGGGGTAACAGTCTATTCTATCAGTGATATTGGTCTGCCATTAAAAACAGAAACCGATATGATGGGGATGAAGTCTACAGAGGTGGCAACAACCATCAATAAAGGTTCTGTCCCTGCAGCCAAATTTACAGTTTCTGCGGATATTAAAATTACACATCAACCAGTAGCTGATAAAATAGCAAGAAATCACGCCAAAATGACCATCCAGAATCTCCTCGAAGGAAAGCGGCCAAGCAACCGGATGGAACAATATAATCCTCCTCCCAACAGGCAGAACAATCAGCAGCAGGAAATGCCCTCAGACCTGAAGGAGAAGATGGAGAAGATGATGAAGATGTTTGGCGGTCAAGGGTAACGCTGAAGCTGAGTCCAGATCAAAATCAGCTAGTCTCCATCAAAATAAGAGGTTCCTGTTTGTTGTGGATCTTTTAAAAATCAACTTAATCGGTTGAGCTCATCCAGCAACTGGTCAATCTCGGCTTCAGAATAATCTTTCTTCCGCGCCGCCTCTTCGATCGTATCCCAGACCGGCTCACCACAACGGATACAGCGGATATTTTTATGAAAAAGATAGCCAACAGCGTCTTCTTTGAGCTCCACCAATTGTTCGATTTTCATATCCCGGGTAATGATTGTATCTGCCACTTTTAACTCCCTTTTCTTAACTCTTCATAAAAATCACGATTGCGGCTGCCACCTGAATAGTTGTGCCCAAGCAATGTATAAATTTTTGTCGCCCGCAATTCCAGCTCCAACTGTTGCAAAGCAAGGTGGTATTCTGTCGACTCAATACCATAATAGCGCTTAAGCGTTGCGTAAACACGGGAAAAGTTCTGGATTAAGGGGATTTTTCTCTGTTTGCGACTATGTGCCAGAAACTGTCGCCCCTTTTCACTGGCGCCCAGAAGATGTAGATAAAGTGGCCCGGTTAAAAATAATTGCGGCACAACTTTCTTATCCATCCCCAGTAAAACTGAAACTAGAATACGTTGAATACGGGTTCGGGTTAACTGGCGTGATTTGAGACCAACCAACAATCCTTCGAGAGACGATGATTCTTCCGCAACACTGAGCAAGCGGTTTTCTATTCCATTTTCCACCAGCCAAAAATTGACTAGTTCTGTCGAATTGCGGAAAGCTTGCGCCAAGAGCAACCGGAAATAATTATCTGCAGAAAAAAGACCCCCCGCAGCCACTACCTGCTGCAGTATTTGCGATACTGCTGATGGGAGCAGATCGTCAACCGGTTCAGCTGCCGCTAGTTTATTACGAATCCCGGTCGCACTGGCAATTCCGTTTAAACCAATTTTGGTATCGTGATATCCGGCTCCAATTCTCTGAATTGTTGCTGGGAAAATAGCACTTTTCAGCCGAATTAAAGCCTTGAGATATTCGATCCCAAGAATATTATTCGGTTCTGCCAAAACCGCAGAATCAATCTCACCGGGCAATAATTCAGTCAAAATTTGTGATCTTGCCTGCGGATAGGTCACTCCCTGGCGCAGCAATTCTGACGTTTTCTGAGCAACGATAGAATCGTGGTTGTGCAGAAAATCTGCACAATATTGTAACGATTCGAGCGCCCCCGATTCGCTTCCAAAACAAAGGCTGTCAACACCAAGTACATCCAAAGCCTGCACTGCTCCTCGAGCAAAATCGGGGGCACTACTGGCAGCCCAGGGAAGCGGCAGTTCAACAATCAGATCAACTCCAGCGACCAACGCCATCTCGGCTCGCGCCCATTTATCCACCAGAGCGGGTTCTCCCCGCTGCAGAAAATGACCACTCATCACCGCAACTGAAACGTCTGCCCCAGTCACGCGTAAACTTTCCCGCAAATGATGCAGATGGCCATTATGGAAAGGGTTATATTCAGTAATCAATCCGACAGCACGCATAAACGTCCTTCACAGTACTACAGGGATTTGTTCCCCGACCCGATTTTCTTCTGGAGTGACAACGGTTTTGTAGGCCAGAGCTTCAACCCCCTCAGCTACAACCTCACGCAGAAGTCGTCCATATTCGGGATCGATCGCATCAGCTGGAGAGAACTCTGTCGCTTCACTTCGCTGGACTAAGAAAAAAATTATCGCCCGGTAGCCCTGTTTTTTGGCTGCAAGCAATTCTCGCAAATGTTTCTGCCCGCGGGTCGTTACCGCATCGGGAAAGCAAGCTATCTTTTCCTGACAACAGAGGGTCACATTTTTCACTTCAAGCAAGACTTTGTTACCAACTTTTTCCAGATAAAAATCAATTCGACTCTTGCCGAACTTATATTCTGGCTGGACTCTAAAACCTTCCAGAGATTGAATTCCATTGTTGCGTAAAGCCTCTTCAACCACCCGGTTGGTTCTCTGGGTGTGAGTATCAACCCAATGCTCAGCAATTTTGATTAACTCCAGGGTGTACTTTAACTTACGCTTGAGATTATCCGATTGGGAAATCAAAACACGAGCTCCGGGAACGGCGCATTGTTTCATACTTCCGGTGTTGGGCGTGTGGGCGATGACGACAGTTCCATCCGACAATTCAATATCGGTAAAAAATCGCTTATATCGGCGCAGCAGGATTCCTGCAATCAAAGGCTGAGGTAATTTCACTTTTTAGGCTCCAACTCATTCATAGTCACTGAGATCGACCTTCATAACCAACAGTTCTTGCATCAATTCACTATGATCGTATAGTCTATTTTCTAACGATTTGATCTAACTTCAAAACAGCAAGGAGATGCTTTCATGCCCGACAACCTGATACAGCGTACCGCGTCAGCCTACACCTATCCTTTATTGATAAAAAATCTACTCCAAGCACCGGTCGTCAATGACCCGCAACAAGAGATAGTTTACCGCAACCAAGCCCGTTTCACCTATGCTGAATTCAAACAACGGATCTGTAAACTTGCAAACACCCTGACAGAAATCGGGGTCAAACCGGGTGATACTGTTGCGGTCATGGACTGGGACAGTCATCGTTACCTAGAATGTTTCTATGCAGTCCCAATGCTTGGTGCCGTATTGCATACAGTGAATGTCCGCTTGTCACCAGAACAGATCCTCTACACTATTGACCATGCCGAAGATGACTACATTCTGGTCAACGAAGAATTTCTACCCCTTCTCGAGCAGATCAAGGGTCGCATCGACAAAGTCAAAGAGTATATCTTACTTCAGGATGGACGACAGCAGCCGGAAACAACTTTAACCTTTGCCGGAGAATACGAAAGTCTTCTGGCGGAAAGCAATGATCATTACGACTTTCCAGATTTTGATGAGAGTACCCGTGCCACCACATTTTACACCACCGGCACCACCGGTATGCCAAAAGGGGTCTATTTCAGTCACCGCCAACTGGTTCTCCATACCCTTGCGGGGATGGCGGCTCTCGGAACCGTCGTTGTTCATGGTCGACTCCATCAGCAGGACGTCTACATGCCAATCACCCCGATGTTCCATGTCCATGCCTGGGGACTTCCGTATATTGCTACAGCACTCGGGCTGAAACAGGTTTACCCTGGAAAATACACCCCGGATGTGCTTCTCAAGCTGATTGATAAAGAGAAGGTCACCTTCTCCCATTGTGTCCCAACGATCCTCCACCTGCTGATGAGCCATCCTCTGTTCAATGAAATAGACTTATCAAACTGGAAAGTTCTGATTGGTGGAGCAGCTTTACCAAAAGCGATGTGCAAAGCAGCCATGCAAAAGGGCGTTGATATCTACACCGGTTACGGTTTGTCGGAAACTTGTCCAGTTCTAACCCTTGCTCACGTGACTGAGTCTGATTTATCTGATGAAGAAGAGTTGGATATCCGCTGCAAAACGGGAAGACCGATGCCGTTGGTTGAACTGAAAATTGTCGATGAACAAATGGAAACTATTCCAGCCGATGGCGAAAGTGTCGGTGAAATTGTTGTCCGCGCTCCGTGGCTGACTCAGGGTTACTTAAAAGATCAACGCAACTCAGAGACGCTCTGGCGCGGTGGATATTTGCATACAGGTGATGTTGCGAGTAAAGATAAAAATAATTACATCAAAATTACCGACCGGATTAAAGATGTGATTAAAATAGGGGGAGAATGGATTTCATCACTGGAAGTAGAAGATTTACTTGTTGCCTATCCTGGAGTTGCTGAGGTCGCCGTCATCGGTCTAGCAGATGAAAAATGGGGAGAAAAACCACTGGCGCTGGTGGTAAAGAAACCAGAGAGTGAAGTTAGCGAAAAAGAGCTGATGAACCATATTCGCGGGTTTATTGATAAAGGGATTATTTCCAAACAAATCATTCTATTGAAATTTAAGTTTGTTGAGGCAATCGATAAAACCAGCGTTGGAAAAATCAACAAAAGACTGTTACGTGAGAAGCATGTGAAACACAGTTTATAGCCATTAAGACTCACCCCCTTTTACAGGATGGGTGAGTTTCTTCATCAGCTATTCAATGATGGCATCGCAAAAAAAATCCGCCCCACGGCGTTGTAGCGTTTTTTCGAGACCTCGACATACAACATGTATGCCTTCACCCTCGAAAAACCACGACGTCTTGTGGTGCGAAATTTTAGCTTGGACATCTGATGCATTTTTGCGAATGCATCATTCAATCACACAAATTTCTTTTTTCAACATGTGGTAAACGGTCTTGTAAGCTACAAAAACCACGATACAGGTCGCCAGAGCAAGTAAGCCGATAGCAGCATAATAGCAGAAGACAGATCCGGTCATATGGTGTGCCAAAATACACGCAATGGTCATCGCGGTTAATGGGAAAGTAAAAGCCCACCAGGAGATAAAAAATTCAAGCTTGATAAAGTTTTTGTACATGAACAATAAAAGAAAAGTAAAAAACAGTCCAATATTGAACAAAAAACTGGCAAATAGATCAAATTCACCCGTCAACTTGACATAGGAAATCATGCCAACCGCTGGAGGAGCAATAAATATAAACAAGGTCGGCATAAATTTTTTCGCCAGAAGATTGTGAAATATAATCCGGTTTAATATGATGGTCAGCAATACGATCCAGAAGAATATCCCGACGGAAAAGAAATACATTAAAAAATCACGATTGACGATATCAATCCCCCCGACAGGAACCAGAACGTTACCAACAATCGGAATAAACCAGGCCGGATTTGAAAATTGGATTTCAAGATTCCGGTTGATCCAAAAACTGATCGTATATAAAGTCAGATAGCCCTGTAACAACATCCCTACCCACCATAGAGCTGTAGCAACCTGGAGATTAATCTCCTGATACATGACCGACATCAGGAGTAATGATATCGGGACAGCGGCAAAAAAGTTAATCCTGACTGGATGGGAAAATTCTTCTTTAACTTCAGCCCGATATTTAAAATATTTCACAATATAGGTCAGAGCAATGGCGACAAACACCACGCTGGTCAACCCCGCAAGAAGATCAGGGATAAGACGGGTAAAGTGGAAAAGGTGCGAAGCTTTTCGGTGGGCAATACTCAACCCGGATAATCCCATGGTGATGGAAAACATCATGATCGGAAAATTTTCTAATCTTGCTGATTTTTTCATCTACTGTTCCTTAATAAGTAAAAAGTGATGGCGGCGCCAAAAGTCCCCTCTTCAGTGGTGCAGTGATTTTTCGTTGCCCCCTCTGATTCGTTTTTGCGAATACAACAAAAGTGAAGTCAAGCAATTGGGGGCATCTATAATTCTCAAACTTCATTACAATAAAGCCGGGTCAAAACAAAAAGCAACCCGCAGAAAGATATTTCCTTCATCATGATTTTGGAGTACTCTATACAAATATCCATATATCTAACTTAACCGGAGGTTGTTATGAAGAAAGTCATTATTATCGGTGGTGGTCCAGCCGGTCGCTTGATCGTTCATGCACTACACAAATCAGATCAGAAGTTTGATGTCACCCTTATTAAGGATGAAGAAATCAACGCCAATCGCTGTGCTGTTCCCTATGGTATTTCTGATAAAAAACCAGTTGATAAATTTTGTATTTCCAACACTCTGGTCACAGATTTTGGGGCTAAGCTGGTTCTTGATTACGTTGAATCGATCGATAAAGACCAACAATCAGTGACCACCGTAACGGGTCAGAAATTCACCTATGACTATCTTGTCATAGCAACCGGATCGCAACCCTTTATTCCACCAATTCCAAACATAGACCTGAAAAACATCGTCAATGTCCGCTCTAAAAGTGATATGGAACAGCTGCGCGGATTTGCCAAACAATATAAAAAATGTGTTGTTGTTGGTGGCGGTTATATCGGTATTGAAGTTGCTGTGGTTATGAAACAACTGGGGATTGAGGTGACTGTTGTGGAGATGCAGCCTCATGTCCTGCTGATGACGATGGATGATGATTTTGCTGAAACCATCGAGACACATATCATCGACAAAGGGGTCAAAGTCATTAACAGGACACAAGTCACCGCGTTTGAAGGACAAGATGGCAATGTCTCTGGAGTTGTTCTTGATAATGGAGATGTCCTTCCCGCTGACTTTGTCATTGTTTCGGTCGGGGTTAAGCCAGATATCTCCCTGGCAGAAAAAACCGGAATCACAACCTCCCGGTTTGGCATTGTCGTCAATGAACACATGGAAACGAATGTAAAAAATATTTATTCAACTGGTGATTGCGCTGAGAAAAAATCATTTGTGACCGGAAACCCGAGCATGGGAGAATTTGGCACCAACGCGGTCTTTATGTCCAAGGTTGCTGCAGCAAATATCCTTGGCAATCGGACGACTTTCCCAGGCATCATCAACGCCAACGCCTCAAGTGCTTTTGAGTACACTTTTGGCTCAGCGGGGCTTATTGCAAAAGCAGCTGAACGGGAAGGACTGGATTATGTCGTCGGCGAATCAGAAGTTATGGCGATGTATCCAATGATGGACGGAGTGAACATGATTCAAACCAAGCTGGTGTTTGATAAAGAATCCCGTAAACTTATTGGCGGCTCGGTGCTGAGAAAAGGACATTGCTCAGCAGGCAATGTTGATTTTATTTCCTTTGCGATTCAAATGGGTGCGACGATTGAGGATATTTTGATATACCAGTATGCAACCCATCCGGAATTGGCCGCCAAACCTTCCGATAATACCTACATGTTTGCAGCACAGGATGCTTTGAAAAAACTGTAATTTTGCGTCAGGAAAGATAGAAAAAGGCCGGAGTCCAATATGGATTCCGGCCTTTTTATTCTTCATGGCTGTCAATATCAACCCTGCAGAATCTTCTCTACAGGAACAAAATCAAGCCCAAAAGCCTCTGCCACACCAGCATAACAGACCTGACCAGCGACAACATTCAAACCATCCTTGATGCCATCATCAGCCAAAGCAGCTTGTTTCCAGCCCTGATTCGCTAATTTAACCGCATAAGGCAGGGTTGCATTGGTCAAAGCCATCGTCGAAGTTAATGGAACAGCACCCGGCATGTTGGCGACACAATAATGGACAACGCCATCAACCATATAGATAGGATCAGTGTGGGTTGTTGCTTTTGAGGTTTCAAAACAGCCCCCTTGGTCAATCGCCACATCAACCAGAACCGCTCCCGGCTTCATCGTCTTGAGCATATCGCGAGTCACCAGCTTTGGCGCCTTAGCCCCATGAACCAGAACCGCACCAATGACAACATCAACCTCCTTGACCAGTTCTCGAACGGTTGCCGGAGAAGACATCATTGGGAAACAGTTTTTCGGCATCACCTCGGACAAGTGCCGTAAACGGTCAAGATCCATATCAAGCAGATAAACTTTAGCACCAAGACCACACGCCATCTGCGCCGCATGGGTACCAACGACACCACCACCAATAACCATCACTGTTGCCGGAGCCACTCCCGGAACCCCACCCATCAAAATTCCACGACCCCCCTGGGCACGCTCTAAATACTTGGCTGCTTCTTGCGCTGCCATCCTCCCGGCAACTTCACTCATTGGTGTTAACAGCGGCAGTGAGCCATCGGGATTGGTAATTGTCTCATAGGTCACACAGATTGCTTTCCGGTCAATCATTGCCCGGGTCAACCCTTCGCCAGCAGCAAAGTGGAAATAGGTAAAAACAATCTGCCCCTCGCGAATCATTGGATATTCATTTGGCTGCGGCTCTTTTACATGCATCACCATCTCTGAACGAGCATAAACATCGGCAGCCGATGGTGATATTTCTGCGCCGGCATTTTTATAATCGGCATCGCTGAAACCACTACCAACACCAGCAGAAGTTTCAACGAGAACCAGGTGGCCGTTGTTTTTCATAACTTCAACCCCAGCCGGCGTCATGCAGACACGATTTTCCTCAATTTTGATTTCCTTCAGGATCCCAACGATCATGGCACTCTCCTTTTCAGTCAGTTTGTAGGCGCAGTTAATAGGCGTCCTTATTATTTTGAATTTTATCACCAGAAAAGGATTATTTTCCTGCAAAATAAAAAATAAAATGCTGTTATTCGCTGGATTCCATTGCTATTATTCAATAATGTCAAAGATTCCACGAAAAAACCAGATAGATGCAATTGATCAAAGAATCTTATCCGCCTTACAAAAGGATGGTCGACTCACCTATGTTCAACTGGCTGAAAAGGTCAAACTCTCTGAATCTGCCTGTTTACGGCGGGTTCGCCTGCTTGAACAGAACGGCATTATAGATAAATATGTGATGCTGATTGATCAAGCAGCAATTGGTAAACCGGGGAATGTTTTCGTCAGAGTCACACTAGAAGGGCAACAGCAGGAAAAACTGCAACATTTTGAAAAAGAAATCGGTAAAGTCAAAGAGGTGATGGAATGTTATCTGATGTCGGGGGACAGTGATTTTTTGCTACGGGTCATTGTCAGCGACAACGAAGATTACATGCGTATCCACAACCGCTTAACCGGGATACCTGGGGTTCTACGGGTTCAGTCATCCTTTGCACTGAAGACAGTACTGAAAAAAACCGAATTACCGTTAGATTAAAACAACAAAAAGGGGATTCACCACTGAGACACAGAGGAAAGCAGATTCAAAATCTTTTTAAAGAGCTTAAATCCTGGAAAGGTTTGAAGAATTTTCTCAGAAACTCTGTGTCTCAGTGGTAACAACTTTTGTTTTGTCTCTCAATCTGGATTTTGCGGCGCGACCAGACATAGTTTCAGACCCGTAAACCCGGGACAGCCCCCGATGGAGCCTAGGACAGTCCCGGGTTTACCACCAGTTATCAACTAGTTATAAAATACTCTTACCAAACAGCGATGCTGCTAGCTCAACTGCTATTTTTGCCGTACGGTTCTCATGATCAAGAATTGGATTGATCTCTACAATATCAGCAGAGGCCAGCTTGCCGGTATCAGCGATGATTTCCATAAACAACTGTGCCTCACGACAACTCAATCCTCCCGGCGACGGAGTTCCAACTCCCGGAGCGATATCGGGATCAAGACCATCCATATCCAGGCTGATATGCAGCCGCCTGTGCCCCTGTAGATGTTCCAGTGCTTCACGGGTGACCGCCCCCATTCCCCGCTCATCCAGATCGCGCATCGTATAAATTCTGACCCCGCTCTGTTTCAGCCAATCCCGTTCACTCCTGTCCAGATCACGGATACCGATCAGAACTAAATCTTTTCCAAGCAACTTTGCTCCAGGTCGACCGATGTTAACCAACTCAGGAAAACCCTTACCAAGCAGCGTCGCAACCGGCATCCCATGGATATTTCCAGAAGGTGATGTTTCTGGTGAATTGGCATCACCATGGGCATCAATCCAGATAACCCCGATCGGTTCACGGCTGGTGACGCCACCGATAGTTCCAATCGCCAGAGAATGGTCGCCGCCAAGAAACAACGGAATTTCTCCGTCTTTTACCGCTTGTGCTGCGGCTTCATAAACCGCCTGACAAACCTGTTGGACTGCCCCCAGAAAATCATCCGACTTCTCTACCAGAGAATCCCGCACTGGAACGTACAGGTTCCCGGTATCGTGAAGTTGATAACCCAAAGACTTGAGTCGCATAGACAAGCCAGCATAGCGAATAGCGCTCGGCCCCATATCAACCCCACGCTGATTTTGTCCCAAATCAATAGGAACCCCAATAATACGGATAGTTTTGGTTGTCATCTCTTTTCCTCTTGAGCACAGAATTTAAGTCTCTTCTACAAGTCCATCGTCATAACAAATAACAAGGTTGTTGACCATTATCCTTATAGCAGAATAAGTCTTAAAAGATTAGCATTTCACCCAGAAAAACTTATTTTGTCGCTTGACATCAATGCATTCCATTTTATACTGTCTCGATTAGCTAGGTATACATATTTTGAAAGATAATTTACCACAGACAAAGGGGACAAATTATGATTAAGCGCTTATTAATTCTAAGTATCTTTATTTTCGGTTTAGTTGCTCAGGCTCAAGCTGGAGCTGGGGGGTTTTTTGGAATTTCATACAATTTCGGCGCTTCTGCAGCGGATTGGGGAGTTACAGCCAAGATAATGTCAGATGATGATGCAAATACTGCGGTAGTCGCTGCAGGTGTTAGCTATTTCCCCTTTGCTAAGGAAAAGAAATTTGGAGCTGATCTCAGCGGCGGTTATTTGTTCGAAAATGGTGCTGTGACACTTGGGTTTGACTTTTTGCAATGGAAACCGCAGCTCGGTCTCGGGTACATAGATACTGAAGATGGCAATTCAACCCCGGCAACCCCAGCAGCTTCGACACCACCAGCAGAACCGGAAGTCCCGGAAGGTAGTGAAGGGGGACCTACCTAGGATACTAATCTTTTAACTTGCTTCGAACTGCTAATTGGTAAAGCCTCGCAAAATTATCTGCGAGGCTTTTTTGTTTAGCAACAGACCAAACTAAAAGTAACTATCTATGCTTTTACCGTATCGGATAAGCGTACATAAGCCCACCGCGTGAACTCAAATCATTTGGAGTCCCCTTGCGCACAAGTTTAAACACGGTGCTTTGACCGAGATGTCGCTCGTACACCTCACCGTAATTTCCCACCTGCTTGATAATATTGTAAGCCCAGTTGCTGGGAATTTGCAATTTCACTGCCATATCGCCCACTGCACTTTTCTCCCCAAGGAGACGTCTTACTGCTTTAGGCTGATTATCGAGATCCTTGATAAAGGTATCAACATTTTGTGAAGTAATTCCATACTTCTCCGCTGTAAGCATCACCTGGAACCCCCAGAAGAGGATAGCTTCCAATTCCTGGTCCGGTCGGGCCACCAAAGTCAGTGGCTCATTCGAAATGATTTCAGGCAGGATGCTGTAACCACCCGGATTTGGTGCCAGCTGACGATCCGATAAAAGTGCGGTATAGTCGCTGGCCAGAACATCACATTTTCCGGCGTAGAAAGCCTGCAGACGTGCCGTTTTGTCACCAATATTTTCAACCTTATAGGACATTTTCCGATTTCCGAACCAGTCTGCGATATTCAGTAAAGTGGTCGAACCTTCCTCAGCACAGACAGTAGCACCACTCAATTCAGTTGCCGATTTAACCCCCAAACTGTTTGCAACCATAAAACCTTGCCCATCGTAGAATGTTGTAACCACAAAAGCCAAACCCGGATCTGCGTCACGAGTACCAGTATTAGTAATACTCCGGGATGCCATGTGCGCCTTGCGAGCGACAATTGTTTTCATGCTATCAGAAAAACCGATACCCCGGATGTCCGCTTTGCCAGTATCTCCAAAAATTGCAGCACCTGCCATTCTACAAAAATCGGTATTAAATCCTTGAAAAACACCTTTACTGTCCGGAGTAGAAAAACCCGGTGAGTTCGGATTAACAAGACAGATAATCTTCCCTGATGCCTTGATCTCATCCAGAACTGATCCGGCTGCAGCCTGCATTGCAAATACAGTCATCATCGTCAACAACACTAAAGCCAAAATAATAATACGTCTCATACAGATACCTCCTTCAAAAAAGATTAACGACTGAGCTTCTTGCAAAAGTCGTCATTCCCGTGGAAACGGGGATCCCGTTTTTCTCGAAAGCTTGTGTCTCTCTGGATTCCCGCCTTCGCGGGAATGACGG
>JASFYS010000193.1:0-7312 GCA_045047095.1 Desulfuromusa sp. | reverse complement strand
ATATTAGCGGTGATTGTCGTCCCAATATTTTCGCCAAGGATCAAAGCAACACTAGCTTCGAACGAAATCAGCCCGGAACTTGCCAAAGCCAGGGTAATACCGATAGTGGCACTGCTACTTTGCACAATAACTGTCAACAACGCCCCGATTAAAACACCAAGCAGTTTATAATCACCAACCAGCAAAAACAATTGCCGGAAATCATCACTTGCTTTTAACGGATTAAAAGCCACCTTCATCGTCGCAAGACCGAAAAAAACCAATCCCAAACCCAGGATAATTTCACCTAGATAGGTATATTTCTTGTTTTTACTGAAAAGTTTAAAGCCGGCACCAAGGCCGATGGCCGGGAGGGCAAATTTAGTAATTTTAAAAGCTATCAATTGAGCCGTAATAGTGGTGCCGATATTTGCCCCTAAGACGACACCAATTGATTGAACCAAAGACAACAATCCGGCGTTAACAAAGCCAACAACCATAACTGTCGTTGCACTTGAGGATTGAATCATCGCAGTAACTGCAATTCCGACCAGAGTCCCGATAATACGGTTGTCTGTCAACGCCGCCAGAATCTTTCGCATTTTATCACCGGCTAATTTCTGCAACCCTTCAGACATGATTTTCATGCCGAACAGAAACATTCCCAAGCCGCCCAACAATCCAAATATTAATTGCTGATTTAATAATGCAGACATGATTCCTCCAAGAATACTATCTCAGAAAAACAGACAAAAAAGGGCTTTTAATGACCCCTGAAGTTAAGTGCAGATTGCTTATAACGTATACTGTGATTACTCATTTCTCAACAAAAAAAGTCGGCAAATAAAACTGCCGACTCATCCATCCATGTTTTCAAAAATACCGGTTAATTCTTACGAGCCAGACTAGCCGTGAGCATCGTCCGGTAATCCTTTTTAGCATGACGCATCCTGGCACTGAAAATTCTGACAATATTCAAGGTTAATTGCAGCCCGAGCCGGGTTTTTTCACTGACCAAAGCGTTAAAATCCTTCCGATTCAAGCTATACAGAATTGCATTTTTAGCGATTCTGGCAGTAACAGACCGATTGCCGCCATCAATAACGGCCATCTCACCAAATAAGTCGCCAGCATCAAGTGTCATTAGATCCTGTTCGTCAACCTCTGCCAGCATCTGTGAAATTTTTACAGTCCCTTGTTTAATCAGATAAAGAGATTCTCCCGGCATATTTTCGATAAAAACGGTTTTGCCTTCAGGGATCTGACTCATAGTAAAAATAGAGCTGAGGTACTCTATTTCTTTAGTAGCCATTCCTTTAAATAGTGGACTGTTGGTTAAGTCTGAAAAATCGACCGGGCTCATATATATCGCCTTCGCATCAAAAGTTCCATCAGTTTCTATAATTTTCAGTATAATTCAAATAGTTTAAAGCAGATTGCTTGAGGCTTAAAACCTCATCTTCCGATAAATGGCGCTTATATTTCGCTGGAGATCCGGCGTACAACGTGCCGGAAGGGACATGTGTTCCCGGGGTGACCAATGCTCCGGCAGCGACCATTGAATCATCCTCAACATTGGCAGCATCCATAACCACGGCTCCCATACCAATTAGACACCGATTGCCAATCTTGCATCCATGCAAGGTGACGTTATGACCAACGGTCACATCATCGCCGATAAAGGTGGGATGTATTTTATGGGTCACATGAATGACAGAACCATCCTGGATATTGGTTCTTGCGCCGATGCGGATAAAATTAACATCACCCCGGATCACAACTTGAAACCAGACGCTTGAATCCGTCCCGATTTCTACATCGCCAATAATCTCTGCTGAATCAACACAGAAAACGCTATCATCCAGTTTTGGAGTTATCCCTTGATAGGTATGCAACATTAATCTTACCTGCCGGTTAAATAAAAAAACCCATCCACTAGGGTGAACGGGTCTTTAATGGTTGTTATTGATCATCGTAATCAGTTATCTACGCGTTCTCTTAATTCTTTTCCAACTTTGAAAAATGGTAATTTTTTTTCATTAACCTTAATGATTTCGCCAGTTTTCGGATTGCGCCCCATATACGCTTTATAGTCTTTGACCATAAAACTTCCAAAACCACGTATTTCAATTCGGTCACTATCAATGAGTGCCTGTGACATCGCATCAAAAATCAAATTTACAATCTGCTCAGATTTTTTGTAAGTCAGATTGTTCTTGAGTGATAGGGTTTCTACCAGTTCAGACTTGTTCATAATGCCCCCTTACGGGTTTCTAGAGGATCAACATCCAGATCAGTATTGCCAAGACTATACATTATATTTAGAACATGTCAATAAGAGTCATATAAATTTCAAGCAGTTGGACAAGTTCAGATTATGGTAAATGGTGATAATGTCCATATAACCTTGGCGTCGCCCGCACCTATATTTTCCCATCGATGCGGTAGATGAGATTTAAAACAAAGACTATCCCCTGCTTCAAGAATATAAACAGCGTCGGCAATGGTCATTTTCAGGCGTCCATCCATAAGATAAATTAATTCATCGCCTGGATGATACATGTTATTTTTTCCACTTTTTCCACCCTTTTTGACGGTACAGTAAAATGACATGAACTGCGGGTCACGCAGCCCAGAAGTGAAGGATTCAGTGTGCATATTGTGCTCATCATCATAGACAGTTTTATCCCTCCCACCAGGACGGGTATGAACAATTTCGTGCGAGGAGGAAACATCTTCGACAAAATAGTTGATACTTTTATCGAAGACCGTTGCCAGACGCATGAGAATCTCGACCGATGGAATGGTCAGTCCACGTTCTATCCGCGAAATCATATTGGAAGAGACTTGTGACTTTTCTGCCAGAATCTGAATTGTCAGATCCTGTTTAAGACGAATCTCTTTTAATTTTTTGCCGACAATTTTCTTAACTTGCATAGTTCAATTTCCCTTCTGCCGTAAAAAATATTGCAGTGTTTATAAAGAGCATGTCGAGGTTCTGAAAACCGCAGCGACTCTGAAGAAAGAGCTTCTTGAGGCGCCATCAAACATTCGGTGGAGGAGAAACAATCCAGAGAATTTTAGCCTGCTGGTTATTGATATTTTTCCAACTGTGCGGCAAGGAAGCCTTAAAGCTGAGGGAATCACCTTTATCCAAATGAAATTCTTCACCCTCAATCACGAAATCAAGGCTACCGTCTAAAACCATTGCAAATTCTTCCCCGGTATGAACCATCCCCCCCTCACCACTATCACAGTAAGGTTCAAGGGTATCAACAAAAACTGAAAATCCGGGATCACGTAACCCTTGTGTTAAGCTTGCTATCTGGTGTTTGTCTTCGAAAAAGAAGATGGGCTCGCCTTGACCATCCGGGGTAAAAACTATGTTGTTTCCTTTTTCTGCCTCTTCAACAAAATAATTGAGACTTAACCCCAGAGCATCAGCCAATTTCATCATTATCTCAACCGACGGAATTGTTAATCCACGTTCAATTCGGGAGATCATATTTGATGAAACCCGCGACATTTCCGCAAGGTTTTGAATGGTTTTATCCCGCTTTAGACGAGAAGATTTAAGCTTACGACCGATCAGTTTTTTAACCATACGATGACACCTCATATCTATTTTAAAAAAGTGTTTTAACATTGAAGAATAAAGTTGTCAATCCTATATGGGATAAAAAAGACATTAATGGTAGTCGATATCAGGTATTTACTGTCTTATTCAATCTTCTCAATAACCTTATCAGGCTAATCTCATAATCGCTAAGCCTGCGGATGATACCTCAGGCAGGATTCAGACCAACAAGGGTTTCACGTATTTTGGTTAACAGCTCCAGCGGCTTAATGGGTTTATTTAACAACATAACCCCTTCGTTAACCAGACCCTGTTCATGTAATGAGTCAAACGTATAGCCACTCATAAAAATAACCGGTATAGCGGTTATTTTTCTAATTTCCTGATAAAATTCTGGGCCCTTGATACCCGGCATAACAACATCTGAAAGAATCAAAGCGAACTCAGTTTTTTTCTGATCCAGAATCTTTAGTGCCGATTCAGCACAATCACAGACCACAACCTGATAACCGACAGTGGTCAGAATGCTGTTGGTTGATTCACGCACTAATGGGTCATCTTCAACCAGCAGCAGAGTTTCGTTGCCACCGGGAAGAGGGGCACTGGTGGCAACGACAGAGCGGGCAACAGGTTGATTTGATAACGGCAGGTAGATCTTAAACTGTGAACCTTCTCCGGGAAGGCTATCAACCAGAATATAGCCCTTATGCTGTTTAACGATTCCCCATGCCATCGCCAATCCAAGACCGGTTCCCTTCCCCGTATCCTTTGTTGTAAAAAAAGGATCAAAAATCTTCTGTTGAATCTCTTTGGGAATCCCTACGCCACTATCTGCAACCGAAATTAATGCGTATTCCCCCGGCTCACCATAGCCATACATCTGACAAAAACTTCGATCTATTTCAGTCCGTTCTGTTGTTATTGTCAACTCACCACCATCTTGCATCGCATCACGAGCATTGGTTGTTAAATTCACCAGAACCTGTTCTAACTGTGAGGTATCCGCCAGGACGACAAGCTGCTGTTCCGAAAGCAACAGTGTTTTTTGGATATGTTCCCCAATAACTCGGCTACAAAATTCCTGGATATTCAAGATCAATTGATTTAAGTCAACTGGAGTGGAGGGTTTGGTTTTTTTATGGCTGTATGCCAGTAAGCCATGGGTCAGTTTTGAACCGCGCTCGGCCGCTTCACCAATTTTCTGGATTTTAGATAACAGTTTTGGATTTTCAGAAATCTGTGATTGCAATAGTCCGACATAGCCGGAAATTACCGTCAAAATATTATTAAAATCATGAGCAATACCACCGGTTAAAGTTCCTATCGCCTCCATTCGTTGGGAATGTTGCAACTGTTTTTCAAGAGTTTTCCGCCGTGAGATATCAATAAAAGTAATAACCCCACCAACAAGCTCCTCATCCCGGCTCATCTGGTGTCCCCAGTACTCAACAGGGATCTGATGGCCATCGCGGTGGGTAAAAAAATTATCTTCACTACTGATTTTACCCACATTTACAATGGCGGAAATAAATGGGCATTCTTCAACACCAGCCCCCTTGACTACAAATCTTTCCTGGCTGACCAAACGACAAAAACTTTTACCGATAAGGTCAGCTTCATCCTCATATCCCAGAATACTTACAGCTGAGGGATTGCAGAAGACGGTTTTGCCAAGCATATCGATGCCGACAATCGCTTCAGCTGTCGAATTAAAAATGGTTCGAAGCTTTTCTTCACTTCGGGACAGCTTTCTCACCACATGCATCCGCTCGCACTCTGCAGCCGCTCGCGCTGCAATGACCGAAAACAGCTCTTCAACATGCGGAACAGTCTGCAGAGGTTTTTTAGAAAAGGCACACACAAACCCCATGATTGTCCCATCATGATCATGCATAGGAATACCAACAAAACTGGAAACGTTTTTTAAGGGGAGATAGCTACTGGCAGAGAATTTTGAGTCAGCTTTATCAGCATAGAAGCAGGACTGCCCCTTTAAGAGCTCTGTAAACGGTGAATCAGCCACAGGAAAACGGGTTGCTGGTTGGAGCTGATCGGCAAAAAAACTGGCACGGATTTCAAGCACATCACCATGCACAATAGCAATACTTGCACCATCTGCATTCAGCCAGTGACATAGGTTCTGGACGATTTCCTCCAGACATTTCTGGCCGGTAAGACCGACCGTGCTGCGAATGAGGGTTTTGATGGATGTTTCATATTTTTCCCTTAATGAAATATCCCGCGCGACGGAAAAATAAACATTTTTACCATCCAATTCAAAAAGCTGACTTCCTATTTCGACCGGCACCCAACAACCATCATTGCTCAACAAGTCAGTCTTGAAAAGGGTCTTTCCAGTATCTTTAATAGCATCAATGATTGCTTTGAATGCATCCTTTTCTTCAAGGGCAACCCGGTTAATTTGATAAGGGGATAAATTCAATAACTGATCACGGGTCAACTGAAGCATTTTACAGGCAACATCATTAACCTCAATATACTTCCCGGGCAAACCATCGGCACCACATTCAGAAATGAAAACAGCATCTGCTATCCCGTTAAAAAGTCGTAAAAAATAATCTCGCCCCTGCTGCTCTGTAGCCATTGTCATATGTCTTCCCTATTATGATGAATTTACCTCTGATGCACTCGCAAAAACGAATGAGATGGCTAAGCAAAAATTTCGTCCCACAAGGCGTCGTGGTTTTTCAAGGACTAAGGCATACATAGGGTATGTCGAGGTCTTGAAAAGCCGCTGCAACGCCGTGGGGTGGACTTTTTGCGACGCCATCACCTCTGTATCTCTATTTCCTGACCCAAAGAGGAGAACATTGTAACGATTCATCAATAAAATCGCTAGTGTCCCGTGCGCTTGATCGTGACGCATAATTCTGAGTTATGTTATTTGCTGTCCTGCAGTCTGGAAAGATAGAAGCAAACACACTGGACACAAGATGCTGCATTGACCCAACATGGAAAAAATTCCTTTGCAAAGAAACACAACTATGCTAGTTTTCTGCGGTTCTGAAAAAATCTTACAGGAGAAAATGCATGACCTCAATTTTAATTGGACTTCATATTATTGTTTCAATCGCCTTGATCATTATTGTTTTATTGCAGATGGGTAAAGGCGCTCAAGCGGGTGCTTCTTTTGGTGCGGGTGGCAGCCAGGCCATGTTTGGATCTAGAGGTGGGAATTTCATGAGCAAGGTCACTGTTGCCGCTGCTGTTATTTTCATGTTAACCAGTTTGACTCTGGCTTATTTCTATGGTTCAGCAACATCAAAATCGGTGATGCCCAGCTCAGTAGAAGCGCCAGTATCAGCACCAACACCTGTTCAAAAGTAGCAATTTATTATTGACAATTGAGGGTTCGGTTCAGTATAAATACAACCCGTTTGCCGAAGTGGTGGAACTGGTAGACACGCCATCTTGAGGGGGTGGTGGGCAATTGCTCGTGCGAGTTCGAGTCTCGCCTTCGGCACCAAATTCTTTAATAAAAACGGTCGCTTACATTCGTTGGCGACCGTTTTTACGTTGTCCAGACATGCCACCGCAGCGCCGCCTTATGAGAGACATCAATCCTGGCAAGATTTTTTTGGACACTGGATGAGAGGAAGAGCCAATTAAGAAGAGCCATCCCGCATTGGGACGACCCTTTTCAATTTGGTGGAGGTGGCGGGAATCGAACCCGCGTCCGAAAGCTTTCTACGTAAGGTTTCTACATGCTTAGTCTGTATTTTAAATTAACCGGAC
>JASFYS010000192.1:0-7930 GCA_045047095.1 Desulfuromusa sp. | reverse complement strand
ATTATCCCGATTGGATTAATTTCTCGCATGGTTTTTGCCTATTTGTTTTGCTGTGATAATTGTAAAAGTATGAGAATTAACAGTCAAAATGGCATTGTTTTTGAGACATTTGAAATAATGATTTTTCCCTTTTGTTTCTATATCTGCAAAAGGTGTTGATAAGATTATTTGTCTTAAATAGGCCTCTGTTTCAGTATCTGAAAAGTGAGAAACATCAAGGTTTTTCTTGATTCTCAAAAAGCCCAAAGGAGTATTTTTGAATTTTCCGGCGATTGCTATTTTCAGAGTCTCATTCATTTTTTTACTCGTAACGTTTTGGATAACCGGCGGCGACGTACTGCTTGTGGACCACCGAACTATTCGGATTAAAAAGCAGACGTATATACTGTCCGGTTGATTTTATTGTTTTATGTTTCCCTTTATGGTACAGTAGATTGTACATGTACTGAAAAGGAGAACTCACATGGAAGCTATTTCGTATACCAATGCACGTAGCAACTTAGCAAAAACAATGGAAAAAGTATGTGAAGATCATGATGCCGTCATTATCACACGCCGAAATGAAAACTCGGTTGTTATGATGTCTCTTGAAGATTTTCAAGCTCTTGAAGAGACAGCGTATTTGCTGAGAAGCCCAAAAAATGCTCGCCGCCTTCTGGAGTCAATTGCCCAATTGGAATCAAATGGTGGCACTAATCGAGAGTTATCACTGTGAAACTCATATTTTCTGAAACAGCTTGGGATGATTACCAATATTGGATAAAGACCGATAAAAAAATTCTCAAACAAGTGAACGCTTTGATCCAAGATATACAGCGTTCACCATTTTCTGGTATCGGAAAGCCAGAAATGCTGAAGCATGGTTTGTCGGGTTATTGGTCCAGACGAATTAATGATGAACACAGAATCGTCTATAAAGTTGAAGCTGATTCAGTATTTATCGCTCAGGCTCGTTATCACTACTGATTTTTTTTGCGGTGAAAGCTTGCTTGCATAAGCGGAAATACCGCTGTCCGACTCGAGTGACTTGTTCATGCTGCGGAGCGGCATGCACAAGTTGCTTGAGTGTACTCAGCTCCGCCGATTCAAGCCGCGCAGCGGCTTGAACAAGTTATTGAGGAGTTCCGATCAACATACACCTGCACAACGCGTATGACAATCTCCACCCACCTGCGATCCTGATATCTAACCGTATTGCATCCCTCCCGGCAGGAGTAACCAACTTCATCTATACCAGAACTCAATAAAGCTTCCGCTTCGAAAAAGTCGAGCCCAGTACATTAAAGGTGTTCTCAACAATAAACAAAGCGTGGTCATCCACGGTAAATACAATCTCTTCCAGACGTTTGAGCTGAATATTGTTGATCACCACCATCAGCACCGTTTTAGCCTCTCGGTGATAGGTGCCAACTGCCGGGACCAACGTTGTGCCGATTTTTAAATGACTCATTATCTGATCAGCGATCTTTTCAGTTTGCGGTGAGATAACAAAAACCAGCTTACGTTGACTGAACAACGACAGGGTATAATCAATCATCTGCGCCGCAATAAAAATTGCGATCATTGATGCAATGACCAGATCGGCTGGCATTGAGAAAAAACAGACCAGATAGAGGATGAGATTAAAGCCAAAGGAGAACTTGCCGACCCCAAGATTATATTTTTGATTCAGAATAATCGCCATGACATCAGCTCCACCATTTGATCCCAGCGAGCGTAGAACCGTACCGCTACCGACACCTAAAACAGCACCGAAAACAATAGCGGCGTAAAGTTGATTATCAATTTGAATCGGGATATTGATAAACTGATACGATAATGAAACAACCAGCATCGCCAGTGCGCTGTACCAGAGGAAGCGCCGCGATACAAACAGATAGCCGAGAATAAACATCGGTATATTCAGTCCCAGATAAAGAAACCCTGGGTTCAGCCAACCAGTCTGATAGTGGATCAGTGAAGCAATGCCGAATATCCCTCCAGGAATAAACTGATGGGGGGCTGCAATCCCTTTAAGGACCACCGTTTGAATCAAGGAACCAGCAATGATCAACCCACAATTCCAAAAAACCGAATAAACATATTTGCGTTTTTTATCAATCATACCTTATCCTTCTACAATGACTGAGATTCCGTTTCTCTACTGAGCATCAAAAAAGCGGGATTCTGAACTTCTGCTGGTGTCCTGTCAACCCAAGGCTATCAGGTTTTACAAATAATTCATTATGGATAGAAACAATGGCTCAATTTAGGCTGCAATCTGATTACCAGCCCTGTGGCGACCAACCCCAGGCAATTAAAGAACTGGTCGAGGGAATCGAGCGTGGCGACCGCCATCAGGTTCTCCTCGGGGTGACCGGCTCGGGAAAAACCTTCACCATGGCCAATATGGTCAATCAGTTACAAAAACCAACCCTGGTGCTGGCACATAACAAAACCCTGGCGGCACAACTCTATAGCGAGTTCAAGGAACTGTTTCCAGATAATGCGGTTGAATACTTCGTCAGCTACTACGATTACTACCAGCCTGAAGCTTATGTTCCTTCGACCGATACCTTTATTGATAAAGACAGTTCCATCAATGAAGAAATCGACAAGCTGCGCCACAGTGCCACCCGCTCGCTATTATCGCGCCGGGATGTGCTGATTGTTGCTTCGGTCAGTTGTATTTATGGCCTCGGTTCTCCAGAAGCTTACTATGGCATGCTGGTCAACTTAAAAACGGGAATGGAGCTTGATCGCAATGAATTTCTCCATAACCTGATTGAAATTCAGTACGAACGTAACGATATTGATTTCCATCGTGGCACCTTCCGGGTACGCGGCGACAGTGTTGAGATCTTTCCCGCTTATGAGGAAAAACGGGCGCTGCGGATTGAGTTTTTTGGTGATGAGATTGAGGCTATCAGTGAGATTGATCCCTTGCGTGGCAAGGTGATTGACCGCCTTGACCGGACAACGATCTTTCCTGCCAGCCATTATGTCGCCACCAAGCCAACCCTGAAACGGGCAATTACCGAAATTCAGGATGAGTTGCAACTGCGGATTCAATATTTTCAAGAACGCAACATGCTTTTAGAAGCCCAAAGAATTGAGCAACGAACCCTGTTTGATATCGAAATGATTGAAGAGATGGGATATTGCCAGGGAATTGAAAACTATTCCCGCTTTCTTGATGGCCGTAAGGTTGGCGAACCACCGGCAACGCTGCTCTCTTACCTGCCCGATGATGCGCTGATGTTTATTGACGAAAGTCACGTCAGTGTCAGTCAGGTTGGAGCCATGTATCGGGGCGACCGATCCCGTAAAGAGACATTGACCAAGTATGGCTTCCGCTTGCCGAGTGCGCTGGATAATCGACCCTTAATGTTTGAAGAGTTTCAGCAACGGCAGCCACAAACAGTTTATGTCTCCGCCACCCCTGCCGATTACGAGATGGAGAAAGCACAAGGGGTCTTTGTTGAACAGGTTATTCGTCCAACCGGACTCCTCGATCCACCGATTGAAATTCGCCCAGCCAGCGAACAAGTTGATGACCTCATTGATGAAATTCGCCTGACCACTGACAAGGGTTACCGTGTACTCGTCACCACTCTGACCAAACGGATGGCAGAAGACTTGACTGGCTACCTGAAAGAATTAAACATCCGCGTCAACTACCTCCATTCGGATATCGATACCCTCGAGCGGGTACAGATTATTCGTGCCTTGCGGGAAGGGGAATTTGACGTGCTGATCGGCATCAATCTGCTCCGTGAGGGACTGGATATTCCAGAGGTGGCGCTCGTCACTATCCTTGATGCCGATAAAGAAGGTTTCCTCCGTTCAACCCGCTCGCTGATTCAGACCTGTGGCCGGGCATCGCGTAATGTTGATGGCCGCGTCATCATGTATGGCGACAAAATCACCCGTTCGATGCAGGCCTGTCTCGATGAAACCGAGCGACGGCGCACCAAACAACTCGCCTACAATGAGAAACATGGCATTACCCCGCAATCAATTAAAAAATCCATGCACTCAATTCTAGGAGACCTTTCTGCGAAAGATTATATCGACCCGCCTTTGGTTGCTGAAACTGGAGTAGAATACAGTCCGAAAGAGCTGAAGAAGAAAATCCCCGAACTCAAAAAAGAAATGCTTGCTGCCGCCGCTGATCTTGATTTTGAAAAAGCAACTGAAATACGTGACCAGATGTTGCTATTTGAAAAGCATGAACTGGCATTACGCTGAATGATCATCTAAACTGATCAGCCAGACCTAATCTTCAGGAGCTACTATGCCGATTTCATTTTATGAAGCGCGCCAGCAGATACTCGATAATGTTCCCACTTTGGAAATTGAAAAGGTGGTGTTATTTGACGCAGCAGGTCGTGCCGTGGCTGAAGACATCATCGCCAACCAACCCCTGCCCTGTTTTAATAATTCAGCAATGGATGGTTATGCCGTCCGCGTGGAGGATTGTACCAGCGGAACGGTTCTCCCCGTGGCAGGATATCTTCCAGCAGGAGAAGTATCGACCGATACCGCCAAACCGGGAACAGCGGTTAAAATCATGACTGGAGCCCCGGTTCCGCAAGGAGCTGATGCGGTTATCCCCCTTGAAAACTGTCAGGAAGAGCAGCAAAAAATAACCATCCTGCAAACCGTAAAAAAGGGCGATCATATCCGCTGGACCGGTGAAGATATTCGTCCCGGTGATCTGGTTATCCCGGCGGGAACCCTGCTGCGCCCGGCAGAAATCAGTCTCCTGGCATCACTCCGTCAGGCCACGGTTCCGGTTCACCGCCGCGTACGTGTTGCTATCCTTGCTACCGGGGATGAATTACAAGAAATTGACGAACTCTCCTTCAAGGGAGGAGTTGTCAACAGTAACTCCTGGGCACTGGCAGCAGCTGTTCAAGAAATCGGTGCCACGCCATTGATTCTTGGCATTGCCCGCGACAACCTTACCGACCTGAGGGAAAAAATCACAGCAGGGCTTCAGGCTGATGTTTTCATTACCTCTGCTGGAGTTTCTTTTGGGGATCGTGATCTTGTCCGTGAAGTTCTTGCAGAGTTTGCGGTTAAGGAAATCTTCTGGAAGCTCAAAATTAAACCGGGTCACCCGACAGCCTTTGGGATGCATGGCAACACACCGGTTTTTTCACTCCCTGGGAATCCGGTTTCAACCCTGCTGACTTTCGAAGAATTTGTTCGCCCGGCATTATTAAAAATGATGGGGCATCGTAATGTCCTGAAAACCCTATATCGAGCCACCCTGACCGAACCCATCAAGAAGAAAAAGGGGCGTCTACAAATTTTACGCGTTGCGGTAACCATCGATCAGGAGGGTGAAATGCTGGTCAGCAGTGCTGGCGACCAGAATACCGGGATTCTACGTACCCTGGTTGATGCCCAGGGAATTGCCCTGCTGGCAGCAGAACGTGATTTCTTTGCAGCCGGTGAAAAAATTGATATCCACTTTCTTGGTACGACAACGACATTGGGATATTGAAATACCTGATAGCGATTTTTTAATTGAAGAAAGGCCGAAATAAACGTAGAATCCCCAAAAAACACTCTGGAGGTAGTTAGTTGTCTGGTGACGCTCACGGTCTTCAAAACCGATGCGGGGCGTATCCCGTCCCTGGTGAGTTCGATTCTCATCTACCTCCGCCAACTAATAAAAACAAAGGGTTGCGGTTTTCAGCCGCGGCTCTTTGTTTTTTCTGTCTTGCGGAAAAATCCTTTTGGGACATTATTGATGGTCTCGCAAAAACAAATCAGATGGCTAAGCAAAAATTTCGTCCCAAACTTCCCAAAGACCGTGACCGCCACCTGGAACCAGGTGAAGAAGAACTTTTGCTGGGAGCCCTCAGGATAACCCTGAAACCGCTCTTTCAAATTGCCCTGAAAACAGCAATGAGGCAAGGCGAACTACTTTCACTGGAGTGGAAAAACATCAACCTGACTCGCCGAGTAGCCTATCTGTCAGAAATAAAGAACAGCGAAGCTCGTGAGGTTCCACTATCATCAAAAGCTGTGGCCGTACGGTGCAAACTGCCCAGAAGAATCGCTGACATGACTTGCGCCACGAGGCATGTTCACGGCTACTTGAAAAGGGGCTAACCCCTATGGAAGTTGCCAGTATTTCAGGCCACAAAACATTACAGATGCTTAAGCGCTATACGCATCTGAAAGCCGTAGATTTGGCTAAAAAGCTCGGGTAAAAACTACACTCTTCATCAAATAAAACTTCTCTTGACAAAAAAACTTTTTCTTGTATGCTTTCATACAAATAATTGTATTTTTCCGTACAAGGATTTGCATTTAATGGTACAATCTGTATACAGGCTCGACAAAAACGAACTCCTCGACAACCTGAGGGCATGGAATAGTGCCTTGCGGCGCAAAGTCAACTTAATCGCTTGTGGCGGCACGGCCATAACCCTACTGGGTGTCAAGGCATCGACCAAAGATGTAGATTTTATGGTGCCCAACATCAGGGAATACAACTACCTGATAAAGCAATTACCGGCAATGGGTTACACGCAAACCACTGGTTCCGGCTGGAAACGGAAAGGTGAATCTTTTCATTTCGATATATTCCGCGGAAATAACATTCACACAACCGGACTACTGGAATCACCCCTGGAAGCTGGTCGAAACAAAATGCTGGCTGAATTCTCGCACCTTTATATCGGTATCCTGAATGACTACGATTTGATCTCCAGCAAACTGATGCGCGGGACTAGAGTTGACTATGAAGACTGCGTGATGCTGGCAACAGCCCATATGGACGAACTGGATCTAGAAAGGCTTGCAACCCACTTCCATGAGATGGTCAGCTATGATGTCGCGGAAGAACGATTAAGGCCAAATATAGACTACTTCCTTGAACGACTGCGGGAGGGCAAGTAAAATGACTGACGATAAATTTCTCAAAAGCCTATCTAAGCTCGGCTTCCCAATGTTTGAACCGAGCGAAGAGCTAGAGGTGAACGAAACCTTGGCTAAGGTTGTCAAAAGCAATGACTCTCGGCTTGGGGAAGGTTTTCCGATCCTCCTGATCAATGCAGGAGAAAGCTATCAATTTGCCTCAGATCAAGTTGAACAACAACTCCCTACTGAGGAGCTTAAGGAACGGTATCACCGGCTCATCTTATTATCGGCAGCCGTCTATGCCTACCATCACTTGTCATTTTCGTGGTTCACCAAACTAAAAAACACATTCTCCGACGCCGATAAAAACCATGTTAAGGCCTGGCGAAACGCATTGGCTCACAATCAGGCACCCAATTGGTCAAATGACGAATTTGATCTGGAGCGGGTCAGAGGTTTGTTCGAGCTTTATTACGAACAGAAAGCCGAGAAAGATCGGAGGCGCAAGGACCGTTACGAAGAATTCTCTCTGGAGCACGCCCTGTCACAGGTTTTCTCGCCAAAGCAGAAAGAATTGTTTAAGAAGAAACTGGAAGGTGACCCGCTGACTAAAACCGAACAGGAATACTACTCACGAACGGTTAAGAAGAAAGTGGTTGCACTCGCCAACTCGGAACTGCATCGCTTATCAAGAAAATTGCTGGAGCAGTAGCGTCGATGAACTTCAAAAGCAATCATTGGTACGATCCAGAAGGGCTCTCGGAATAATAAGTAAACGGAGTAACACTAAGCAGTAAGAAATGAGACATTCTAGGGACAAGTATCTGAAGGGTGACAGTGGGATAAAATGGGATCTTCCTTGGGACAATTATGGGACACGAAAGGGTTAAGAAATTCTGCGTAAAAATCGCAATATACTGTTATTATTGATATTTCCAATAGATCCTCGCGTAAAAATTGATCTTCAAAACCGTATATGGTCTCCCCCCTATTTGCAAGGGCTTTATTACGAAAAATGACAGGGACAGGATTGCTGCCGTATATCCGGCCTCTTTGTGGAAGAACTCAA
>JASFYS010000191.1:0-5707 GCA_045047095.1 Desulfuromusa sp. | reverse complement strand
CAGAACAAAAACCGGAACCAGAACTGACCGCAGAACAGCTCTACGAGAATGCGCTTGATGCAATCCGCAACCAAAAAGAATTTGCTGATGGCCGCAAAATGTTGGAGTCTTTTACCCGCAAATATCCTGAACATGATTTATACGTCAACGCTCTGTACTGGATTGGCGAAGCTTATTATGGTGAGAAGCAGTATGAATCTGCAATTCTGCAGTTTCAGGATGTTATCAGTAAATATTCTTCTCATCCTAAAGCTGCGGCGGCGATGCTGAAGCAGGCATTGGCTTTTAATGCTCTGGGAGATGGTGAGAATGCGCGAACAACAATGCAGAAGTTAGTCGAAGAATATCCAGGTTCAACTCAAGCAGATGCCGCTAAAAAGTATCTGAAAAAATAAAATCTAATGAGCGCTAATTTTTTACTCAACCCTTCTCCCAAAAAGAGAAGGTGCCCGCTAGGGCGGATGAGGGGGCAGTGTCGGTCAGCATTTCCCCTCCCCGAGGGAGAGGGAATACGTTTGGTTTTTCAGGACTGTCAGTCCTCCAGATCCATTCGTCTGAATGCTGCAAGAACATCATTCTGGCTGAGAATACCAAGAAGTTTTTTAGGCTCTTCTGGATCAATAACCGGAAAATAACTGATATTGCGTTTTTTCTGAAAGGTTTTTAAGGCCTCTCGAAGTGGCGTTCCAGGGGGGATTGAGTGATGTACCGTGGACACCAGATCGCGAGCGACGAGTAAACTCGAAAGGGATTCATCAAACAACAAGTTGCGGATCTCCGTATAGTTGATAATGCCGATGAAATTCTGGTCATCATCAACAACCGGAAAGCGATCATAACGACTATGGGCAATAATATTCAATAACTCTTGAAATTTTGTCCCATGGTGAATCGTTTCAACATTGAGGCGCATGACATGACGAACCAGGATGTCGCCAGGGTTATCCAGGTTGTGCCCAGCAGGTAGTCCAAGATTGCTGCGAAAGTGGTTGGCAACACTGTGTAGCCCCTCCATGCCACTTTGCGGCGCCCGCTTACGTAATATTGACAGTAATGGAACTTCACCTGCTCGCACCAATCCGCAACGAACGGCTAGCGGACCAATCAACTCAAAGATCACGACTGAGCCGAGAATCACCGTTTCGACCAGCTTGCCCCCTTCTGGCCACTGTTTGGTCAGGGTTGCAGCGAGTCCAATGGCCATCCCAGCCTGTGCAAGTAAGGTCATCCCGACCCACGTCTGCTCACGTTGACCAAACTTCCCCCAGCGAGCACCAAGCGAGGCTCCGGTGAGTTTTGCACAGGTTCTCGCCAAGACATAGGTGACTCCCAACAGGCCGATATGACCCAGGGTTGCAATATGTAAATTGGCTCCAGCAAGAACAAAAAATACAACATAAAGAGGATAATCAACTTCACTCAAAGCTTTGACCAAGCGATTCCAACGTGGAGAACTATCAGCCAGGATCATCCCTAAAGCGAGGCAGGATAGAAGTGGTTCCAGCCCAAGCATGCGACTGATAACCGCAACTGCGGTGACCCCACCAAGCAGTAAAATTTTATACTCGCTGGGCAGCTCCATCCGTTGGGCCAAAAGCGACATGATAAAACCAAAAGAACCACCGAGAAGCAAGGGGATGCAAAGTTGGTAAACTATTGATACAAATCCGCCGTCGGGGGAAACTAATAGCTGCGCCGCGATGGAAAAAGCAAACACTGAAAACAAGTTATTCAGACTGACCAGCGTTAATACCAATCGGGTAATTGGCCCCTCAGCTTCATATTCGCGGATCACCATCAAGGTTGCTGCAGGGGCGGTGGCAATGCTGATAGTTCCGGTAAATACGCCAAAAAGCAGGGACGTTTTTGCAAGGCTGAACCCGGCAACAATTTGCTGTACCATGAACTGATTTACGATAAAAATGGAAATTCCAACGAGCAGGCCGGTGAGCAGAGTTTCAGTCAATGAAAAGATGGCGATACGATGTTTCCACCGGCGCAGGTTTTCAGTGCGCAATTGCCCACCGATATTCATCAAGATTAATGCCAGAGCGATATCTGAAACCAGTCGTAACTCTTCCAGGGCAGGGGGTGAGATCAGTTGTGGAAGATTAAACAACTCTGCAAATGAAGGCCCGACCAATAAACCGGCCAACAGATAACCGGTGACACGGGGAATACGGCAGAAAGCTGCCAAGCGTCCGCCAATCAAGGCGGCAATCAAGATAACGGCCAGAGCCGAAATTATGTGAGAAGAATCAACGGGCATGACAAACCCTTCTTTTTAGACTATTTGGTGCTCTCAAGAATGCGGAAATTGGTTATTAATTCATGCGCTTCAGTGAGATAGTCAAAAATAGCATAGATGGTTCCATTGTGCATCCCACCACAACCAATATCAGACGTCGAAATGGAGATCATAAAGGCTGATTTTCTGGAGATTACGTCTGCAGCGATGGTGGCGCCCTTAGCTGCTCTGACGGTTGTCATGTAGTCATCCAGAGAACCATAAAACCCATTCTTGCAGGCTTCTGCAAATTTCTTTTGTAGAATCAGGTTGAATTCATGAGCATATTTTTCTTGTTGCCATGACCAGTTTTCGGTTGCGGAATCTCCCAGAAAAAGGAGATGGGGACAACTTTTTTGCTGCACTCCCAAGGCGAAGATAAGCTGGCCGCAAACCGGGCAGTGTAAATCGACTGGTTCACTACAAAAATCAAGGTTTATGGCTGGAATAGGCATGGAGTTCTCCTGATTCTTCCATTGATTAAGAATTAAGAGCTGGTGCACTGAAACCGTTCCAGAACCTCAGCTTTCTGCATGCTAGCTATCATAAAATCCCGAAATGTTTTTTCGGTCAAGGTTGGGACTTTATCTTGCAACTGCACCAGTGAAATCATATTGACCATATCTTCTTTAGCAGTTGTTATGGGCACGACCTCGCCTCGTTGTATCTCTTCCCAGACCAAGTGCGCTGTTGCTACTCCTAAGCCCATCCCTAATTTAAGCCCTGAAATCAGAGCCTCATGGCTATCAAGAGTCATCACAACATTAAGATTTTCGGGTATTTTGCTAAAATGATATTTGAACCACAGGGTAAGAATTGAGGGATCATCCTCATCGGTAATATACTCTTTATCCAGCAGATTTTTGAACGAATGGTCTCCCGCAATTTCCTGGTGATAATATTCCTGCGAACAAACCAGAACCATCTCTTCCTTAAGCACTGGGTCAATACTGAAAATATCGGGAAATCCGGGTAACTCACCCGGTTTAAAGTACACATCGACCAGCGCATAGTCCAATATCCCTTCTCTGATCATGGTGAGAAGTGGAATTGCTTCCTTGAATTTTAACTTAAATGTCACCTCTGGATAAAGTAGGCGAAATTCATGACAGAAGCGTGGCAGGTACTCCTTACCAAACTCTCTTGGAGCACCAATGCGCAGCGTCCCAGCGGGTCGATCCAATGGTTGCCGGATAAAGGCAATTTCATCCTGTAACCTGTCGACAAATGGTTCAACCAGCGTGAATAGCCGCTCTCCCGCTGCGGTTGGAACCAGTTTCTTATGTAATCGGGTAAATAGCGGAACTTTGAGCTCTGCCTCCAACTTTTGTAATTGCTGGCTGATTGCCGGTTGAGATAAATGCAGCTTGTTCGCCGCACCAACAATGCTGTTCAACCGATAGATATGATAAAAAACTTTGAGGCGATTAAAATCTGGAAGCATAATTAAAACTTATCCTATGGCTTAAAATGAATAATTTTACTTATATATTGGTTTTGTCTATTATGCAACCCACGACAACATGTTTAGACTTACTTCATTAAGGAAATCGTTATGACTTACATTTTTTTAGCCACATTTGGGATGATTATTCTTGGATTTATTATTTTCGGCACCTGGGAAGGCGAAGGACGAATGATCAATGCCGAATGGCTGGAATCTGAAGATAAATTTCATCTCATTTCCCGCTGGGGTGCATAGAAGTATATCTGTTCAGGGTTACTGAAAAAACAAAATTGTCAGCTTGCAAAGCAGCCATTATCGGCTGCTTTTTTGCGTTTTGCATAATTTATAATAAAAATTACATTTGCTCTCGACCTTTAAGCGGCGGTACAATGCACGTCTGTATTCGGGTGACACGTTGGAATGGAGTAACCTCGGGACTGTACCCAGATTCATCGGGGGCTGTCCCAAGAGGTATACGGACAATGGAACTGTGGTTGTTTGCGTCGCAAAAGCCTGAGACAGCCCCCATACGGGGACAGTCTTGTTTTTGCTGGGTTTCATCCTTGAATTAGCGCCATTCAGACGTATCTCCAAAATACCTTAATTATGATGGCGTCGCAAAAAGTCCGCCCCACGGCGTTGCAGCGGTTTTTCAAGACCTTGATATACACTATGTATGTCTTCGTCCTTGAAAAACCACTACGCCTTGTGGGACGAATTTTTTGCTTAGCCATCTGATTTGTTTTTGCGAGACCATCAATTATTATCTGAAAAAAGGAAGCGAGCCTTGTACACTGAAAAAGTCATGGATCATTTCAAAAATCCCCGCAATATTGGAATCATTGAAGAGCCCACAGCGATTATCCAGGTTGGTGACCCTGATTGTGGGGACACCCTGCTGTTGTCTTTGAAAATTAAAAAGGACAAGGTCGTTGATATAAAATATAAGATTTATGGCTGTGCTGCTGCTATTGCAACCTCCTCTATTGCTAGTGAAATGGCAATGGGAAAAACGCTCAATGAGGTATTAAAGATTGATGAAAAAGCTATCACCAAAGCATTAGGTGGTCTTCCTGGGGAGAAGAACCATTGCTCAAATCTCGCCGCTGGTGCTTTGCGAGGTGCGATCAATGAATACCGTAAATCTGCCTTGAAAAAAGTATAGTTTTGATGACCCTTTTCTTCCTGCTCATTGCCGCCTATCTGATCGGTGCAATCCCGACGGGAGTCATATTAACCCGCCTGGTGGGGGGTGAAGATATCCGCAGTGCCGGAAGTGGAAATATCGGCGCAACTAATGTTTATCGGGTGGCGGGGCGTAAACTAGGAATTATCACCCTGGTGGGCGACTGCCTGAAAGGGGTTATCCCTCTGCTGATTGCGCAACAGGGTTTCAATCTTGCTGGGCAGGGGATTGCTCTGGTTGCGTTGGCGGCATTTATTGGTCATTGCTACCCGGTTTATCTGGGATTTAAGGGTGGCAAGGGCGTTGCCACAGCGCTGGGGATTTTCCTGGTTATATCGCCGTTGTCGGTTCCTTGCATCTTAATTCTATTTATAGTCGTTCTCTGGAAATGGCGCTATATCTCACTGGCATCAATTTCAGCTGCAGCAGCAATTCCGCTCCTGGTTCTTTTCTTCGAAAGCTCTTTTCCTCTGTTTGTCGCTACGCTGATAATCACCGCTATTGTCATCTGGAAGCATAGAGCCAATATTGAGCGGTTACGCAGTGGAACCGAAAGTAAATTCAAGGTCTGATATAATTTCAAAAATAAAATTTCTAACATAGAAGGTCTAAAGCTGACCCCCCTTTAATTCCCCCCTATTGCATCGGTGGGAAGCGAGCATTGCGAGCAGGGGGGTGCTTTTACAACTGATGGCGTCGCAGTGCGGCCAGGCAAGGTCGCGTAATCAAGTGGGTGAGATCCCCACCCCGGACGGCAGGCCAGCCACCGGGTAGCAAGTCTTTGGAG
>JASFYS010000190.1:0-13195 GCA_045047095.1 Desulfuromusa sp. | reverse complement strand
GACATTCACAAGGAACCTCTGAACTTTTCCCGTCACTCTTCTGAAATAAAACCAACCCGAATAATGTCAAAGCGCTCAGAGTTCCAATCAGGGTGCGATATTCCGGGGATATGTACTCGTTACAATGTCCCCGGAATACGGATCGTTACATGAATACTGCGAATATCGTCTGATGGGTTTAATTAAGTACGGTGTCCCCTGAACTCCGACCCCGCTGGAAATCTGCTGGTTGCTGATGCCTACAATGATCGGATCCAGGTTTTTGACCCAACAGGAGAGTTTCTATACAAGTGGGGTGGCTCCTTTGCTCTCAATATCTCTGGTAGTGCCCCCGGTTGGTTCAGAGTCGCTACGGGAGTAACCGCAGATCAACAAGGAAACTCCTTGGTTGCTGATTTTTACAACCATCGAGTACAAAAGTTCTCTTCGGTTGGCACTTTTTTACTGAGTTTCGAAGGCGAAGACGGCGACCCCGGTCAGCTCAAGCTGCCGACGGATATGGCCGTGGACGATGATGGGAACCTATATATCGTTGATTTCGGGAACAACCAGATTCGAAAGTTTAGTAAACAATAGGTATTACTTGCCACTTTCTTCCGATGCAATGATTTTAAACAACATTGGCAGTTCATCTACTTTAAGTTTTATTGGTAACATTCTTGCGTTTTCTTTTATTTTTCTTGGATTTTTCAACCATTTTTCAAGGTTTTCTGTGCTCCATCCCTCACTTTCTTTAAAGGGGTACGGGTAGTACTTTGACAACAGACCAGAAAGATTGGGTCCGACAACACCTCCCCCCAGGCCACCACCTTTAAATGAAATGATTTTATGGCAAGCCCCACATTTGTCCACAAACAAGTTATTCTTAACACTATTTTCAGATTCAAAATGAATCCGTAAAGGTTCCTCGTGCGTCTTTAACGGGGCGTTCGTCCCCGCATTCAAGATTGCGTTGATCAACGCGTCAACCTGATCATCGCTAAAGCGAAAATCGGGCATATAAAATGCCGGCTGTTTAATTGCTTGTGAAATTTCAGCGGGCTGATAAAGATCGGCAACCCGATCCAGATTTGATGCAAGCCTGTTTCCTTCTCCAGCAAAGGTATGACAGCGGCGGCAACCAGAACTTTTGACTAATTTCTGACCATATTCAACCGGTGCACTGTTTTTGTCCCGGTAGAACGCAAAACGTTTTCCAATTAATCTGTCATGGGCAATATTTTTGCGGTCTGTTCCTGGATTCCCGGTGTGGCAAAAAGTGCAGCGACCAGCCTTGACATAGTGTGGCTCATGGCAATCAAGGCAACTATTCTCTGCCCCGGCGATAGTCGTCAGCAGGTAAAATAGCAGGGTTATCAGAAGACGAGCGACCAATTTTCACCTCGAAAAAACAATGCAACAATCGTCAAAAAAACGATCCCGCTAAAGACGATCAGCGTCAGTATGTTGATAATAAGAGGGTTCTTCGCAAACCATTGCGCATGCTTAGGTTCAAACTGAAAGGGCAGAAAAGGGAGAAAAAAGAACAGTCCGCCTAGAAATAAAATGAGATAAACAAAGGAACTGGAATAACTGACCAGCTCCTGCATCCAGAGAAGAAACCAGGCAGATTTTGACGGGTTTGGAACGTGCCCTATATCAGCAGGACTCTGCAACGGGGCAGGGATAAATATGGCAAGAACGATCAATGTCAAAATCATCGCGGCAAACGTTAATTTTACGAGTTTGAAAAAATATGGCGAACTGGGAATATAGCCTTTCATAAGTAGGGTAATACCCCCTTGTCTCTGCGAATTCGATAAAAATGGAGAAAAGAAAGTCCCAGAATAGACGTTGGTAAAAAAACCACATGGATGACATAAAAACGCATCAGTGACATCCCTTGTCCAACCCCATCCGGCACCAGAAAACCTTTGAGCAAAAAACCACCGGGCAACAGTTCAACCAACTTCATTCCGGTTTGAGTTGCCCAGAGCGCCAGCTGATCCATTGGCAGTAAGTAACCTGTATACCCCGCGAACAGTGAGAGACATAAAATCAAAAAACCAATAATCCAGTTCAGTTCCCGTGGGCGACGATAAGCACCAGTCAAAATAACCCGTAAGGTGTGCAGGAACAACAGAGATAAAAAAGCGTGTGAGGACAACCGGTGTAAGCTGCGCAGATACTGGCCACCAAAAACGTTTCTTTCCAGATGTAAGATAGATTCAAAAGCGTGATCTGGATCGGGCTGGTAATGGAGCAACAACAGTGCCCCCGTAAACAGCAGGAGGATAAACGCGGTAAAACACAGACCGCCAAGGCAGAAGGTGTAAGTCAATTTAAGGTTTTTCTTTAACACAATCCGTGGGAACAGGTGCTGAAAAAACTCTTTGACCAGGGTATTCATCAGCTGAGCACCTGTACAGAATCACCTTTAATTTTCAAATTGAAACGGGGCAAGGGAAGCTCTGCCGGCCCTTTCAGTGCAACACCGTGACGATCAAAGACACTCCCGTGACACGGGCAGATCATTTGTTGGGGAGTAACATTAACCGTACAGCCAAGATGGGTGCAGATAAGACTCAAAGCATAGATTTCTCCCTTCTCACGAATGATTGCCAAGCGCAGGTCCCGGTAATAAAGGGCTCCCTCAACGGGAATGTCCGCTTTTGCGACCTCCAGAAGAACCTTATTCTTTTGCGAAAGTGACTTCGGGGTTAAATACTTCCACAAAAAAAACAGGCCGGCTCCAATAACCACTATTCCTTGGGTGATGAAGTTTCGACGTGATTTATCAGGTTTTCCCATTTTTTGACATAAGCCTTCGTAAATTGCGGTGTTTTTTTAGCCAGTGATTGAAACTCCTGCGCGGTGAGGAAAGTTCCGTTTTTTATAATTTGCCCCTCCTGATTCCAGAACGACTTAAGTGGTATACCGTCCTTTTCCAGATAGTAGATTTTATCCTCATCTGGTTCCAGTAGAAAACGTCTTGGATTGAAATGGCAATCATCACACATGGGAGTTCCCCTTTGGATCGTATGGGGGAAAAATGCCTTCCACTGAGCGATCAACAGAACATTTTCTTCTTGATTGGGCTGATTTTCTCGAATGTCGGACCAGAATGAGATAAATTGCGGACGAATCGGACTGATTTTGCCAGCACGATTACGCCCCAGGGGTGGAGCGTCTTGTCGCTTAAGATACGAACTCTTTATGTATTCACTTTTCTCATCCTGTTTGACCCGAAAATATTCTCTGCTCTTGCTGTTTCCGACGCGCAGGAAAAAAGTCCCATATTCCTGAGCAGCCCACGCCGAATGGCAAGCATAACACTCCATCTTCTCCAGATGAGCCATAATTTGATGTTCGATCACCTTCTTGCTCGGCTGGTGACAATCGCTACAACTACGGGCAGACTTCTGCCCGGAAATTAGACTCTGCATCGTGTGACAATCAGCGCAGGTCATCCCGCTATCAGCATGGATATCCGGACGCATTTTCAGATAGAAATCAGCCCCGATTTTAGGTCCACGCTGATAGCGGATGCTGTCTTCTTTCGGCGCCTTCCCATAATAGTCAGGACCAACGAAATAGCCTTTATGACAAGGCAGACAAGCGTTTCCCCTGGGTCTCTCAATGCGATGTCCATCGCCCCCGTGACAATCCAGACAATCGGTCACATGACAAGACTGGCAATTCTTCTGATAAAACTCAGGATCTTTCTGCTCGTAGGTTGAGTGAACAAAGGCTTTTTCTTTCGTCTTGGTGGTCATTTGCTGGCGAAAGATGTGATCGTAATTTTGATGGCAGTTAACACAGCCTTTTGCAGCGGTCTTTTGTGCAGAAATCGCACCTTGCCCACGCCCCGCGTCACTGTGACAATCAACGCACTCTACCGTCGCATGCACCCCGACAAGTTGAATCGAGTGGCAGGTGTCACATTTTTCTAGCGCCAGAGAATCAGTCCTACTGCTTAGCAGCAGGAACAGGACGACTAAGGCAATTTTCAAGTTCACTGTAATCAAGCCTTTTCTGATAAATCGGATCTTTCGGGTTATCGTGACAAATAAGACAGAGATTCACGGCAAGAGTTCTCTTCACTTCAGCGCCATTGAGAGGGCGTGAATTCTCCCGGGTAATCGCTGAATAGGAGCGGACAACTCCATCTTCAAGCAGTAAATATCCATCTAATGGTTTTTCTTCTGACTTTTCACACAGGAGCGTCGCCTGAATATTGTTCCCTTCGACAACATGCTGACCAAAACCAAGAAATGCCGGGTTGCTGTGGCACTCACCACAGCTAACCGCTTTAGTGCCAACATTATGTCCGAAAAATGGTGCAAACCGAAGTTGTTGACGCCCTTTATAAAGAGCCACATATTCGTTGAGGGCGACCTGTTTTTCCCCATCAATCACAGTTATAAACGTTTGACAGCCCGGGGTCACAGTGGACACTTTTCCACGCTGATTGAGAGCCAGCGGAAAAGGATAAAGCATTCGGTAATCCTCTGCTTCGCTAAATAACCCCGGGGTCATTTCTTGTTTGATAGAATCTACTCCTAATTGGCTCTGATCGTAAGTCGTATGGCATCCATAGCATTGAACAACGCTGCGTGAGTGACACACGTAACATTCCAAGCGTTCATGCCCGACGATTGTATGTTCAGGAGTTCCAGTAATAATTTTTGATTCATGCAGCTTACCACTTCGCTTTCCTTCAACCCAGACGGTATTGTTCTTCAGAAAAACATTTGAATATTTCCTTCCCTTGGCTGTCAATACCATCTGGGTTCCACTAAGCATCGGCTGTTTGTATTTTGCCGATTCGCGGAGAGTCTCATCATTTTCTTTGCTGATTATCTCAACACGGGGATGCTCGACTGCACTTCCATGGCAATCCTCACAGGCAATTTCAACCTGCAGGTACATATTCTCATAACTGTAGCCATCTCCCATGACATCACGAGAAGTGTGGCAATCAATACACTCCATCCCTTGAGCAAAATGGATATCGGGACTGATACTTGTGATATTGCGCCCATCACTAATTATTTCAGGGCCAGGAAGACCTTCATGTGTAGGAACCAGAGAATTATTACCATCATTCTTCCCTTGGTATGAAAGTGCAATTCTGCCGCTTCGATTATGGCAACGTGAACAGGTTTTGGTATCGGGTAGAGCTTCTAATTTGTGTGATTGTGAATACGGCCACTTTCCTTGAACCGTCTTATCTCCCCCTTGATATGTGCCATTGTCATTAAACGGAAAGTGACACGCAGCACAACCCGCCGCATGACCCGCCGCATAAACCTGACTCGATTCTTGCCCGACATGACACAAAGAACAAAACTTGCGATACAACTCGCCAGATAGATTGTTCAACTCCGCCACGCTGTGTAGCGTCAAATCATCGCCAAGGGAATTGTGTGCTTTATCGTTTCTCATCATCGCATATAAACGACCATCTACGCCCTCCCAGGTCAGTTGAATATTTTTGATCATTCCCGTGTTGGTGTACATCAGGCCTGATGAAACACGCTGCACCTGATATGTATGGCATTTTCCGCAGGTTTCTTGCCAAACGCTTGGATCAGCAGGATTCTTTTTACCCGCCATAGCCCGGTGAGAAATATCTTTGTCCTCTGCTGCGGGATCCCCTCCATGGCAATCAACGCACTGGTTATGTGAGGGTGAAACCGGCTCCAGATCGACATGGCAACGTTCACAGGTTGTTGGTTGTGTCGAGCTAAAATCACACCCGCCACAAAGAAAAAGTATGAGCAGACTGGCACAAAGAAAGGCTGCAAGGTGAAATAAGGAATTTGCTTTATCCATAGAACACAGTAGAAATCACTTTTAAAAGCACAAAACAATAGATACCAATTTGTCTTTACTGGAAGATGGCAGAGTAAAAAACTACATCTAACACACCCTGGGACAGTTTAAGAAAAAGAAATTATACGTTAAAATACTCCACAATTCGATCTGCAAATGCTTTGGCAGAGTTATCTTTGTTGGCAAAAGGCCTGAAAGCCAGAGTTCTTTTCCGGGAATATTTAAAATCCCGGACGTTAAATTCCTTCAGCTGACCATTTTTTAGATAAGAATTGATAAGAACGCGCGGCATGAATGCTACTCCCACCCCGGAAAGCAAAGATTGAAGAAGCATACCCAAATCTGAGCACTCAATGACACTTTTAAATTGCGCAAAAGAAACATTCTGCTGCGTTAAACTATCTTCTAAAATTATCCTAGAGCAACAGCCAATACAGCTGCATAGGAGACTATACCGAAATAGTTCCCGCACATGATCAATCTGCTCCAGGATAGTCAAATCAGCACTGACAAAAACTAATTCATCATCTGGCAAATGAACTGTTTTAAAGCCGTTCAAATCAAACCCGGTGCAATGTTCTATGACGGCTAAGTCAAGATGATCGTGTCTAAGTTGGGTTCGGATTTTGTCAGGCATTTCAGTGCAAAAATGGTACTGCAAAACCCCGGATGATTTATGCCTGAACCCTAGCAGTATCTGCGCAAGAAATGCAGTGCTGAAGGTGGGAGTACAAGAAAAGGAGATGATATCATTAACAGTCGTACAGTCAGGGTCGGCAGCAATTTTTTGCATATACATTTGTTCTCCACTTGGACCAAAAGACATCGGGCTCGATCAAGCAAGAGACTTTCTTAACGTTTGCCCTCTGAGGAAAACGCCCATAAACAACGTGCTGATAAAAGCCAAAGATGAAACAATATCCTGTTCGGGTTTTTATCAGCACGAAAGGGGTAACCGCTTGTTCAGTTATTTTTACTAGAAATTCATTTTAGACACGCTGACCTTTCGATCAACATCCTGCCAGATAACTGGACTGGATTCCTTGTTGCCAAAGGGTAAATACCAGAGTTTAACATTGATATTCAGATCGCGAGTCAAAAGCTCCCTTGCGGTGATATTTCCATCATCATTGAAAGTATCATCAGTCGGGAAGAAAATATCGAAACGCTCTTCAACTGTCTTATTCGGTGGTAACCCACCATCTTCGATGAGGCCACTTTTTTCATAAGGACCACGCCCCATAGTGTCACCACGACCAAAACGCTGCGGGGTCGGCATGTAAATCTTGTCTTGATTAAATACTTCTTCGCCCTCTGGGGTTGTTGCAATTACCGACAGAACCAGTCGGTTAGGAGTCGGTCAGCCATCCGGGATTGCATGTCCCGCCCGGTTGGTCATGGAGACTTTTACAACAGCTTTCGGATGATAAACGGAACCATCCCGCCAGTTTGAACCAAAGGCGTCGACATCAAAATCGACAGCAGCCTTCGCCATCCCCTTATCGCTGTAGCTCAAAATTTTGTGCCCGAGGCCACTTTTCTCCATGTGGCACTCCTGGCAGGTTTCCCGACCGCCCTCAGCACGATAGGCCCACAGGTAGCTGCCGTATGCGGTGGCACATTGGGTCGGTTCATCCAACTCCAGATTGGGCCCCAGACCATGACACTGACCACAGAGGATTGATGCATGCATGATCGGGCTGATTTTCATGGTTGGGAAATTTTCTGAATCATGCTCACCGTTCTGGGAACCATAAACCACACCATCCTGCGGATAACCATCAACCCATTTATGGGTAATGGCATTGCGGTTGTGACAAACCAGACAACTTATATTGAGCTGGAGAAGCTTTTCCTCTTTCTTTGAAAAGGTTTCCATGTCGTCATTTTGATACGCATCCATCCAGTCAAAAATAGTCGTAACCAGTTCTTTGGCAACAGCATCAGTCGCGTCCGCAAGCTGCGGCAGGTGGCACTTGGCACACCCCATCAGGTGCTCAACTTCAACATCCTCAGGCTCTTTAACGCCAGAATAAGCCCAAGACATAAAACCATTCAGAAACGCAGTCCGAAAAGTTGCAGCTGTTCTCCCGGTACCGTAAATAGAACGTGAATGAGGTGAGGCTGCCCATTCATCGTGGATTTCTTCGTGACACTCAATGCAGCTGGACGAATCATACATTGCAACCAGTTCATCCAACGTATTGGCTTTTCCTTTAATTGCTGCGATTGTTCCTTCCTTCCCGATTCCCGCTGATTGGCCAATCGCAGGAAAAAACAGCATGGCGCTTAACAGGGAAAGAGTCAGGAAGAAAGATAGAGCAATAAAATACCGGTATCTTTCTAGCATTACAGCGATCCTTTCAAGATGGGTTAAGGGTGATACTCGCTCAATATTCGCTTAACACCCCATCAAGCGGCCTTTCTTTTTACCACTTTTCGTAGGAGCGGAATCATCACTTTCAATCGTTACCTCTGTGCCAGGCTTTAGTTTTGAAGCCTTTCCCTCAGTAATTTTAATTGTAACGATCTTCCCTCTAACTTTTGTCACTTGCCCATCAAGTTCAGCGGCAAAGGAAAAACCTGAAATACTGATGGCAAAAGCAACGATTGACATAATAATCAATATTTTCTTCATTTAAATCTCTCCATATTTGTGAATATTATAAGTTGATAAACAATTTGATCGGAGTTTATGGATAAAGGCCACGGTTATTTAAACCACGTAACAACTCTCGATTCTGACCTCGCATTTTTTAAATTTTCATCGTCAATAGGTTTTGTCCACTTTATCCTCACAGTGGACGCTTTCTTTTCTGGCGCTGAGGTATCAGCCTCAACTTTTGCTTCATTTACGATGTTTTTGGTATCTGGTTGAAGTGTCGTTGAAAGTGATTCAAGGGCCTTTTTCTCTGACTGGGATTGCATGCCGACAATTGCTTCAGAATCACCTTGAATCGCTACCCCTTCCACCGATCCGGTATAGTCAATAACAATATTATTGCCAGATTTTAGTCGGATAATCATTTGATCGGCGATTGCCGTACCAATGGAAAATTCCAATATCAGAAGAATCAGAAATATTTTTTTCATATTTTTCACCTCAATATCTCCCCAGACCAATCAGGGTGGATTGGTCTGGGGACTTTGCAGCGAGTTTACAACTGAACCATGAACATTAGGGTAAAGACATCATAGTCGTCATACATTGTCGGGCTGCCGTTGAAGGCCTTATAATCACCAAGCCTTGTTGGCTTATCAAATGAAGTCTTCGAGTACTCCGCCGAGAATCTTAGATTAAGATCTCCTAGAGGGAAGTAGTTGAAGCCGATGCCATATTGCTCAATTCCCTGATCCGGTACGCCAAGGAAAGACGCGATATCCCAATCTTCATAGCGTGCAAAAGGCTGTATCAGACCGCTGTTGCCGACAACCACCGGCAAGACATAACCCAGTTTGGCTGTCCAGCCTTCTTTCTGGCCGTTGCCACCGCCGACAATGGTGTTCAAATCAGCCGGGGCAAAAGTTGTTTTGTAGGCGTCCTCAAGATCAACATCGAAATACATGGCCGTTGCAGTGATGACACTGCCATTATCAAACGGTTGCTCATAAAAAATATCGGCAGTCCAGGCCGTGTAATCGACTGTGCTTGTGTCAGTGACTTGAGTTTTGAGGAAATCCGGGGTGCCCATGGCGCCCGCTGGGGCAGTGCCTTTATAGGCAGCGTCCTTTTCAAAACCAAAAGCACCACCAATGGTTAAAACGGTGCCTTTTTCGCCCAGATAGGTCCCTTTGTATCCCATTGCTGTCGGCCCACCTTCAGGGTCGAAGAAGGAATAGTGTGCACGAGCATAGTAGGAAAAATTGTTCGATGGTTCCGGCGACGAAACAAATTCAGTGTTCATGAAAGGACTGTAAAACTTGGACTCACCTTCACGGCCTTCCATGATGGCCAGAAAATATTTGAAGTGATCTTCAAAAAAGTTACCGGAAATCACAACTCCCATATCCCGGCTGAACTTTGTTGCATCAGTCCCGAACGGAGTGTATGCGAACATTGTACGTTCGGTTGAGAGTGGAGCAAAGCACTCGTCCAGGTTGGCACGAGTCATCGGGATTTTTGTCATCCCAATTTTCATATTAAGGTGGTCATTAAATAGGCCAAAAAGATAGCCATCGGTTAAGCGAATATTCGAATTTAACTTTTCGTTTGGTTTAGAAAGTTCGTATCCTCCCCCGCCAAAACTGCGGGAGCTGCTGGTGCCACCTCATGTCTGGAACTTGGCGCCCCAGGTGTCGTTCAACATCCCAGTCATGGAAATTCTTGCGCGCCGTAGATAAAGGTCGCTGCGGCTTTCATTTCCATCGATTCCTGAACCAAAATCAGTAAAGTCAGCGATGCCCTGAAGTTTGACATCGAACTGCATCCACCCGCTGTCCCCAAATTCAACAAAAGGACCGGCAAAGGCTGTTTGGCTTGAAATCAGGCTGCCTCCCAAGCAGAACCCAATAACTAGCGCCATAAAACCCAGAATCTTTCTCATTTTCTTCTCCTTTCACAACTGGTTAGAAGTCGCCAAACAACTCAACACGTTGCATTAGCGATTGCGGATGTTGCACATCTTAAGAAAGATGAAGTAGAATGAAAACGACTTCAGCTACTTAAATACTTGACAACTATCACTGAATCTTGTGAGTTACGTCACACAAATATCTGGCATATTTGGAGCTGGAATCTCATTTGGTAGACGATATGTTCGAGAACTCCAACAAGAGTTAATTAACCTCAATCGGATTAATAAAAAAGGTCAACTATGTTTAATGAATTCACTCCAGAGCAGCTTTTCTTTCGCGAGATTGCTCAGTTTAAGGACTTAAGCGATAACCAGATCGTTGCTCTGGCTAGAAGGACACAAAAGAAAAAATATGCTGCGGGTGAGAATGTTTTCTACCAAGGAGATGATGTGAACGCTCTATTTTTCATAGAGATGGGAACAGTTGAAGTTTATAAGAGTGATATTAACGGTCGTAAATTGATGCTTTGGAATATCAAAGAAAAAGAAATTTTTTGCCTGGCAAACCTTTTTTCTCCTGTAGCTTTTGCTAGTGCCGTTGCGTTAAAAGATTCATTAATCTATTCACTCTCACAACTGGACTTTGAAGAAATCATCAAAGAATCTCCAATGCTTTCTCATAAACTGGTTTGCTGTATCAGCCAGAAGTTGGCAGCTTATTCTTCTCTACTTGATGACTTTGCATTCAAAAGACTTGAGGTTCGGTTAGCAAAAGTCTTGATCCGCAACTTCCAACGAACTGAGAATCATGATTATGTGTGTTCTATTAACCAGGAAAATTTAGCTTCTATGATTGGTGCATCAAGAGAAGTTATAAGTCGTTGTCTAAAATCACTTCGTGAACGTCAAATTGTGACTATCAGTAAAACCGGAAAACCGCGAGATATAATAGCAACCGACTATAATATGTTAGTAAAAATTGCTGAAGAAGATGATTTTTAAATTCAGAATTTCCGTTATGATGAAGCAAATAATGTGTCCGGGCTTCTTATCTCTCCCGAAAAGCTCCCCTCCAAGGCTCTGACTTCTATGCTCCTTATTCATACCTGTCTCCCTATCTAGAGCCTGTCCCAGAATCAGCATTTTGTGCTGGTCTCTCATCGGGAAATTAATCGTAATTAATCGTCACGAATCATTAACTGTTTTGCTCTCGTTTTTGACGACAATTTGATGCCAACACTGGGTTTCTTCTGCACTCTTGACGATTTTAGACGAACCACTGCCTTGAAATAGAAAACGGTGGTAAAAAAATCAGGCTGCTTGTTGTTGCGCCGGCTGCTCTTTGATAAATTTCCAGTCGACAATCAAGCCGTCTGCTTGTTCTGCCAGATAAAAACCGTTACCGAATTCAACTTCGGCATCGGCTTTGCCACGCACGATAACACAGACATCAGGTTCGTAAAGGCTGAGGATCTTATTCTTGTTGGCCACTCGACGTTCGCCGATAAGTCGCTCATGGGCTTGATGAACGGCGTGGGGAAGTTGATCTAGGATGTTTTGAATTCGATCGAGAACCACCTGTGTCTGAGACTTGCTCCAATCGGTCGATTGCCAGTGTGCTTCCAACAGACAATAATGATTGCATGCGTGATTCTCAACAATTTTCATCAATTTCTTCATCCGCCGGAAGATTGCTTTACGCATCTTTTTTGCCCCTTTCTTCTTGCGAACATGGGTCATTTCGATGCAGAGATTGTTTATTCGACGCATGAATTCTTTTGGTTTCCCCATGCGGTGTTTTAATCCGCAAGAACAAATCAGCTCAATAGCCTTGACCAGAGTTCTGGTTGCATCGCGTAGCAGCACCCAATCAACCGGGTAATGGATACTGTTTTTTACACAGGTGGTGTCGGCAAATATTTCATCAAAGTCCAGAGCGGTCTCAGAAAAAAGGAGTTCCTTTGCTCTTGCCGGATCTGCAACTGCGGTATTGCAATCATGGATCAACTGTGAAATTTCTTCAGTGCTAAACATTTTTTCAAAGCGTTCAATCGTACTCTTAGAGACCGGGCGAACGCCATCAATCTAGCTGGCATGAGTAAACCATTGAAAAAGAGCACTGTCAGCAACACGATGTGAAAGAACCCGATAGGAAAGTCCGGTCAGAGCCAACAGGATGCTGTAACGCAAAGCTTGATGTGTTTTTTTATAAGATGATTGCCGGAATTGTTTTTTCGAGTGAGATTCGGCAAGAGATTTTAGATGCCTGGCAATCATTCGGTCTTCGATTCCCGTGATTGTCAGGATACGATCCATCTCTTGGAGCGTGTCACGAAACTCACGGTAATCTTTTGCGCCAAAAACTACAGGAAGTGCTGGACGAAATTCGGTCTGAAATGCGATAATTTTCATGGATGCCCTTTCTCTCGTTGTGGTGACAAGATTATAAGGCATCTGTTTCCGCTAAAGGAGATAAAATTGCCTCCTTTAGCGGATTAATTTCTTGCTGAGACCAGTATGAATAGTGCGTTTGCTTTAATTGGGACGGGCTCTATCTATTTGGTAATATAGCCAAATAGATAGGTTCTGGTTGCTCTTTTACCTGGGTGTTGAGTGCCAGGACAGCAATAACACATTTTAGAGCCACAACAACAAGCGGAAGAGGTTGTCTTTCGTTTTTGCAACCACTCCACCCTCCAGGCATTAACTAACTTTATATTTGTTGCGATGATTTATTTCATCAACTCCAGCAAGACATGATTGAGAATCCCGCCACTCTGGAAGAAAATAACCTCTTGATCAGTATCCACCCGGCAAAGAACCTCAAGCTCTTGCTGACCGCCATCAGTTCGGGTGATGGTCAG
>JASFYS010000189.1:0-5849 GCA_045047095.1 Desulfuromusa sp. | reverse complement strand
TGTTTTGATTCCGGCGTTGAGGGTGATTGTGATATCGAATTCTACGAGTCTGGATTTATTTTTGAGGTGCCGGATTTAACCTCCTGCCAGACTTCGTCCAGCGTGACTATTCAGGCGGTTCGTACCGATAACACAAGCCAAACTTGTGTTGCCGATGCGGGATTTGCAAGTACCAGCAAGACTATAAATTTCTGGAGTACATATACCAATCCAGTGACGGGGACAGAACCGGTTTCTTTGAGTGGAACGAATATCGCAACTGGCAGTCCCGGAACCGGAGTCTCGCTAAATTTTGATGCTACAGCTACGGCTAATTTCACCGTCAACTATCCAGATGCCGGTCAAATGCAGCTGGATGCACGCTATGATGGGGTTGGTACTGAAGACGCTGGGCTGGTGATGCTGGGTGCCGACAGCTTTATTGCTCGACCGGTTGGCCTCTGTGTCTCTTCAGATGATGCCAATGCTGATTGTGCCTCGGGAAGTGGCTCCTGCTCCGCATTCAAGAAGGTTGATGAAGTTTTCAACCTCAAGGTCAAGGGGGTCTGTTGGGAATCCTCTGGGGATACAGATTTCTGCAGTGGTAACCCGACAACGCAGAATTTCCGACTCAATTCGATTCCAATCACCCATAATCTGGTAGCACCATCCAGTTCTGGAGTGTCTGCGGGAGCTATTGCTGTCTCATCTATTGATATCACCGCTGCTGATAATGGTGAACATGTCATCGCCAATCAGACCGTTTCCGAAGTTGGGGTTTATACTTTTACTGCGACTCCACCTAATTATTTTGGCTCAGCATTGCCTGCAGCAACCTCAGATAACATCGGCCGTTTTACCCCAGATCATTTTGTCACCTCAATTACCAATAATGGTGCATTTCAGGATGCCTGTAGTGGTTTTAGCTACTCTGGTCAGACCTTCAGCTATGCTCCAGCCAGTTTCCCTGAAATGCTGATAACTGCGGCTGGAAGTGGTGGTAATACGACCGTCAATTATCGTAACGATTTTGTGAAATTAACTGATCCTGCGACTCAGATCAGCATGCCGGCAGTGACTGCTGATTCCAGTAATCTTGGTGCGGATCTGGCGACCTTATTAAATTTAACCTGGACACCCGCAGTCAGTCATCTGCACGCAAATAATAATGGAAACCTCAACTTTACTTTAGGAACGGATCAATTCACTTATACACGTGAGGCCAATGCACGGGTCGCACCATTTAGCAGTGATATCCACCTTTCTGTAACCAGCATTGCCGATAGTGATGGAATTGCAGCAACCGGCTTGCCGAGTGCGTTTTCTCCCAGTGGCACAGAAATTCGCTATGGGCAGCTGCAACTGCAAAATGCCTATGGTCCGGAAACCTTACCGCTGACAATTCCGGTATTGACTGAATACTATAACGGAACAGCTTTTGTTCTCAATTCATTGGATAGTTGTACTGCTTATGATTTTATCAATTTGAAATTATCTAATTATCAGGGAAGTCTCATTGCAGGTGATACTGTTGCTTCTGGGAGTGGAACTTTGCTCTCTGGCATCGGCAATAACCTTAGTTTAAGTGCTCCAGGGGTGGGGAATGACGGCAGTGTCGGTTTGACCCTTGATCTGTCACAGGCAACCGGGGCAGATATTGAATGGTTGCAACCGGGCGGGAATAATCCGACTGCAAAAGTGACCTTTGGTATTTTTAAGGGGAACAACCATTTGATCTATATGCGGGAATCGATCTGGTAGAAAAACCTGCGGGGCAATGGATAATGGATAATCCGTGCAGGGCGGTGATATTGATGTAGGGGCAGATTCCATATCTGCACAGATTGTGTTCTGGGTATCCAGGGAATTTGTGGACCTTTTGGTGTTCCGAGCGGATATGGAATCCGCCCCTACGCTATCAAAAAAAAGGCTCCACCGGAAAACCGGCGGAGCCTTTTTATTGCAACATTAATCAAAACCTGGGACAGCCCCCATGCGGGGACAGTCCCGGCTTTGAGTTTACTTCTCCCAGAAACGCATGGTGCCGTTTTTGGCAAGGTTGAGGTGCAGGTTGTAACATTCGTCCAGTAGTTGTGGCTCATGATGACCACCAGTTGCTTTGATCCCACGATCAAGATAATCGGTGAGGTAGTCTTTGTAGGACGGGTGAGCACACTTGGCGATGATTTCACGGGCACGATCAATTGGAGACATGCCACGCAAGTCAGCCAGACCCTGCTCGGTGACCAGAACATCAATATCATGCTCAGTGTGGTCAACGTGTGGAACCTTTGGAACGACACCGGAGATACCGAACTCATCAGTTTTGCTGGCGCGACATGATGGGCAATGCATCATCGAGATGTAAGCATTTCGCTCGAAGTCGCCGGAACCACCGATACCGTTCAGCATGCGGGTACCACCAGCGTGAGTGGAGTTAGCATGGGCAAAGATATCAAACTCCAACGGAGTGTTCATGCCGATAGCACCAAGACGACGGATAACTTCCGGGTTGTTGGAGATCTGTTGTGGACGCATGAGAACCATGTTCTTGTACTTCTCAAAATCTTTCCACCACAGTTTAAAGCCATCGTTGGATAGTGACAGTGAGGTACAGTTGATGTACTTACACTTGCCGGAGTCCATGAAGTCGAGGAAAGTATCCTGCAGAACTTCAGTAAAGACGATGAGGTCTTCAAAGGGTGATGTGGTCAGGCCACCAACAACGGCGTTGGCGATGGAACCGACACCAGACTGCAGTGGCAGCAGGTTCTTTGGCAGACGACCGGCTTTAACTTCAATCTGGAAAAAATCGACGATATTATCAGCAATGGCTTGAGCGACCGGATCGGTACCACGCAGGGAACGACCGTTATCAGGCATCTTGGACTCAACAATGGCGACGATCTTGCTGGTGTCAGTTGGAACCCATGGGGTGCCAATACGCTGCTTGGCATCAGTGATCGGGATAATCTGACGATACGGAGGTACGTCGGTCATGAAGATGTCATGCATTCCTTCAAATGAAGGGAGGCCGGTGTTGATCTCAACAATGATCTTGTCGGCGATGTCAATAACTTCGTTTGCAGCACCAATAGCGCCAGAGAGGATGATGTCACCATTTTCAGTGATGGCTGAAGCTTCGATCACACCGATGTCAAGTCCGCCGCCACTGTCTTTGGTGAAGAAGCCAAACTTCAAATCCTGGGCAAACATCGACAAGTGCTTGTCGCCCATGCGAATTTTGCCACTGTTGATGGCTTTTCCCAGCTCTTTACCAGTCTGATATGGCCAGCGGCGATCAATCATGTCGAGAGATGCCATGCGGTCTTCGACTTCGGCACCAACGGAAGCACCGATGAACAGGTTGAGCTTCAATTTGCCTTGCAGGTTGTTTTTCTCAACATGATCACACAGTGCGATAGGGACAACTTTGGGGTAGCCGACCGGGGTAAAACCGGACATGCCAACATTCATTCCGTCCTTAAAGTACTCGACACATTGCTCAGGGGTTTTAACCAACTTGAGCAGCTCTTTCATACGTACGCGATCTTGAAGTGTTCCGAAGTCGGACATTCTCTCTCCTCCTGTGAATGATCCAGCGGTACTTTTATACCACTTTGGATGCGCTGTTAAAACAGCAGTTAGAAATGGCTTTTTGAAATCTTTTAAAGCTTATTTATATTGTAATATTAAGAGGTTAACCAGCTTTTTTAGTGAGTTAAAAGGCGACCATAGTTGTCATTAAATCAACATTAAAAGAACAGCGTTTCTTATATAATGTTAGATCAATCAAGTCAAGGAAAAATATTGACACAAGGATTAAATTATCATTTCTGGTAAAGGATTTATTGCCATAAAAAAAGCTGAAACCAAATATTGTGAAAATGGTTCCAGCTCTAAATTTTCAGATGATTTAAAAAGTTTGTTTATGAGCTTTTTTCCGCCAACAATTCTTGTGCGTCCTCAACGTAATCACTCCCCGGAAATTCATCAAAAAGTTGATTGAAAATAGTTTTAGCTTTATCCCGTTGCTCTGTTTTTAAATAGGCGTCACCGAGATAAAAATAGGCTTCATCGCGGTAATAATAGTCAGGAAAGGAAGTCAAAATCCCTTCCAGCCGCTTAATTGCTGGCTGATATTGCTTCCGTTTTAGATAAAACCGACCGACATACACCTCATGCTCTGCTAAGCGGGTGCGACAGCGTTGAATCAGGTATCCAGCTTCTTGTACTTGAGAATCATTTGGAAAGCGCTTTGTTAATTGCTGAAAACTGCGAAGAGCTTTCTCAGTGCTGGTTTGATCCCGATCCGGGGAAAGGATTTGCTGGTAATAGCTGAGTCCCATACGATAGAGAATGGTTGCCGCACGAAAATCGTTAGGGTGCTGTTTCAAGAAATCATCGAAGGCTGTTGCGGCTTCTTCATAGCGTTTGGTGATATAATAGGCTTCGGCAATTTTCAACTCAGCCAGCATGCTTAATTCAGGGGAATAAAAAGTATCACGAACCTTTTCCCAGGATGTGATCGCATCATCGTAGAGGTTGCTTTCAAAATAGCGTTCACCCTCCTGAAAATATTTCTCGGCTGAGTTTTGTGGTTTGACTTTAGATCCGCCACAGGCGCTCAATATCAGGCAGATCAGGACAGGTAATAGCCATGTATATATTTGTTTCATGAGATTTGTTCCTTTTGTTGTGACAATTGATGCGATGAAGCTACGGAATATAATCGCGTTTGTCAATCATCTTACTGCTTTCTGCGACTAAAATAGTCCCTGGCTGATGGTTATATGTTGATTGACAATCGCTAATTTTTATTTGATAATGATCCTGTTTTCTCGGCATCTGGGTGACTGGAATTTAGTATGCAGCTGTTTTATATTGGTATTTTTGGCGGCTTTGGCTGTATTGCGCGCTATTTGGCTTCCGGTTGGACATATCAACTGCTTGGTCGTAGTTTGCCTTACGGGACACTGTTAGTGAATATTGTTGGGTCTTTCCTGCTTGGGCTGCTGATGACATTTGGCTTGCGCAGCACCCTTTTTTCCCCAGAAATCCGGATTGGTTTAGCGGTTGGATTTATGGGTGGGTTTACAACATTTTCGACATTTTCTTATGAAACACTACGTTTATTGGACGATGGCAGTGTCTGGCAGGCTGGTGTTAATATTTTTTTTAATATTGTACTATGTTTGCTGTTTTCACTCTTGGGGGTGCTGGTTGCGCGTCAATTGACATGATTGTGTCGATCAATCACACGGAACCCTAAGATTGAGAAAGGTTCAAGTATGAAGCGTTTAGACGGTGAGCAAAGCCTGATGCGGGTTTTCATTGGCGAGTCAGATCGTCATCAGAATAAGCCCTTATACAAAGTGCTGTTAGAATTGTTTCGTAAAAACGGTTTTGCTGGAGCCACGGTTCTCAGGGGAGTTGCCGGGTTTGGCGCAAATTCAGTTCTACATACTGATCGACTCCTGTGCTTATCTCAGGATTTACCGTTAGTGATCGAAGTTGTTGACAGTGAAGAAAAAATAGAAAGTATTATTCCTCAACTTGATGAAATGTTGCAGGGGGGGATGATCACCCTCGAAAAGGCACGTGTCATCTGTTACAAAGAGAATGGACGTTAGATGTTAAAAAGATTATTGCAGGTTTTTGCTGCACCAACAGCTCAAGTTGATATAGCTTCAGAAGAGCGCATTCCTTTGGCCGCTGCGGTGTTATTGTTGGAGGTTGCACAAACTGATGGTGAATTTCATCCGACCGAGCAAGCCTTGTTGGGAACTCTGTTACAAGAACATTTTGCTGTTTCGGAAGAATCTCTGGGTGATTTGCTGCAGCTCGCAGAAGAAACGCGCCAGTCCAGT
>JASFYS010000188.1:0-14052 GCA_045047095.1 Desulfuromusa sp. | reverse complement strand
GAGGCAGCTCCTACAAAAACCAACCTCCTTTTTTGAGTGTTGGAGCAATATGGAGCACATCGCAAAATTGTAAAGTTTATTTATGTACAACTCCTAAGTTAATTTTTGTTCCTTCAAGTTTTACTAGCTAAAGCTCATGAAAATTTTAAGCAACTTTAGCAGAGACTTGGCGCATGTGCAAGCGTAATAATAATTTTTCTTTAATTATTTTTTTCTGGAGAAGTATTTTGACCCTGTTTTCTGCAGATAAGAGGTCTTTTTCAGATTATTTGTTGCTTTTAAGTGATAGATTCTGTTAATTATTAACCATGAAAAATGAATGGATTGTCATTGAAGCTGAAGTCAAGGGTGAATTTGTCGATCTTATCAGTGCTATTATGGCCGAATATGGTTGTTCTGGGATCGTTGTTGAAGAGCGCAAACTGGACACTTTTATTGTCCCTGACGATGATTTGGATCCTTTGGCTGGCTATACCCTGAGAGCCTATTTTGATACTGCGCCTGATCCACGGCTGTTGATTGCCGAGCTGGCAGCTGCTTTTAATAAGATCCCGGCACTTAAAAATCAGGATCTCAGTATTGAACTGGGAGATGCAGTTCGTATTGACGATTGGGCTGAAAATTGGAAACAGAATTTTTCAAGCTTTCATATCGGGGATAAATTAGTCGTCCACCCAAGTTGGGAAGAATATATTCCAAAAGGCGAAGAGGTTGTTCTCAAAATTGATCCGGGGATGGCTTTTGGAACTGGAACCCATGCGACAACCAAACTCTGCCTGGAGATGATTGCGGAACTGCTGAGTTGTTCTAACCCGCCACTGACCATGCTTGATGTTGGCACTGGGTCGGGCATTTTAGCATTGGGCGCTGCTGCCTTGGGTTGTCAAAAAATTGTTGCAAACGATATTGATCCGCTAGCTTGCACTGTCGCGCGTGAGAATATCAATAAGAATAATTATGCTGAACGGATAGAAATCAGTGAACATCCTCTGGAGACGCTTCCAGGGCAATTTGATATGATTGTTGCAAATATCCTGGCGGAAGAAAATATCCGGCTGAGATATGCGTTTATGAAGCATTTACGTCCGGGGGGATGGTTGGTGTTGTCTGGAATTCTAACCGAGAAAGAATCGCTGGTTCGTGATGGGTTTGCTGATCTGGCCGTCGAATTTTTTCCAAGTCGATATCAGGACGAATGGGTTTGCCTGTTATTGCGGCATTAATCTCAATGCGTTGTTTTTATCTGCCAGAGCCAAAATTATGTAACGGTGCTATCATTCACTTACCAAGTGAGTTAAAAAAACATTTACAAACTGTTCTGCGGTTACAGCCTGGAGACAAGATTCAACTGTTTAATGGTGCCGGCCAGGTCGCAACATCGATTCTAAGAGAAAATTCTGAGGTTGAACTTCAGAATGTGATTAAACATCCGTTACCTCTGTGTTCCCTGATATTGATCCAGGGGATCCCAAAGGGGGATAAGCTCGAGTTGATCCTGCAAAAAGGAACCGAACTCGGAATTAACGAATTTCACCTGACGACAATGGAACGGAGTATCGGGCTTCTGAAGTCCAATCGGCAAGAGAAGCGACTCGAGCGTTGGAAAAAAATTGTTCAGGAAGCCGCCAGACAGAGTCGACAGTATTATTTGCCGCAACTTGTGGTTGACACTAAGTTGACTGGAGCATTATCAACAGTTGAGGCGGATTTGAAGCTGCTTCTCTGGGAGGAGAGCACAACGCCTCTGACAGAAGTTTTACCGCAGTTGCCACCGCAGCGGGTTGCTGTGGTCGTCGGCCCCGAAGGGGGAATTACTCAACAGGAGGTAGCTCAAGCTACGGAGAAGGGGTATCAACCTGTGAGTATTGGCCCCAGAATTTTGCGTACTGAAACAGCAGGGCTTGCGATAATGACGATTTTACAATATCTTTATGGGGATTTGGCCTCAGGTCAGCATGGTTGAAGACCATGTATAAAAGAAAGGAAAAGTCATGAGATGTCCCAAGTGTGGCTACAACAGTTTCGATCATCTGAACAGCTGCAAAAAATGTGGCAAAGATTTGGTCGAATTCAAACAGAGCTTTGGAATCAAAAGCGTTCTGTTCCCTGGTCAGATGAGCTCGGGTGCTGTTGTTGAAGAAGCAGAATTAGAAAATGCGACGGCGGATGCGGCGGTAGCAGTTGCTACTGGTGCAGCTGCAGCAGCGGTTGCGACTACGGTAGCTAATGCAGGAGATGATGGCTCTATTGTCGGCAGTGCCGATGGCGACGATTTTGGCTTTGATTTTATGGGTGATAGTGCCGAGGACGATGATCTCTCCTTTGATGAGTTGTTTGAAGAGGCTCCAGAAGATGAGGACATCGAAGAGACAATTGAAGCTCCAAAAGAGGAAGCAGCCTCCGAGGCTGAGGCTGGTGAAGATTTTTCTTTTGATTTGCCCGATGAAGACGCTGAGCTTGAGGATGATTTTGGCATTGATCCAGTGGATAAAGCGAGTGATGCTGCTGGTGACGATGATTTCTCCTTTGATGATAAAGAACCGGATTTAGCTGGTGAGACTGAGGAATCAGGGTCTGAGGAGGACCCCAAACGCCCTTTTGACTTACCGGAGTCTCCACAAACTGTGGGGACTCCGGAAGCTGGTCTGAATCATCTTGAAGACCTTGCAGATGTTCCATCTGTCGAAGAAATTGATGTTAAATCTGCTGTGGAAGTCGTCTCTTCAAAATTTGAGGATGACCCGGAAGTTTACATCCTGGAAGCGGCCGAGGCTGCCCCAATTTCTTCATCCCCTGATGAACAACTGGAACTGGCTGTTCCTGAAGTCGAACCTGTTGTCGCGGCTTCTGCTCCTCCGTTTATTGCAACAGTCAGTGCGGCAGATGCAGATCTTTCAGTTGCTCCTACTGTTGCGCCTGAGGATATTGCTGCTGCTTCTGCTTTTTCTTTTCCTTCTGCTGCCCCCTCATTGGGAAACTGTATCGGGGCTTTTGTTTTTGATCTTATCCTTCTGGTTATCGTTGGGGTCAGCTTTGTCGTTGCCGCAGAAGCTGCCATATCCACGCAGAAAGTCCGGCTATTGCCATCCCTGGAAACCTTGATTGATCTGTCGGTTCCCTATTTTCTGGTTCTTTTTTTTCTGGCTTTCGGTTACTTTACCCTGTTCCATTTTCTGGTTGGGCAAACTCCCGGGAAAATGCTGACTCGATTGCGAGTTGAAACGACCGCTGGCGAGCCTCTCGCTTTTTCACAGGCTTTTTTACGCAGTGTCGGTGGGTTATTGCAATTGTTACCAGTGGGATTGGGGTATTTAACGATTTTGGTCAATCCTGACCGCCGTGGTTGGAATGATCGCCTTGCGGGAACGAGGGTGGTTGCTTTGCGAGAAACCTCTTGATGCAGGGTCAATCAGAGGTGGTCAGATTTCCAACCGCAGTTTAGTAAAGCTCTGTAAATTCTTACATTTTAAATAATCATTGTTATTTAATTCCCAACCGATCGTTGAAGTCACGGTTGGTCCATAATTATGACCAGGATAAATTCTGGTTTCTTTCGGTAGTTTTTTGAGTCGTTGCAGACTTTTATAGAGAGCAACAACATCACTGCCAGGTAAATTAGCCCGTCCACAGCGGCTGACAAATAGAGTGTCTCCAGTAATAATTTGATTGTCAGTTTTAAAGACAACAGATCCCGGACTGTGCCCTGGGGTGTGCATGACTTCTAGGCAGCCATTTCCTAATTCAAATCTAAAACCTTCCTTAAGTGAAATGTCGGGATTGGGCACATCAGCTGGATGTGCTGCCAGCTTGGCTCCAGTTTGTTCGAGAATTACTGGATTGCCGGCAACGTGATCCGGATGCCCATGGGTATTCAGTAGATATTTTAATTTCACCCCGAGTTCGGCTATTTTCTCCAGCAGGAGTTCAGGTCGCATTGAGGGGTCAATCGCTGCCCCTTGTCGGGTCACCGGGCAATAGACCAGATAAGCAAAATTGTCCATCTCGCTGGCAAGTATTTGGATGATCTTCAGCATTGGCATCTCCCCAATGGCTTGGTTAGAAAGCTGCAGGTGGAAACTAAAAAGTTGAGTCTATCACTTCTACTGAATTATAATGTCTGTGGACACTTTATAACAACCGTTGCTCGGGAGAAATGATGAAGTTTACTAAAATGCATGGCGCCGGAAATGACTATGTCTATATCAACGGTTTTAAAGAACAGGTTGATGATCCTGTCGCACTAGCAATCCAAGTCAGCAACCGGCAATTTGGAATTGGTTCGGACGGGCTGATCCTGATTCTTCCTTCAACGGTTGCCGATGTCCGCATGCGGATGTTTAATCTGGATGGGAGTGAAGGGGAGATGTGTGGCAATGGAATTCGCTGTGTTGCCAAATATGCTTACGATCATGGTCTGGTGAAGAATCTGGAGATGACGGTGGAGACCGGCGGTGGTGTTCTGTCTCTCACTCTGTTCGTTGGCTCTTCCGGGTTAGTAGAACAGGTTCGTGTTAATATGGGAGTCCCTAAGTTAAAGCGTGGGGATATCCCCATGGTGGGTTCTGCGACAGACCAAGCAGTTTCTGTTCCCCTAAAGGTGGATAATCAGCGGTTTGAGATCACCTGTGTCTCCATGGGGAATCCGCATGCCGTTATTTTTGTTGCTGAGGTCGAATCGTTCCCTGTGACTGCAATTGGCAAAAAGATTGAAAATCATTCTTGGTTTCCTGAAAGAATTAATGTTGAGTTTGTTCAGGTAATCAGCCCGACTGAAGTGATTCAACGCACCTGGGAGAGAGGTTCCGGAGAAACTCTTGCTTGTGGGAGTGGCGCCTCTGCAGTGGCAGTTGCCGGGGTCTTGACCGGTCGCACTGAACGGAAAATTATTAATCATCTGCGTGGCGGTGATTTGGAGTTGGAATGGCTTGAAGCAGGAGCGGTGATGATGCTTGGTCCAGCCGTAGAAGTTTTCAGTGGAGATTTCAATCCTGGATAGAACTCGCTTAGGACCAATCTTTAGTCGATTCCCCCCCTCATGGAGAGGGGAGAAGATTCAATGGCGAGCTAAAGATTAGCGCCAGTCAGAAAATAGAAAGAGATCCCTATGAAGGCTGTGCTATTTGATCTGGATAATACTCTCTATCCGGCAGAATGTGATCTGTTTTCATTAATTGATGTCCGCATCAATCGTTACATGGAGGATGTTGTTGCTATTGATCCGGCAACTGTGGATGGTTTGCGGCGTCGTTACTGGAAAGATTATGGTGCAACGTTACAGGGATTGATCCGCCACCATGGGGTCGACCCCGAAGATTATCTTGATTATGTGCATGCTGTTGACGTTGGTAGCCGCCTCTCTTTCGATCATGAATTGCAGCATACATTACATAATCTGCGTCTGCCGGGCTATGTTTTCACCAACGGATCTCGCGGTCATGCCGATCGTGTGGTTGCAGCTCTTGGATTGAATGGTTTGTTTACCGATATTTTTGATATCAGGATTGCCGATTATCAACCGAAACCTAATCCTGACCCTTATCGGCAGGTTCTGGATAAACTGGTACTATCTGGTGATCAATGTATTATGGTGGAAGATCACCTCCCGAATTTGCAAATGGCGAAACAGTTTGGGATGAAAACAGTTCTGGTCGGAGGTGCTCCAGCTGACATACAAGAATACAATTACATTGATGCACAGCTGGTACGACCGGCAGACATTGGAACACTCCTCGATGAGTGGTTGGGGGTCAACTAAGATGCGGGCAGTTATCCAACGGGTCAGCCATGCTGGAGTCGTTGTCGATGGTCTCCCGATTGCTGCTATAGGTTCCGGTTTATTGGTTCTGTTAGGGGTTGAAACGGGTGATGATAAAAAGGCAGCAGAATATCTGGCAGAAAAGACGGCTGGCCTGAGAATATTTGCGGATGCTGCAGAGAAAATGAATCTTTCAGTTCTTGATTGTGCTGGCGAGGTTTTGGTTGTTTCGCAGTTTACCTTGCTGGCAGATTGTCGCAAAGGGCGTCGTCCTGGATTTTCTGCAGCAGCATTGCCGGAATTAGCCGAACCCCTCTGTGATTATTTTGTTGAGCAGTTGAAACAGCGGGGAGTCAAAGTGCAAACGGGACAATTTCGCGCAGACATGGCGGTTGATCTGGTGAATGATGGGCCAGTGACCATTTTGCTTGATAGTTGTCGAAACTTTTAAGGAGGAGCGGATGCCAAGGATTTTATCTTTACTGCTGATTCTGCTGTTGGCAGGTGTAACAGCGCAAGCTACCACTTACTCGTGTCGTGACAAACAGGGACAACTTTATAGCACTGATAATTTACAGGCACTTCCTGCAGAATGTCGTGGGCAGATGCAGAAGGTTGAACCGAAAGATCCTGATAATCTCAATTATGTGCCTGCTCAGGCTACCCCTCAAGGGTCAGGGGTTGAATTTCAGCAAGCAGTCCGTGCAACCGAACGTGAGCAGCAGCAAAAACAGGAGCAGGTTGAAAAAATGTTGCTGCGTGCCGAACAGCTGGCAGAGCAATATCAACAGGCAGTGCAGGAAAAAAATAATGCGACTCGCCGTTGGAGCTACAGTTCCCGGGGGATTGTACAAAAAGCTGATGGCAGAATACAGAACGCTCGTGACGGGAAGCAGCAGTTATTAGCAGAAATGACTGGGAAAAATATTTATTGGAAAGATGAAGAAAAGATTGTTTCCTGGTTGGATAAAATTGCAGATTAACAAACTCCGCAGGCCCCGTTAGGAACCTGCGGTTTTTTCTTAGATTACAAAGCTTTTTGTAATAATCCCTCGACCTGTTTTTTAGGTACAGCACCGACGAGTTGATCGACAATTTCACCATCCTTAAACAAAATCATGGTTGGAATACCACGGACACCGTATTGACCAGGGGTGGCTGGGTTTTCATCGACATTAACTTTGCCGATCTTTATTTTCCCATCATATTCATCTGCAAGTTGATCCAGTACCGGTGCAATTGCTAAACAGGGAGCACACCAGGTTGCCCAGAAATCGACCAGAACCGGGGTATCAGATTTTAGAACGTCAGCTTCAAATTGTGCGTCTGTGAATGCAAAAACTTTTTCGCTAGCCATCAGTTTCTCCTTTTAACTATTTTGACTGTAATCTGTAATAAGATATGTTCAGATAATATTCAATTGATCAATATATAGAAAATTTCTGGAAAATCAAGTCGTAATCGTTTTATCCGCTGGTGCTTGACAGTGGTGGAGTGGCTTCATATCATGCTCAAGTTGATGGGAAAAAACTTTACCATCCAATCAGTATGATGGAGATTGAGATGAACCAACGAATATCCATGACCTGTCGGCAGACAGTTGAATTGCTTGAACATTTTTGTTGTGAACAGAATAATGAATTAATCCGTCTGGCGAAACGGCTGGGAGCCCTATTTGCTGAAGGTGGACATCTTTTGATTGCTGGAAATGGGGCACTGCAACTGGTGGCGCAACAATTGGCCAGTCAATTTTCTTTCCGACTCAGTTTTGATCGCCCGGTGCTTCCTGCAATATGCCTTGGCAGTGATTCTGTCTTGAACAATCGGATGCTGGCAGCGGGTCAGTTTGAACAACATCTGGTGAGCCATTATCGTGCCTTAAATTCAGAGCAGCACTTGCTGCTGCTGTTCAATGATGGTTCGACTGCTACGGCATTAAAAAACTTGCGTGATGAAGTGGTCGAGAACGAACAAGCGGTTGCCTTGATTTCTTACGATTGTTTAAAAGATCCACTGCAAAGTAAAGAGATTGATGTCTGCCTTAATTTAGCGACGAATTCTGTTCCGCGACAGCTGGAATTAGCCCAGTTTGTTGGTCATCTGTTATGCGAACTGGTTGAGGCTGAACTTTTCGGGCGGTGATGAGTGGCTCCCTGAAAAGTAAAAAATGAAAATAGTTGACTGAAATGATCGTGAAAAATACAATCTATCGGTTTAGTAAAGCTTAGCAACCTCTGCGTGATCAGTTCAGGCAGAACTGCCAGAAGGGATGCCATGGGAACGATGAACCTGTTATTCAGCGTCACAACCCTGATATATCTACTTGCAAGTATTCTTTATCTTGTTTCTATGGTGGGTAAACGGCAGCAAGCCGGTCGCATCGGTCGTTGGGTGTTACTGGCCGGTGTTATATTGCATGCAACCTGTTTTGGTGTACGGCATTCGACTGTGGGAGGTCCTCCAGTTACCAGTTTGCAAGAGTCCCTGGCTTTTTTCGCCTGGTGCCTGGTTTTACTTTTTCTGTTGCTGGATCTCCGTTTCCATTTGTCAGTGATGGGGGCTTTTGCCGCCCCACTGGCGTTTCTGTTAATGGTCGCCAGTGCGTTAAGTCCAAACGTTGTCGTGCAGCTAAATCCGGTTTTGCAAAGTTGGCTTTTCCCCGTTCATATTGTCTTTGCTTTTTTGGGAAATGCAGCCTTTGCTCTTTCCTTTGGAGCAGGAGTTATGTATCTGGTTCAAAACCGGATGCTGAAAAGCAAACGATTCACCGGGATTTACCAGCTATTGCCATCTTTGGATGTTCTCGACAAAGTTAATTATACCTGTCTGAGTGTCGGTTTTCCGTTGATGACTTTGGGGATTATCAGTGGCGCCTTTTGGGCCAATACGGCTTGGGGAACCTACTGGAGCTGGGATCCTAAAGAGACCTGGGCGTTGATCACCTGGTTCCTGTACGCGGCACTCATGCATGGGCGTTTGACAATTGGTTGGCGTGGGCGCAAAGCCGCAATCTTTTCCATCATTGCATTTATGTTTTTGTTGTTTACCTTCCTCGGGGTGAACCTGTTGCTAAGCGGGTATCATACCTTTGAGGCTTTTGCCGTTCTTTGATGCGAGCCTGAAGAGCAAATATATATGAATATCGTTATCGTGGGGCTGAGCCATAAAACAGCTCCAGTAGAAATACGAGAAAAAGTCGCCTTTTCCCCAACTGCAATGGAACAACCGCTCCAGCGGGTTTTGGCTCTTCCTTCTGTTTCAGAAGCAGTGATTGTTTCGACCTGCAATCGGGTTGAACTCTATGTTATTAGTCGTCAGTCGGATGCTGCAATCGTTGAGGTGAAGCAATTTCTGGCCAATTTTCATGACCTGAAACTGGAGGTGCTAGAAAATCACCTTTATGCCTTTACCGGGACAGAAGCCATCCAGCATGTCCTGCGGGTTGCTTCCAGCCTTGATTCGATGATGATTGGCGAACCGCAGATTCTCGGTCAAATAAAGACCGCTTATGGCTACGCCTGTGAATATAAAACTGTCGGGTTAATTTTGAACCGGTTCCTGCACAAGGCTTTCTCTGTGGCCAAACGGGTGCGGAGTGAGACTGCAATTGCCAGTAATGCGGTTTCTGTTTCTTTTGCTGCCGTTGAACTCGCCCGTAAAATTTTTGATTCTCTGGAGAACAAAACCGTTATGTTGATCGGTGCCGGTGAAATGTGTGAACTGGCAGCAAAGCATTTCGTCAATAATGGTGTTTCTAAGGTTCTGGTGACAAACCGTACTTTTAGTCGGGCAGAGAAATTGGCTGAAGAGTTTGATGGGGTTGCCGTCAGCTTTGAAAATTTTCGGGAACAATTGCACCGGGTTGATATTGTTCTTTCTTCAACCGGTGCCCCGGACTATGTTCTCAGTGCAAAAAAACTTAAAGAGGTGTGTAAGGAGCGGCGTTACAAACCGATGTTCCTGATTGATATAGCCGTGCCGCGTGATATTGACCCTGCAGCGAATAAGCTGGATGGTATCTATCTGTATGATGTTGATGACTTGCAGGGTGTGGTTCAGGCGAATTTGAAGGGACGGCAGAAGGAAGCTGCCAAAGCTGAACTCATCATTAACGCAGAGGTAACGCAATTTCTGCATTGGTTAGCAACTCTTGAGGTGAAACCGACAATTGTTGCTCTACGTCAACAAATGGAACAGGTGCGTCGGATCGAAATGGAAAAAACCCTGTCCAGCTTACATGCTCTTGGTGATAAAGAACGCAAGGCGATTGAATCTATGACCAGTGCTATTATCAATAAGATTCTGCATCATCCGACGCATGTTTTGAAACAGACAAGCAGCGGGAACGATAGCGGCCTTTATCTTGATGCGCTTCGAACCCTCTTTGACCTGCCAGATTCAGTTGAGCAGAAAACTGATCCTAAAAAATAAGACTATTAATATTTAAGGAGATTTTATGACCACCCGTACCTTGAGAATCGGAACCCGCGCCAGCACTTTAGCTCTTTGGCAGGCTCACTGGGTTAAAGATGAACTGGAAAAACGTTATCCCGATCTGGAGGTCACACTGACTAAAATTAAAACCCAGGGGGACAAAATTCTCGATGTTCCACTGGCGATGGTCGGTGGAAAAGGATTGTTTGTTAAAGAAATTCAGGAAGCGATGCTACGAAATGAAGTTGATATTGCAGTGCACTCAATGAAGGATGTGCCAACCCTCTTCCCTGATGGAACTGGGTTGCGTTGTATCACCGAGCGGGAGGACCCCCGTGATATTGCAATTTTGAAACCGGGATACAAGAGTTTTTCTGAAATTCGTCAGAGCGGCAGAATCGGAACATCTTCCTTGCGGCGTAAAGCACAATTACTTAATCTACGCCCCGACCTGGAGATGGTGGATATCCGTGGCAATGTTCAAACCCGGATCAAGAAGCTGAAAGATGATCATCTGGATGCGGTGATTCTGGCAGCAGCCGGAATCCACCGTCTTGGATTTACTGATCAAATTGGTGAATATTTCGACCCAAAGGTCTGTTTGCCGGCCATAGGTCAGGGAGCATTGGGCCTGGAAAGCCGGCTGGATGATGCTGTGACCAATGATCTGATCGATTTTTTTAACCATCCGCCAACCTCCTATGCGGTCACTGCCGAGCGGGCAGTTCTGGCAACTCTGGAAGGGGGCTGTCAGGTGCCGATTGCTGCATTTGGAACGGTGAGTGGTGATCAGTTGGAACTGACCGGGTTGGTTTCCGATGTTTTGGGAGTGAGGATGTTGAAAGAGACTTTGACCTGTCATGTTGACCAGGCGGTTGAGACCGGAGTGGCTTTGGCCAAGACGCTGCTCGAACAGGGGGCCGGGGAGATTCTCAATGAGGTCTATGGCTGCGATACTTTTAATACTGATGAGGGTTGATTGTGTCTGCACAATTGCCCCTGGCAGGTAAACGATTTCTGGTGACTCGCCCGCGGGCTCAAGCCGCCGATTTTGTAGCACTGCTCGAACAACAGGGTGGCGAAGCAATCTGTATTCCGACGATTGAAATTGTTCCCCCTGAAAGTTATGCCCCGCTGGATTTTGTGCTGCGAGATCTGGATGAGTTTGATATTTTGATTCTCACCTCGGTCAATGGTGTTGCGGCGCTTTTTGAGCGGATGCTGGAAACCAATCAGTATGTTGGTACCCTGACCGATATTTTTGTCGTTGCTGTCGGTCCAAAAACGGCACAAGCGCTGGAGCAGAATTGTATCCGACCCAATTTGATTCCTGCCGATCACCGTGCTGAAGGAATCATTGCAGAGTTGTTGAAAGATGGGGTCAAGGGGAAAAGAATTCTCTATCCGCGAGCCGAGATTGCTCGGTCGTTGATTATCGATAGCTTGCAGGCTGCTGGAGCCGAGGTGATTGCACCGGTTGCATACCGGACAGTGTTGCCAGAAGGGAGCGGGGACCGGATCCGTGATCTTCTCGCGATGGGGAGCCTTGATGCCATCTGCTTCAGTTCGTCATCGACCTTTGATAATTTGTTTGAAATGGTAGGTGGGTGTCTGCATGGATTGTTGGGGAAAACCAGGTTATTTTCCATTGGTCCGCAGACGTCAGAAACTATTCGTAAGTACGGTTTTGGGGTTGATCTGGAGCCGGAACAATGGACTCTGGATGCGTTGGTTGTCGCGATGGTTGATTATTACAAAGAACAGGGATAAGCAGTCAGTAACCCGTATTCCGGGGACACGTAACAAGTATATGTCCCCGGAATACTAGATAAATCGTAGGGGCGAACCTGTGTGTTCGCCCCTCAAAACAAAGTGCTTGCCAATAGCAAAATGGTTAAACGGAGATTAAATGGCAAAAAAGAGAGAAACCAAAGAAGAATCCTTGGAAAAACAGCTATGGAAGTCGGCTGATAAACTGAGAAAAAATATTGATGCCGCAGAATACAAGCATGTTGTCTTAGGGCTGATCTTTCTTAAATATATTTCCGATGCGTTTGAAGAGTTATATGCCACCTTAAAAGCGGGCGAAGGTGAGTTTGCCGGGGCAGACCCTGAGGATAAGGACGAATACAAAGCTGAGAATGTCTTTTTTGTGCCTCAAGATGCGCGATGGGCTTTTTTACAAGGCAGCGCCAAGCAGCCCACCATTGGCAAAACGGTTGATGGAGCAATGGATGCTATCGAAAAGGAAAACGTTTCGTTAAAAGGTGTTTTACCCAAGGTCTATGCCCGACAGAATCTTGACCCTACCAGCTTGGGTGAATTGATTGACCTTATCAGCAATATTGCTTTGGGTGATGCTAAGTCTCGCAGTGCCGATGTGCTGGGGCATGTGTTTGAATATTTTCTCGGTGAATTTGCCTTGGCCGAAGGTAAAAAAGGTGGGCAGTTCTATACCCCAAGAAGTGTCGTTGAGCTACTGATCGAAATGCTGGAACCTTACAAAGGGCGAGTACTTGATCCTTGCTGTGGTTCGGGCGGCATGTTTGTGCAATCTGAAAAGTTTGTGCTGGAGCATCAAGGTAAAATTAACGATATTTCAATCTATGGGCAAGAGAGCAATCAAACCACTTGGCGACTGGCAAAAATGAACCTTGCCATTCGTGGCATTGATAGCTCGCAGGTAAAATGGAATAACGAGGGTTCTTTTCTCAATGATGCCCATAAAGACTTGAAAGCCGATTACATCATCGCCAATCCGCCCTTTAATGTCAGTGATTGGAGTGGTGATTTATTACGACGAGATGGTCGCTGGCAATATGGCACACCGCCTGTTGGCAACGCCAACTATGCGTGGATACAGCACTTTATATATCACTTGGCCCCCAGTGGGCAAGCGGGCTTTGTGCTGGCAAAAGGGTCGCTGACTTCTAAAACATCGGGTGAAGGTGAAATAAGAAAAGCTTTGGTTGAGGCGGGTTTGGTGGATTGTATTGTCAATCTGCCCGCCAAGCTGTTTTTAAATACGCAAATACCTGCCTCTTTATGGTTTATGAGTCGTAATCGCAGTAACGGAAAATACCGAAATCGGACAAATGATATTCTGTTCATTGATGCCAGAAATATGGGGTATTTAATCAATCGCCGTACCCGTGAATTATCAGAGAATGATATTCAAACCATCGCGGGCACTTACCATAACTGGCGAAATCCAGAAGGCGATTATGAAGACATTAAAGGCTTTTGTAATGCCGCTCCTGTTGAACGGGTTAAAGAACTGGATCATGTGCTGACACCAGGGCGTTATGTGGGCCTGGCTGAAGAAGAGGATGATTTTGATTTTAAAGAGCGTTTTACGCAATTAAAAGCTGAATTTGAGGAACAGTTAAAAGAAGAAGCGGTTTTGAACAGTCGGATTATGGAAAATTTGGCGAAGGTGAAGATGGATGGCTAAGAAAAATCAGAAATTATCCGTCAATAATCGCGAAATAACGCTTGTTCAGACCAATGAGCAGGACTACATCTCGTTAACCGATATTGCACGTTATAAAAACACTGATCGTACTGACGATTTAATACGAAACTGGATTCGTAACCGCAATACCATTGAGTTTATCGGTATTTGGGAGCAACTGAATAACCCGGACTTTAAACCCGTCGAATTTGACGGGTTTAAAAAAGAAGCTGGATTAAACAGTTTTACCCTGACCCCAAAGCAGTGGATTAAACAAACCAATGCCATTGGGATTATTTCTAAAGCAGGTCGTTATGGGGGAACTTATGCCCATAAAGACATTGCTTTTGAGTTTGCTACCTGGATTTCAGTAGAATTCAAGCTTTTTTTACTCAAAGAATTTCAACGC
>JASFYS010000187.1:0-36345 GCA_045047095.1 Desulfuromusa sp. | reverse complement strand
GCCATCACTTAATAGGCCACTTTGGCAAAGGGTGATTGAGCTGTCGCTGCCAGGGCATCTGCCAGGGTGTATATTTCATGAGCCTCAAGTAGCGGGATTAACTTCACGAGAATCTCACCAGTCACAATAGCATCGCCGAGAGCAGTGTGGCGACCGACTATTGTGACATTCAGCCGTGCTGCCAGTTCATCCAGGGAATGGGAATCTTGATTAGGATGGATGATTGATGAGAGCAGCAGCGTATCGAGAACCGGATTGTTGAATATAATTCCGGTTTTTTCTTCCTGAAGTTGTAGAAAGCGCATGTCAAAGGCGGCATTGTGGGCGACCAGAACTGAATTCTCAACAAATGTATGAAAATAGGGCAAAACCTGGTCAATTGTCGGTTGTCCCTGCAGGAGCGCCGGCTGAATACCATGAATTGCCACTGATGTTGCTGGAACAAAACGTTTTGGATCAACCAGCTGATCAATCACCTCATGATAGAGCAGCTGTCCGTTGATGATTCGGATAGCTCCCAGTTGAATAATCTCATCCCCTTTTGATGGGTTTAAGCCGGTTGTCTCAGTATCAAATACGACATAGGTCAGCTTGCGTAGAGGTATTTGGCTGAGTTCCTGCCATTCCTCACGATTAAAGAGATCAAATTCATAGGAAACTGGTCGGTGTTCTACTTCATTTTGTATTGCCAGGCGACTGTTTTGGTCGATGGGGGGGAATTTAATGATGACCCCCGTGTACTCACCACTTGTTCCCGCTATTGGAGAAATTTCTCCGGCCAGATTATCGATAGTATCTTTGAAATTAAGGAGCTTCCCATTTGCATCTGTAATTAAGGGGGTCAGCTGCCAGGTATTAAGCAAATCTTGAGTTGTTTTTGTTTCTGGCCAGGCAATGACCAATTCTGCTCCAGATTCATCGTCAGCTGTCAAAGTCATTAGCATCTCGGAAATTTTAGCGTGAGTATTCAGTAAGCCGGCAAGATGGGAAATGGCCTGAACCATAGAATAACTGTCCAGTTGCAACCAGACCCCTTTAGGGGCTAGAGGGGTCACCTTAATTGAAAAGCGTTCGAAAATATTGTTGCTGATAATTTCAAGCAGATTGTCGGCTAAAACATTCTCATTTTGATTCAGTGCATGGAGGTGAAGTGCATAATTGACTTGTGCTTCACTGACTTTAGCGTGCAGTGATTGAGATGCCTGGTCTATTTTTTTTCTGTAATTATACAGTTCTTCAGGGTCAAGTTGGGGACGATCCAGAATATTTGTAATTGAATCCCGGATATCTTCCAGATCCTTTTGTTGCTCATCGATCAGGGATTGAATGAGCATATCGCGGCGACTATCCGATTCAATTTGATGGGTCATGTCCTCCAGGGTGAGAACCAGCCCGGAAATAGTTTTGTTGTTGTCCTGCTCAGTAAAAAAAGGTGCCATATTGACGCGGAGACAGAGACCCGTATGCAGGGTGATCATGGAGTTGTTGACCATTTTTGTCCGACCTGACATATGACACTTATGTAACATTTCGAGTCCATGGACAATTGGGTCACGATCCAGGATACTGAAAATAGAACGACCCAGACCAAGGATCCCTTGAGCTGGAATTCCTCCTGTTGCCGCTCCTGAGCCTTCTTTTAATAATTTTTGAGCTTGTTGGTTATAGAGTAAAACCTGCCCATCGGTGTTGCACACAATAACCCCGTGCGGAAGTTCTGACATCAATGCTGCCAGACGCGTACGTTCTTCATTTAATGTTGCCTGAGCTATGGCAATTTTTCCGGCAACATCTTTTTGTAAAACGGAAAAGGCATCAGCTGTTTGATTGATGATCTCTGCCAGGTATTGAATTTCTTTTGAGGCATTCTTGATTTGAGCTCGATGCTCCGGGTTGACGGATGATATAATTCTGGCGCTTTCGGCAAGTTTAAGAATCGGAATAATATAGTCATTAAACAGCAGATTAATCAGTGCTCCAATGATAAAGAAAATGGTAATTGTTCCCAGCAGGGGAAAGGGAGTCAATTTACTGAGCATCTCACTGAATGCGGTTTGTTGGGTTCCGTTGAGACTGGCCCAGGCACCGATCAGACTGGCGACAATAATACTGATCAGTGCAAAATAGATTGCACTGAGAAAAATCCAGTATTTAAGGCTCGGTTTCATATAATTAAAATCCTGTACTGTGAATCAAGGAAGAAGCTTTTCCTCCCTTTTATACAGAAATAATCTGGCGAAAACTTCTTCTCATGAAGGGCAAAAAAACAAATATATGACAAAATAGTACATATGGCAAACATTGTTGTATTTTTGTCGTGGATTTTTTTAGATCTAATAGAAAAGCCACTGTGCAGAGGGCACAACGGCTTTTGAATATTAGCTGGTTGAAAGTTATGAGATAGCTAAGCTATCAAGCTGTAAGACGCTTGAGAGCCTCCAGATACTTTTCTCCGGTTTTGCGAACAATTTCTTCTGGTAGCTTCGGAGCTGGAGCCTGCTTACCCCAATCGAGGGTTTCCAGATAATCACGTAGAAATTGTTTGTCAAAACTGGGTTGAGCACCACCTGGTTGGTATTGATCCTTAGGCCAAAAGCGGGACGAGTCTGGGGTTAAAGCTTCGTCAATCCAGATGAGTTGATTATCTAGAATACCGAATTCAAACTTTGTGTCAGCAATAATGATTCCTTTTTTATCAGCTAGTCCACGGGCGCGTTCATATATTTTGATGCTGACATCACGAATCTGTTCGGCCACGCCCACACCACAGAGTTCAACGGTTTCAGCAAAGGAGATATTTTCGTCATGCAGACCAAGCGCTGCTTTAGTCGAGGGGGTGAACAGGGTTTTGGGGAGCTTGTCGCTCTGGATCAGACCCGCCGGTAATGGGATGCTGGAGACGGAGCCTTGCTGCTGATACTCTTTCCAGCCACTCCCCGACAGATATCCACGGACAATGCACTCAACCGGTAACGGCTGCGCTTTTTTTGTCAACATACTGCGCCCTTCCAACTGGTCACGGTACTGATGAGTAATCGCAGGAAAGTCCTTAATATTTGTTGAAATGAGATGATTAGGAATGAGATCGGTCATCTGTTCAAACCAGAATTTAGAAATCTGGGTCAGAACATATCCCTTTTGCGGGATGCCCTCATCCATAATGACATCAAAGGCAGAAATTCGATCGCTGGTGACAATCAGCAGATGTTCTCCAAGGTCGTAAATATCCCTTACTTTGCCGCGAGTGACTAGATTTAGATCAGGACAGTTGGTTTGGGTGATAATCGGTGTCATGATTTGCTGCCCCCATTTTCAAAAGAACTCATTAGCTCAGGAACCATAATTTCAACCTCGGCCTGTTGCAACAATTGTTTTAACTTTTTAGCAACGATCTGGCCTTTTTTTTCTTCAAGTAACTTATTCTTCAGCTGCTCGAGATCAGTTTTTTCTAAGGTTTCAAAGTCTGCAACGGTCGATTTGTTCAAGCTGGCAACCAGATACTTATTGCCTATAGTATAAACCTTTTTGGCAATGGGAGCGGTTTCAGTTAAAGAAAAGGCTTCTTCGGCGAGCTCTTGTGAAGTTCCTATCCGGGGGATAAAGAAGCCAAAACTACGACTGAATTCTCCTGATTCCTCAACTGATAAATTCAAATTTTTAGCCGCTGTTCTCAGGCTTTTTTTGTCGGTGGCCTGAGCTAGCAGTTTGTCAGCTAACTCTTTGGCCAGAGTTTGAGCTTGCTCAGTTCGATAAGTCTGTTCGACTACCGGTTTGACATCTGCCAGTTCAGGAAGATGGCTTGCTTGTCTTTCTTTTAAGGTGAATAAAAATACTCCCTGTGTTGTCTGAACCGGTCGAGCAAGTTCGCCTTCCTTTAAAGTGAGGGCTGCTTGACTGATTTCAGCGACTTTGCCAATGCCATCAATTGCAGTATCGGCAGCAAATAAACCCGTTTCTTTGATCCCGAGGTCATTGCTTGCTGCTGCGGCATCCAGATTTCCCGTTTTTCGATTAATATTATAAGCATCCATGGCTTTTTCATAGGCCAGTTGCCGTGATTTTTCCAATCTCAGGCCAGCTTTGACCTCACCTATGACATCCACTAGAGGTTTTACGCCTGGTTCTCTATATTCTTCAACTTTAATAATGTGGAACCCAAAAGGGGTTCGAATGACGTCGCTCAATTGACCTGGGCGTAAGGCAAAAACGGCATCCTCAAATTCGCGAACCATGGTGCCACGACTAAAGGTGCCAAGTTCTCCACCTTGTGCAGCGTTGCTTTTGTCATCGGAGTTAATCTTAGCAAGCGCAGTAAAATCAGCTCCATCCCTTAGTTGCTTTAGAAGTTCGTTGGCAAAATCTTCTCTTTTCTGAATTGTTTCAGTGTCAGCATCTTTTGAGACGCTCAGTAAAATATGCGCTGCTTTGATTTGTTCCTTAATTTCAAACTGGTCAAGGTTTCGGCGGTAGTAGCGCTGTAGCTCTTCTTCACTGGTCGTGCCGACCTTGTTTTCGTAGCGGGCGGGATCAAACTGCAGATAGCGCAGTGATACTTTTTCGGGAACCCTGAATGTCTCTATATTCTGTTCAAAAAATGATTGTAACCCAGTGTCAGTGACTTTGACTTTAGGCTCAACCAGTGCCGGAGTCAGCCAGACGTAATTGAGATCAACCTTGTCGTTCTCAGTATGGTAAGCAGCTTGAAGTTCTTCATCGCTGATGCTGGCACCTTGTTGCAGTTTGCTCCGCACCTTCTGGGTTAACAGTTGTCTCCGCTGGGTCGCTTCAAATTGTTCCGGGTTCATCCGTTGGTAGTTCAGGACTTCAACATAGCGATCTCGGTTGAACTTACTATCGACTTGGAACGCGTCATATTTTGCAATACTGTCAACCAATTCTTTCTGGGTAACGTCTAGATTGAGTTGCTCAGCCTGCTGAATCAGGAGAGATTCTTCGATCAGCTGCTGTAGTGCTTGCTTGGGTAGATTGAGCTGCTTTTCCAGTTTGGCGTCAAAATTACCCTGGTATATATTCTGATACAGGTTGTAAAGATTGCTGTAATTGCTTTGGAATGCTTCATGGCTGATTTCTGCACCGTTAACCCGGGCAGCAATGTCTCCGCCCCGATGGGGTCTTTGATCAGACGGTGCCGTAAGCATAGTGTAACCGATGACAAAACTCAGAATGATTATGCCGAAGGCAATTTTGATTAAGACCGATTTTTGTTTTGACCTGACAAATTGAAGCATTACAGTGAAACTCCTCATTATGTTTTTGGTTAATTGGAGACAAAAAACAAGGTCGCATGTTAGACCAGCAATTTACTGAAAAGCAATCATTTTTTACGAGCTTAACGCTTGCTTAAAAATGGTTGCTTTGCTAGAGTAGCCAAGCTTTTTGGTATAACTTCAACTTGATATTTTTAGGCTGCTTGCAGCGTTGATAGGATGGTGTATGTTTAACATTTTTAATGCTATATTGGGCATGTTTTCAAATGATCTGGCAATTGATCTGGGAACAGCCAATACCCTTGTTTTTATGAAAGGGAAGGGGATTGTTGTCAGTGAGCCTTCAGTCGTTGCGGTTAAAACGGGTGCAGCTGGCCAGCGTAAGGTACTTGCAGTCGGTACCGATGCCAAGGAGATGCTGGGTCGTACGCCGGGAAGTATCGTTGCTATCCGTCCGATGAAGGATGGTGTGATCGCGGACTTTGACCATACCGAGGAGATGCTCCGCTATTTTATCCGCAAGGTGCATAATCGCAAAAATCTGGTGCGCCCACGCATTGTCATCTGTGTCCCTTCCGGCATTACTCAGGTAGAAAAACGGGCAGTTCGGGAATCCGCTGAATCAGCCGGAGCCCGTGAAGTTTATCTGATTGAAGAGCCAATGGCTGCTGCAATTGGTGCTGGTCTTCCAGTGACCGAAGCTTCGGGCAATATGATTGTTGATATCGGTGGTGGAACGACAGAGGTCGCAGTTATTTCATTGGCTGGTGTTGTCTACGCACAGAGTGTGCGCGTTGGTGGAGACAAACTTGATGAGGCTATTATCCAGTACATGAAACGTAAATATAATCTGTTGATCGGTGAGCGGACTGCTGAAACGGTAAAAATCGGTATTGGTAGTGCGTATTCTACTGGCGATGACACAGTTTTCATGGACATTAAGGGACGTGACTTGGTCAGCGGTGTTCCCAAGACCATGGAAATTAATTCGGATGAAATCCGTGAGGCGATGACAGAGACGATAAATACTATTATTGAGGCAGTCAGGATCTCTCTGGAGCGGACTCCACCGGAGTTGGCTGCTGACATTGTTGATAAGGGAATTGTTCTGGCAGGCGGTGGCGCCATGATGAAAAACATGGACATTCTTCTACGCCAAGAAACCGGATTACCAGTGGTTGTTGCCGAAGATCCTTTGTCCTGCGTTGTTCTTGGTTCCGGCCAAATTCTGGATCAGTTGGATCTGCTGAAGCAAATAGCTATTGACTCCTGATATCAGAATCTAGTCTGGTAGTATTATGTTATTCTCCAGGGAGGATCAGTCGATTCTCCCTTTTAAATGTTGTTGTCCTGGTTGGTTGTTATGATATTCGTGAGTCTGCTTGGAGCAGTCAGTGCGTGAGCTGTTAAGACGTTATCAATTCTTATTGCTGGCTATTGTCCTGGTGCTGGCAACAGTTCTTCTCTATTCCTATAATCTTCGCCAGAAAACCGCCACCACCTTTTTTGAACGTGCTGTTCTCACCTTTGCTGCACCTTTTCAGATCAGCATTGATAACATGGTTGATACTGCTACCGGGACCTGGAAGAATTATCTCTGGTTGGTCGATGCCCAGCAACGCAATCTTGAACTTGAACAAGAGAACCTTGAGCTGCACTCCCAATTGCAACAAGTTCAGGAAATTTCTCTGCAAAATGAACGGTTGCGCAAATTGCTGGCTTTTGTCGATGAGCTGGATCGCCCGGCCTTGCCGGCACAAGTTATTGGTGAAGATGCCAGTAACTGGGCGCGGACAATTATCATTGATAAAGGGACTCGTGCAGGATTATATAACGGCTTCCCGGTTGTCGCTGCGCAAGGAGTGGTGGGGAGAATTATAAAAACTGCACCGGATAGCTCACGGGTTCTGTTGATAACTGATGCTTCTTCGGCTATTGCTGCACTGATTCAGCGAACCCGAACTCGTGGAATTATCCGCGGTCGGGGTGAAAATTTATCCATTGAATATGCTTTGCGTGATGCCGATATCCAGATAGGAGATTTACTGGTGACTTCGGGAATGGGAGGAGTTTTCCCCAAGGGGTTACCGCTTGGATTGGTTGAGTCGGTCGAAAAAGGTCAATTCGGTCTGTTCCAGCAGGTCAAGGCAACACCAACAATAGATTTCTCCCATCTTGAAGAGGTTATGGTCATCGTCGGGGAGGATCGATGAAAGGTTTTTTCCTGTTTCTTTTTACCGGAATACTATTTGCTTTACTCCAGAGTAGTGTTTTACCGTTATTCTTTTCACCAAATTGGCGACCAAACTTGATCCTGATTCTGATCCTGTACCTGGGGCTGAGTGAAAATCTAACCCGAGCCCTGATTGCCGGGCTGTTACTGGGAGCGATTCAAGATAGTTTTTGTGGCTCCAGTCTGGGTTTGTATGTCTCGGTTTATCTGGTCATTGTCCTGGTGACACGGTTGCTTTCTGAACAACTGAATGTTGAAAGCCCGCCATTGTTACTATTACTAATTGCTGGTGGCACACTGTTGCAAAATTTGCTGATCGGTTTTTATCTGACTATCTTTGCTGCAACTGCTCCAGTCTTGCAGGTCTTGCTTCCGGCCATTCCGCAGCAGCTCTTGATCAATCTACTGTTTGCTACAATTTTATTATTCCTGTTGCTTCGCTTCCAGCGTCTATTCGGTTATCGTTCTGGCCTTGCTGGCCTGATGTACCAGAGTAAACATCATGGGTCTTGACATTAAATGGAAAGAATTACCGGCGGTTAAGAACCGTTTTTTGTTCTATTCTGCAGCTGCAGCGGCGGTATTTCTCCTGTTGCTATTACGCCTTTGGTATCTGCAAGTCATTAGTTATGAAGATCTGCAGGAGCGTTCTGTTCGTAACCGGACCCGGGTTCTAACGTTGGATGCTCCGCGTGGACCGATCTTTGATCGTAATGGGGTGCTGCTGGTTGACAATCGACCTTCTTTCCAAATTTCTGTCATGCGACAGGATGTCGATAATTCTTCCCAGCTATTTGCAAAGTTGGCTCCGTTATTAGAAGTTGATGTTGCTGAGCTTGAGTCGCGTTGGCAGAAGGGAAAAAGATTCCCGAGCTATCGCCCGGTTCCTCTGGCAGAAGATGTCAGCCGGGAAATTATGGAGAGAGTTCAGGAGCACAGTGTTGACCTGCCAGGGGTTTTGACCGAAGTACGACCAGTGAGAGACTATCTTGAACAAGGGTCTGCCGCCCATCTGATCGGTTACCTTGGTGAAATCACCAAAGACGAATTGCAGAGTGGGAAATTTAGTCATTATCGGGGTGGAGATTTTATTGGTAAAACCGCCCTTGAACGAACATTTGATCCTTACCTGCGTGGGGAAAAGGGGCGACGTCTGGTTGAAGTCGATGTCCAGGGTAAATTATTCCGGCAATTGCGGGTAGAACCTGCTCGCCCAGGGAATAAAATTTATTTAACCCTTGACCGAGATCTGCAGCGCGCTGCTGATCAGGCGTTTGCCGATCAATCGGGTGCTGCAATTGCTATGGATGTCAATACTGGAGAAATCCTGGCTATGGTGAGTCGTCCAACCTTCAATCCAGCCTTGTTTGCCAAGGGGATTGCCGGGGACGAATGGAATATCCTGGCGAAGGATAATCGTCATCCATTACAGAATAAAGTCATTTCCGGACAATATCCACCGGGATCAACATTCAAGATGGTTGTTGCCCTGGCAGCACTGCGCAACGGTATTGTTGGAACAAACAGGCACATTTATTGTGATGGTGCATTTGAAGTCGGAGGTTCACGCTACCGGTGTTGGAAAAAAACCGGTCATGGCTCAACCAATCTCAAAAAAGCCCTGCGGGAAAGCTGCGATGTCTGGTTTTACACTGTTGGTTTGGAGTTGGGGATTGATAAATTGTCCGCTGCTGCCAAAGAGTTTGGGTTGGGATCTCCTGTCGGCTATCCCCTCCCTGGGGAACGTTCTGGGATTATTCCATCTCAAGAATGGAAACATCGACGCTATAACAAGCCGTGGTATGCCGGTGAAACCGTTATTGCTTCAATTGGCCAGGGTTTTGTTCTTGCCACGCCAATACAGTTAGCGGTGATGATGGCTGCCGTAGCAAATAATGGGAAGGTTTTAAAACCCCAAGTTGTTCGTCAGGTTGAAGATTGGGAGGGTCATGTGCTACTGCAGACACACCCTGAGGTTGTTCGTCAGATCGACTACTCCCCCGAAGCTTGGAAGGCAGTTCAAAATGGTCTGGTTGCGGTGGTGAATGAGCCACACGGAACTGGTCACGTAGCTCATATTGACGATATTCTGGTGGCAGGGAAGACCGGAACCTCACAAGTTGTCCGTCGCAAATCGGATAAAGAAGAGGAACTGGATGAAAAAGGTGAAATTCCTTACCGCTTTCGTCCCCATGCACTGTTTATCGCCTATGCCCCAGCAGAAAAACCTGAAATTGCAGTTGTGGTCGTCGTTGAGCACGGGCAATCGGGTGGACGTGCAGCAGGACCGATTGTTAAGCAGATCATCCAGCGTTATATGGATTTGAAGGAAAAAAAACTATTGGAAGAAAAGGGATGATAGATGTTTGATCGACGCCTGGTATCTAACTTTGATTGGGTGCTTTTGTTTGTTGTTCTTTTGTTGGCTGGAGTTGGAATCGTCAACCTGTTCAGTGCAACGGCCAGTTGGAATTCTGCTGCGACGCCACTCTACCTGAAACAACTCCTCTGGTTATCTGGTGGCGTTCTGATCGCACTGGGAATCTGTTTGTTTGATTATCGACATTTAGAATATTTTGCTGTCCACTTCTATGGCTTAAGTGTCGGTATGCTGGTCTATGTCCTGCTTCTGGGTAAAACTACCATGGGGGCGGCACGTTGGATTGATCTTGGTCTTTTCAATGTGCAACCGGGCGAAGTCATCAAGGTTGCAATGATTCTGCTGCTGGCTCGAATCTTTGCAAAAACTGCCAGCCCATTTGGCTACGGTTTATCCGAACTTTGGAAGCCGGCACTCTGGTTATTGTTGCCAGTCGTATTAATTCTGAAAGAACCCGATCTGGGGACGGCAGCCATGGTTATTTTTATTGCTGCGACGATGTTGCTGTTTGCCGGTATTAAACGTGGAACCTTGATTTATTTAGGAATTATTGGTGTTTTGATTGCGGTCGCTAGCTGGTTTGGGCTGCACGATTATCAGCGCGCCAGAATTCGTACCTTTATGAATCCAGAGACCGATCCGCTGGGGAGTGGTTATCATATCATCCAGTCGAAAATTGCAGTTGGCAGTGGTGGCTTCTTTGGCAAAGGTTTTATCCAGGGAACCCAATCACAGCTTTCGTTTTTACCTGAACGTCACACTGATTTTGCTTTTTCGGTTTTTGCGGAAGAGTGGGGTTTTGCTGGCAGCTTTGTTTTGTTGTTTTTCTATCTATTCCTGATTGTCTGGGGTCTCTACATTGCCAGACGCGCTGCTGACCGATTCGGGTTGTTTCTCGCGGTAGGAGTGACAGCAATGCTATTCTGGCATATCGTGGTTAATCTGGGGATGGTGATCGGTTTGCTGCCAGTTGTTGGTGTTCCTTTGCCGCTTTTTTCTTATGGTGGTACCAGTATGGTGACAACGATGATCGGGGTGGGATTGTTGATGAATGTGAGTATGCGGCGGTTCATGTTCTGATGGCTTTGCCATCACATGGAAGGAAAATGTGATCTCCTGCTCTAGCTAAGTTAGCGCCACTCGAACCTGTCCCTTCAATAATTTTTAGCAATGGAGCAAAATGAATCGGGATAACTTCAGTGAATGGTTGACGGAAGCTTCCCGGGAAGTCGGGGCTCATTCGGCGGCGTGCATCCGGATGGATAACTCGCTTTTGCGGCAGCGCATCATTGAAAACAATGTACAGGTGGCCGACTGGCTGAAGCGGGGAATGCAAGGCGAGATGGACTATCTCGAACGGATGTTTCCCGAAAAAGCCAATCCATGGAAAACTTTTCCCTTTGCCAAATCGGTCATTATTCTCACTTTCACCAACCATTGGGGTAATCCTGCAGCAACACACCCGTTTCCTGCCCCTGCAGATGATGCTCTGCTCGGTTATGTTTCAGCCTATGCCAGAGAAGCTGATTACCATATAACTGGGCAGGCCATGCTCTCCGAATTGACGGAAATGCTTGGAAAAGATATTCATGCTGAAGCAACGGTTGATACCGCAGCCGTCTATGAGCGCTTATTCGCGACTGTTGTCGGACTCGGTGTAGTCGGTGGCAATAATCTCTTGCGCGTGCCTGATTCGGGGAACACCCGTGCTTTTATCGGCTGCCTCTTTGTTGATGCTGAACTTCCGGAAGTTATCCAAAAGGCTCTGATGCCGTTTGATTGTGCAACCTGTCACGCTTGTGTGAAGAATTGTCCAACCGGGGCGATCCAATCAGGTCAGCCGATTGACGCACGGAAGTGCATCAGTTACTTAACCATCGAAAAGCGGGGAACGCTTTCTCGCGAGGAAGGCAAGTCGATTGGGAATTGGTTGTTTGGTTGTGATGATTGCACCATGGTTTGTCCGCCGCAAGTCAAAGCCGATATGCGCATTCCGGTTGACCTTGAATGGTTGCTCAAGGCTCCTGCAGCCGAAATCCGTCGCACCATTAAAGGCAATGCCACTGCTTATGCTGGTGTGACTCAATTGCGCAAGAACGCTGTCGTGGTGCTGAAAAACATGGAGACACCGCGAGCGCAGGATTTGCTTCAGTGGGTGCGTGAAAATACCGGAAGTAAGTTGATTCGTCAGCAGATTGATTTGTGGTAAGTTTTGGGAGTGTGAAATTTCAGTAATCATCCAGCAAAAACGGGACTGTCCCCGCACGGGGGCTGTCCCAGGTATTTACGGTGCGAACCACCACAGTTTCATGGATCGTAAACTTCCGGGACAGCCCCCGATGGAACTGGGGACAGTCCCAAGTTTACTGCTTGGCAGCTTCCTGTGAAAGGAGCATTGCATGAGATTTATCGAATTAGCCGAAAAGCGCCGCAGCATCCGCAGCTACAAGCCTGATCCCGTACCGGAAGAGCTGTTGCACACAATCCTGCAGGCGGGAAACCTTGCTCCGACTGCCAAGAACCTCCAACCCTTCCATTTCATTGTCGTGCGTGATCCAATCAAGCTTGACGAGTTGGCTGTGGCTTATCCCGCGCCGTTTTTTCGCCAAGCACCGGTTGTCATTGTTATCTGCACCGAACCAGCAAAAGGTTGGACGCGTGATCGGTATGACGGTAAAAACTATTGCGAAGTCGATGCGGCTATTGCTATCGATCACATGACCCTTGCTGCCACTGATCTTGGTTTGGGAACCTGCTGGATTGGTGCATTTGATCCCGTCAAGGTGACCGATGCAATGGGGCTTCCCGAGGGCATCGAACCGATTGCCATGTTGTCGCTGGGCTATCCGAATGAACCCGGACGCGAGAAAACTCGCAAACCCTTGGAAGAACTGGCTCGCTATGATTGCTGGTAGCGTGAGTTGATTCTTTCGTCAAAGTAATCTTAACGTCTTTCAACTCAGGAAATTGCACTTATTGTACGAATTCGCGTCTTTACCTTGCTGAAAATTGGTTTTTATTATAGACTAAGCCATAAGACTAAGGTAGGATAAGTTATGCAAACAATTAACGTCCATGAAGCTAAAACACAATTTTCCCGATTACTGGCACGCGCCCATGCCGGGGAGGAGATCATCATTGCGAAGGCAGGGAAGCCTTACGCAAAGTTGGTTCCAATTGCTGCGATTAAAAAGCGTACCCCCGGGATTGCCAGCGGTACAGTGACCAGCGATTTTTTTGATCCTTTGCCCGAGCAGGAGTTAGAAGCATGGGAGAAATAACTTTATTGCTGGATACTCACATTTTTCTCTGGTGGCTTTTTGATGACCCCCATCTTTCGCCAGAGATACGTGAAATTATAGCAAATCCGGAAAACCGGATTTTGGTCAGTGCTGCTTCTGTATGGGAAATTGCCACCAAATATCGATTGGGCAAGTTACCCGAAGCCTCTCAGGTTGCTAAAAATGTTCCAGCATGGATTGAAAAGGCAGGATTCCAGTCTTTAGCAATCACTGTGGAGCATGCTCAACTTTCCGGGTCATGGGATTTGTCGCATCGTGATCCTTTCGATCGCATGCTGGCGGCACAGGCTAAATTAGATAAAATCACCCTAGCGACAGTCGATAAAGAATTAGCGAAATTCCCGATTCAGATAATTAAATAGTTATAATGTCTGCCGACAGTTGAGTGAGATGTCCCCAGAATCAGACCAAGGATCATTAAAAAAGGGGAGAAAAAGCGAGAAAAAGGGGACAGATTTATTTATTACTCATTTTTCTTAAACTGCTAATATCCTCCCATGCCAAGAACAGCCAGAATCGTCATCCTTGACTATCCCCATCACATCATTCAGCGTGGCCACCACCGCCAAACGGTTTTCGCTTCTGACGATGACTTATGTTACTATCTTGATAATCTGGCTGAATGGAAAGAGTTCTATACTTATACCCGTAGCTTGATTTTGATCCCCTTTATCTGGATATGGGCAAAACGAAAAGTGAACGGTAGCAGAGCTATCGCAAATTTTTAGCTGAAGCTGTTCCTGACAAGGAAAGAGAACTCATCAGGCTGGCTGTCCAACGGGGGCAATTGACTGCTGGAGCGTTTTATTGATGAGATAGAAGCAAAGATCAACAAAAGGATCGAATTCCGCAGGCAGGGGCGACCAACTCAATCGGGAGACAGACCAGAGGTCAGTCCCCTCAAAATGTATGACAAATAAATCTGTTCCTTTATCGTTCCTAGGAGGTTGTCGGACTATCCATGAACTGACTGCAAATCCGTTTGTTTGGCTCATTTTTTAGCTCCTTTTTTCCCCATAGCTATGGCTATGAGCCTGCAAACGAGCTAAAAACTGTTCTCAAACCTCCGAATTTTCGCTTCAGTCCGTATAGCCCGACAGCCTCCTAGATATCATGACACTTAATACTAATCTTCCAACCAAAAATCATTATTTTTCAGTGGATCATAAAAGCGGATATATCCCCATTTGTTGATGGGGTGTTGTTGTTCGATTGGATCGCCTTCATGGTAGAGGCGGTCGACAGTCAGGAAAACTCCAATGAGTGCCCCATGTTTACGGATTGCTTGAAGTGAGTAAGCGGAGCAGGTTGGATACATGGCACAGCGCTGACCATCAACGGGTGATATGTATTTTTGGAAGAGTTGGACGGCAGTTTGTAACACTGAATTATTTGCAGCAGCTGTTTTTTTTGTTTGTTCGCTGACCTCCCACGGCCCCCAATCATCAGCCATTGTGGGCGTTGAGATCAGACCTGACAGCAGAATTATAATCCCGCAGATTGTTTTCATTTCGGTGTTTTCTCAGTTGATCTGTTTTGCAAATGATTCATTCGTTCGGTGATCAACTTTTCATAGCCTCGGTCAGTTGGGCGATAAAACTTTTTTTTGCTGATCTGCTCTGGCAGATGGGTCTGTTCGGCAAAACCATCCTGATAATTATGGGCATATTTATAATCTTTGCCGTAATCGAGCTGTTTCATCAATTTGGTTGGAGCATTGCGGATATGTTTGGGAATCGGCAATGCTCCCGATTTTCGTACCTCGGTCAGGGCTTCGTCTATGCCAACGTAACTGGCATTGCTTTTGGGTGCGGTCGCCAGATAGGTGACTCCCTGGGCTAAGTTGATTCTAGCTTCCGGCAACCCGACAAAATGTACCGCTTGCTGTACTGCCAGGGCAATTTGTAAAGCACGCGGGTCGGCATTGCCAATATCTTCCGAAGCAAAAATGACCATCCGCCGAACGAGGAACAATGGGTCTTCCCCCGCTTCCAGCATTCGTGCCAGCCAGTAAAGAGCTGCATCGGGATCGGAACCACGCATGCTTTTGATGAATGCGGAGATAACGTTATAATGTTCCTCGCCACCCTTGTCGTAAAGGAGCGCCTTCTTCTGCATTGCCTCTTGGGCGGATTCCAGTGAAATTAAATTGCCCTGAGCTGCCGCAGCGGAGACTTCCAGTGCTCCAAGAGCGATTCGAGCATCTCCTCCGGCTTGATCAGCAAAGAAATCGAGCGCGGTATCTTCAACCTGAAGATCAGGTTTATTCAGCCCCTGTTGAGCCGATATGGCGCGATTCAGGAGAACTTTTAATTCTGTCGGAGCCAGAGGCTCCAGAACAAAGACTCGTGACCGTGACAACAAAGCTGAATTGACCTCAAAGCTGGGGTTTTCTGTTGTCGCTCCGATCAAGGTAATCTCTCCCTTTTCGACCGAGGGGAGAAACGCATCCTGCTGCGCTTTGTTGAAGCGGTGAATTTCATCAACAAACAGCAAGGTTTTCCGCCCATGATAGGCTCGTTGCTGCTTTGCTTCGGCCAGAATTTCTCTGACCTCCTTGATGCTGCCCAGCACTGCCGAAAAAAACACAAAACGGCTTTTGGTACAGTTGGCAATGACCCGGCCAAGGGTGGTTTTTCCAGTGCCAGGGGGCCCCCAGAAAATAATTGATGCCAGTTGATCATTTTCAATCAGTTGGCGCAACAATTTCCCCGAACCAAGAAGATGTTGCTGCCCCACAACTTCATCCAGAGTTTGTGGTCGCATCCGTTCTGCTAACGGGGTGTTGTCGCTGTTTTGAGATGTTTGTTCAAAGAGATCCATTTTTGCTGTTCTCATAAGAAGTCAGGTAATGATGCCCCGCCAAAAGAATAATAATGTAGCATGTAGTTTGTCCCTTCAACAACTGCCTATAAGATAGACTTTCGCTGGGATTTTATGATAATTGTCAGAACTCAGTTTTTAGATTGAGTCGCCATATATTGATGAACTTTACTATTTGAACTTTCCCTTGGTGGATCGATGCTGACAAAAGTTGGAATTTACGCAAAAAAAAATCACCCTGATGTTGAAAAAATCTCAGCTGCTATTTGCGATCGCTTCAAGTTGGAAAATATTGCTGTTTTACTTGAAGCCAGTCTTGCTGAGCAGATAGGCAAGGTGAATGGCTACTCTAGCGAAGAAATTCCTGGACTGGTTGACCTGATTATTGTTCTCGGTGGCGATGGGACGCTGATTTCTGTCGCCCGCTTGATTGGTGAACGTAATGTTCCAATTGTTGGAGTTAACTTAGGACAGCTCGGGTTTTTAACCGAGATTACTTGCGATGAATTACCTGAGATGTTGGAGCGCTTGATAGCCGGTGATTATCAGGTCTCTGACCGGATGATGATCGATGCTTTTATTCATAGAAACGGCAATGTGATTGAAAAATTTACCGTGGTTAACGATGTTGTTATTAATAAAGGGGCGTTGGCTCGGATCATCGATATGGAAACTTATGTTGATGGCCGCTATTTAACCAGCTATAAAGCAGATGGCTTAATTGTTTCTACCCCGACCGGTTCGACCGGGTATAACCTGGCTGCCGGTGGCCCAATTATTTATCCTGATATTAATAGTTTACTGATTTCTCCGATTTGCCCACATATGTTGACCAATCGTCCGATCATGGTCTGGAGCCGTTCGGTGATTGAGATTGATGTCAAATTTGAAGATGATGTGGTTTTCTTTACGGCTGATGGCCAAATCGGGCGCGAATTGCTACCGGGCGATCGGGTTGAGGTGCGCCGCTCCAAATCGCGTACCCGTCTGGTAAGTAGCCCGAGTAAAGATTATTTTGAAATACTTCGGACAAAATTGAACTGGGGACAGCGATAGGGGGAAGAAACAAGGAACAAGGAACAAGGTAAAAGGTAAAAGGTAAAAGGTAAAGCCTAAAACCTTGAACCTAAAACCTTGAACCTTGAACCTTGAACCTAAAACCTTGAACCTAAAACCTTGAACCTAAAACCTTGAACCTAAAACCTTGAACCTAAAACCTTGAACCTAAAACCTTGAACCTAAAACCTTGAACCTGGCTTTTATGCTGACAGATCTTATCATCAAAAATTTTGCCATTATTGAAAACCTGCACGTCACTTTCGGGTCGGGTTTCAATGTGTTGACCGGGGAAACGGGTGCTGGTAAATCAATTATAATCGATGCTGTTAATCTTCTCCTCGGGGGGCGGGCGCGAGGAGAGATTATCAGAACTGGCGAGGAGGAGGCATCGGTAGAGGCAATTTTTGATCTTAGTATAGAACCTTTGCTGGGACAGAAACTTGTCGATGCCGGGCTGGATGCTGATGGCGAGTTATTGGTACGCCGGATTATTGCCCGTTCGGGGAAAAATCGGGTCTTTATAAATGGATCTCCAGTGTCCCTGATCCAATTGCGTGAATTAATAAGTGGCCTGGTGAATATTTATGGCCAGCACGAACATCAAAACCTGCAACGCACCGAAACCCATCTGCACTTATTGGATTCTTTTGCCGGATTGCAGAAATATCTCCTGGCTTATAGATCTGCTTTCGCAACCTATCAGCAGTTACAAAAAGAGCTGAATCGTTTGAACCTTGCGGAGCGTGATCGACAGCAGCGGCTCGACATGCTTGGATTTCAACAACAGGAGTTACTTAATGCTCATCTGGAAGTTGGTGAAGATGATCAATTAGAGCGGGAGCGTTCTATCCTGCAACATGCAGAAAAATTAACCGCTGCAACTGCGGGTGGCTATGAAAATCTCTATGCCGGACAGCATGCGGTTTGTGAAAATGTTGCTGTTGTTGCTGAGCAACTTGAAAAAATGCAGCTCATTGATCCTCATCTTGGTGCTTTGGCTAAATCGCTGCAGACAAACCTCTACAGTCTGGAAGACATTGCGTCAGAATTACGGGATTATGCGGAGAACCTCAATTTTGAACCTCACCGGCAGCAGCAGGTTGAAGACCGACTTGCACTACTCGCCACCCTTAAAGGGAAGTACGCTCCGACGATTGCTGAATTATTGGAGTATGTAGATAAAATTACTGTAGAACTCAATGACCTGAGTGATGTTGAAGGGCGACGGCAGCAACTGCAGCAACAATTACAGACTCAAAATGGGTTGCTATCGGAATCTGGAAAGTGTCTGAGCCAGCAACGCGAACACGCAGCGGTCGAGCTAGCAGGCAGGGTGGAGCGAGAACTGGCTGATCTGGCAATGCCAAAGGCTAACTTTGCTCTCAGGTTCTGCACTCTATCAGAACCTGCAGCTGATGGGCTTGAAAGTGGAGAGTTTTATTTAGCAGCTAATCCTGGGGAAGAAGCACAACCTTTGGCTAAGATCGCCTCGGGGGGTGAGTTGTCACGGATTATGCTGGCCTTAAAGCGTAGCATTCCAGAAGGGGATGGTATCAGAACATTGATTTTTGATGAAGTTGATGCTGGAATCGGTGGAGAAGCCGCAACGGCAGTTGGTGAAAAAATCAGCCGTTTAGGCAAAGATTTACAGATCCTCTGCGTCACGCATTTACCTCAGGTTGCAGCTTTTGCTGATCGACACTACCGGGTTTTAAAGATCGAGAGTCAAGGTCGAACAACGACCAAGATAGATTTATTGGATTCTGAAGCCAAAATTGCCGAGATGGCACGTATGCTTGGTGGCTCTCAGGTTGGTCAACAAACACTCAAACATGCTCGTGAGTTGATAGAAAGTTCCAGAACGCTTGTAGCATAGTTGATTTTCCATGGAGATAATATGATCCGCCATGCTCGCATTCCGGATGCCCGGACAATTCATAAGTTGCTGCTTGATTATGCTAAAGATGGTCAGTTGCTAGGCCGCTCGCTTGCTAACATCTACGATTCAATTAGGGATTTTTATGTTTATGAGGAGGACGGTGAAGTTCTCGGGATTGGCGCTTTGGCCATTTGTTGGGAGGATTTAGCTGAAGTCCGTTCTTTAGCCGTTGTCTCAGGCCAACAAGGGAAGGGAATCGGGCGTAAAATTGTCGAAAGTTGCCTCAATGAAGCGATTGACCTGGGTCTTGCAAAGGTCTTTGCTTTGACCTACCAGCCTGATTTTTTTAGACTCCTTGGTTTTCATGACATCGAAAAGTCTGAATTACCGCAGAAAATATGGGGCGATTGTATTAATTGTGTCAAATTTCCTGATTGTGATGAGTTTGCACTGGCAATAAACTTGTTGGAATAAGTTTAGAAATATGTTATTAACTTAATATAATCATTCATTAAGGCAATGTCGAAGATCGGATCAGGTTGTTGTTGAGTCTTCTTAGGAGTTTGTTGCTTTGGCAAAACGTTACTCAATTATATTCATTCCTGAGGGTAATAGCAGGGTAGGTCGTGTGCATCTGCGCAGCGGACTGATTAAGTTTATGCTCTGTTGCTGTTGCCTTACTGTCGGCTTATTTGCGTTTTTTGCTTACAGCTATTTTGACCGCAGGGTTGATGAAACTGAGTTGTTCCAGCTCCGGGTTGCGACGAGCCAGCAGCGACAATCTTTACAACATTTAGTTGCTGATTTGGAAGAGGTTCATCAACAGATGGATGATCTCACAGAATCAGAAGCTCGGGTGAGACAGTTAGCTAATCTGGAAGCGGTTCCAGAAGGGATTCCGGTTGCTGTTGGAGGAATTTCAGAAGTGGAATCCAGCGCAGTTGTGGATGATATTCAACGCCAGATCAATAAGCTTCAGGTTGAAATTGAATTGCGCCGTCAGCGTCAAGAAGGTGTGCGTAACCTGCTCAATGACCAGGTTTCACTCAGCAGAGCAACCCCTAAAGGCTGGCCGACCAAGGGTTGGCTGACCTCTTATTTTGGTATGCGTAAATCCCCATTTACGGGAAGGCGGGTGATGCATGAAGGATTAGATATCGCTGCAAATACCGGGACACCGGTGGTTGCAACGGCCGATGGCATTGTGGCTCGAGTTAAATATTCTTCTGGCTATGGAAAAATGCTTATCATTGATCATGGTTATGGCTATCGCACCATATTTGGGCATAATTCAAAAATTCTTGTTAAAGCAGGTCAACACATCAAACGAGGCGATATTATTTCCAAAGTTGGCAACACCGGTCACTCGACAGGGTCGCACTTGCATTACGAATTGCGGTTAAATGGAGTTCCTATCGACCCGCGTAAAACCCTCTAATTCCTAAATTATTATCCTCTGACAGCAGCCCTTCTAAAGAGTTTCTGTTTTTCCAATTTTTCCTTTCTGCGGTGCTACAACTTCTGATAATTCCAACGGTTTGTCACTTCTTAAATGCTTGTGAGTGCTTCTTTCCCTGTGCTACTATGCCGAGCATTATCGCCATCGTGTATGTTTTTACGATGGCATCATTATTTTTTCATTTTATAACTTTTCAATATTTACCCTTGAAGTCATTTTAGAGGGGGATTCCTGGAGTGCTATTCAGCAATGATTCGTAAATTAATAAGTAAAGTTGTCGGCAGCAAAAATGATCGTGATCTTAAAAAACTGCAACCACTGGTCGAACAGATTAATGTTCTTGAGCCCGACTTTGAAGCCCTGAATGATGAACAATTGCAAGCTAAAACTAGTGAATTCCGTCAGCGTTTAACCACTGGAGAAAGTTTGGAACAATTGTTGCCCGAAGCTTTTTCAGTTGCACGTGAAGCAAGTAAACGGGTTCTTGGCTTGCGCCCCTTTGATGTTCAGCTGATTGGTGGAATGGTTCTCAATGCCGGGAAAATTGCTGAGATGAAGACCGGTGAAGGCAAGACGCTGATGGCGACCTTGCCAATCTATCTTAATGCTTTGAGCGGTAAGGGTGTCCACGTTGTTACGGTCAATGATTATCTGGCAAAACGTGATGCCGAGTGGATGGGGCAGATCTACCAGTTTCTTGGCTTGACAGTCGATTGCATTGTCCATGGGTTAGATGATCTGCAGCGCAAGACCGCCTACGCTGCAGACATTACCTACGGAACCAATAACGAGTTTGGATTCGATTACTTGCGCGATAATATGAAGTTTGATCTAGAGGACTATGTCCAACGTGATCTTCACTATGCAATCGTTGATGAGGTCGATTCAATCCTGATTGATGAAGCTAGAACCCCATTGATTATTTCTGGCCCCAGTGAAGCTTCCAGCGACCTGTATTCCAGGGTTGATCAAATTATCCCCCGATTGAAAAAAGGTGAGATGATCGAAGAGCGGGATGGCAAAATTGGTCAATCGGTGAAACGATTTACCGGTGAGTTTACCGTTGATGAAAAGGCAAAATCAGCGGCTTTGACTGAAGAAGGGGTCGCAAAAGTAGAAAAACTGCTTAATGTTGAAAACTTGTATGAACCCCAAAATATCGAGCTATTGCACCACGTTAACCAGGCACTGAAAGCTCATGCTTTGTTTAAGCGTGATGTCGATTATGTTGTTCAGGATGGTGAAGTTCAGATTGTTGATGAATTTACCGGTCGCTTGATGCCCGGACGGCGTTGGAGTGATGGATTACACCAGGCTGTTGAAGCTAAAGAAGGGGTGAAAATTGCCAGCGAGAACCAGACTCTGGCGACGATCACTTTCCAGAACTACTTTCGTATGTATAAAAAACTGGCTGGGATGACCGGTACTGCGGAAACGGAAGCCGTTGAATTCAACGAAATATACAGTCTTGATGCGGTGGTTATCCCGACCAATCGACCGATGCTTCGTGTCGATAAAGCTGATGTTATTTACAAGACTGAAAAAGAAAAATTTCTTGCGGTGATCGAAGATATTGTTGAATGTCACAAAATTGGTCAGCCGGTTCTGGTTGGAACGATCACCATTGACAAATCTGAAGTTCTCTCCGCTTTACTTAAAAAAAGAGGTGTGCCTCATAATGTCCTTAACGCCAAACAGCACGAGCGTGAGGCTTATATTGTTGCTCAGGCTGGAAGCAAGGGGTCGGTAACAATTGCTACCAATATGGCGGGACGTGGAACTGATATTGTCCTTGGTGGTAATCCAGAAATGATGGCGCGAGCAGATGCAGCCGGTGCAGAAGATCCTGAAGCTCGGTTCAATGAACTTTTTCCCGGTTATTTGGAACGCTGTAGAGCTGAACGGCAGCATGTTCTCGAAGTTGGTGGTCTCTATATTCTGGGAACGGAACGGCATGAATCGCGGCGGATTGATAATCAGTTGCGGGGGCGCTCCGGTCGCCAAGGAGATCCGGGCAAAAGTCATTTTTATCTCAGTCTTGAGGATGATCTGCTGCGTATTTTTGGGTCGCAGCGGGTCGCATTTATGATGGATAAGCTGAAGATTCCGGATGGCGAACCGATCGAACACGGGATGATCAGTAAGGCTATAGAAAATGCGCAGAAAAAAGTTGAAGGACACAACTTCGACATTCGTAAGCATCTTATAGAATATGATGATGTCATGAACCGGCAGCGCGAAGTTATCTATACCCAACGTCGTGAAGTCCTTGGAGGGGAACAGCTCCAGGAAACTTTTCAGGGAATAATCGCTGATACCGTTGCCGATATGGTGGTGACGTTCTGTCCTGAAAAAGTGTCATCTGCGGATTGGGACTGGACACGCTTGGCCAATGATTTTTTAAATCAGTTTAATTTCCCTCCTGATCTTAGCTCTCAGCCACCAGCGAGTGCCAAACGTGAGGAACTGGAAGTGTTACTCAAGCAGCAAGCTGATAGCCGCTTGCAGGAAAAGGAAGCAGAGTTCACGACGCCGATCATGGAACATCTGATGCGGATCTTGTTGTTGCAGACAATTGATGCTCAGTGGAAAGATCACCTGCTCTCGGTCGATTATCTCAAAGAGGGAATCGGTCTGCGTGGTTATGGGCAGAAAGATCCCAAGCAAGAGTATAAGCGGGAAGCCTATGCGCTGTTTATGGAGATGATGGGGCGAGTGCGGGAAGAAGTCTTACAGAAGATTTTCCGAATCCAGTTAGCGCGAGAAGAAGATGTTGAACAGCTGGAAGCTCAGCAGCGACGGCAGAAAATGTCCATGAATCGGGCTGATGGGGATGAGCAAACGAAGAAACCAACAATTCGAGAAGAAGACAAAATTGGCCGAAATGATCCCTGCCCCTGTGGGAGCGGGAAAAAATATAAGAAATGTTGTGGAAAATAAGGGTAAAGACATATCTATGCCAGAACAATCATCACAACCGGCAATTTTATTGATCGATGATGCCCCGCTGATTCTGGACCTTCTGGAAGACATCCTGGAAAGTCTTGAGTGCCCGGTTCTTCGTTCAGAGTATGGGCTAGGGGTGACCCAGATGCTGGATCAGGAAAATGTGGCAGTGGTTTTTTGTGATGTTTCTCTGCCTGATATTAATGGGGTTAATGTGTTGCAGATGATCAAGCAACATACTCCAGAAATTCAAGTGATTATGATTTCCGGGCAGCAGGATTTCAATGTCGCTCGCCAGGTGTTACGAGAGCGGGCTCTGGATTACCTGGTCAAGCCATTTTCTCCAGAGGAAGTTCTGCAGGCAGCGAGACTTGGAATTAGCTCCTACTTCCAGGCTGTGCATCAAAATGAAGCCAGGCTTGAGGCTCAACGGCGAATGGCAGATCTTATTCTCCTCAAGAAGGTTGGGGAAACTGCCAGCTCTGGAAATGGTCTGCAAGAATTGTTTGATCAAATTCTTGATTCGATTGTCCACTCTACCGGTGTTGAAGTTGCTTCTCTGATGCTGCTTGAGAACGATGGTCTGCTGCATATCGCAGCTGCTCATGGTTTGTCCTCCAGTATTGCCAGCTCTGTTCAAGTTGCTTCCGGAGAAGGAGTCTCCGGCCATGTTTTAGCTACGGGAGAACCGGTTCTGGTTCCGAATATTGATCAGGACAGCCGTTTTAAAAGTCTCGATGGCGGGCAGCGCTATAAAAATCAATCCTTGCTCTCTGTGCCGATTTATGTCCGTGACGAATTGGTTGGTGTTATCAATGTCAATAATAAAAAGTCAGGATACCCCTTTGATCTGGAAGATCAGAACCTGCTGGTTGCAATTGCCAATCAGGTTTCACTGGCGATGGAAAACTTTGACCTGGTAAATAACCTGCGCCAGCAAACCTTGATCCTGGAACATACCAACGAAGATCTGATCCGGGTGAACAGGGCTCGTACCCGGTTAGTGTGCAATCTTTCTCATGAGTTAAAGACGCCGTTAACATCAATTATGGGCTACGTCGATTTGTCCCTCTCCTTTTTTAATAAATTATCAGAAGATGAAATTAAGGATAATTTGATCCAAGTTCATGGTGAGGGGAAACGTCTGGAAAAATTGATTACCGGGATGCTGAGGCTGTTCTCTATCGAATCAGAACGTGAGGTCTGGCGTTGGAAGTCTTTTGGTGTCCCCTGGTCGATTGCTGATGCTTTTCAGTATTATAGCTCAAAAATGGATGAGAGAGGGCTGGTGACTGATATCGAAATTCAGGACGATTTACCAGAAATTTATGGTGATCAAGAAAAATTTGGCATGGCTTTTAACTCTCTGATCGATAATGCTGTCAAGTTCAATCGGGATGGCGGGCGAGTAAAAATCAAAGCAGAACTACGAGCTCTCGAAGGTCTGGATTACATTTACCTGCAAGTTTTTAATGATGGGCAGACTGTGCCACCAAGAGCCCACGAGACAATTTTTGATTCATATACCCAGCTTGGGGATATTGATACGGAAAAGCCCCATGGCGTCGGGATCGGGTTGGCGCTGGTCAAAGTTGTTGTTGATCGAATGAAGGGGGACATCTTTCTGGAGGAACTTTCGGAAGAGGGAACCTGCTTCGGTTTAATGCTACCAACCGAACAGACCTATAACCGGTTAACCAGTTAACCAGTTAAATTTATAGTTTACCAGCCCATTTATTGCGAGACCATCGAATATGAATAATGTTGATATTCCTGCCGGGTTCCGTTTCTCTGCAATGGCCAGTGGGATTAAAAAATCGGGAAAGCTTGATTTAGGGTTGATTGTTTCCGACCATCCCGCAGACTGCACTGGCGTTTTTACCCGGAACAAAGTGATTGCTGCACCCTTACTTTTGACTCAGCCGAGGGTTGCCAAGGGGAAGTGTCAAGCTATTTTAGTCAACAGCGGTAACGCAAATGCGTGTACGGGTTCAGCCGGATTGCAGGCTGCTGAAGCAACACTTGAATTGCTTGCCGGTGAATTACAGATAGATGATGAACTGGTGGCAGTTGCTTCGACTGGAGTGATTGGTGAGTTGCTCCCGCTTGCACCTTTCGTAGCTGGAATTTCTCAACTTGTTGGGGATTTGTCTGCGGATCATGCGTCTGTTGTTGCTGAAGCAATAATGACCACTGATGCTTTTTCCAAGGTTGCGGTCGCAACGGAAAGCGGAGAGCAAAACTATAAAATCCTCGGGATTGCAAAGGGGGCGGGGATGATTCATCCCAATATGGCAACCATGCTCGGTTTTGTTCTCACTGATGCACAGGTCAACCCCGAACTCCTCAATTCTACACTGCAACAAGCTGTTAAAAAAAGTTTTAATTCAATTACTGTCGATGGTGACACCTCGACGAACGATATGGTTCTTCTGCTTGCTAACGGAGCCGCTCATTCTGGAATTATAGAACCTGAAACTCGAGCCGCTGAACGCTTCAGTCAGCATCTTGAGCGGGTTCTTCTTGATCTTGCTAAAATGATTGTCCGCGACGGAGAAGGTGCAACTAAGCTGGTTCAAATCAGGGTTATTGGAGCCAAAAATGAGGATTCAGCGCGAATAGCTGCACGTTCGGTTGCGACCTCCGCTCTGGTAAAGACCGCATTTTTTGGTGAGGATGCTAACTGGGGACGGATCATTGCGGCGGTTGGTTATTCTGGTATTGATGTTAACCCAGATAGGATTGATATAAGTTTCAACCAGGTTCCTGTGGCTGTCAACGGTGTGGCTGTTGGGTCAGAGCAGGAAGCTGAGGCAACCAAAGTGCTGCAGTTGGATGAATTTGAAGTGACAATCGATCTTCATTCGGGCACGGCGGAATCAAGCTATTACACTTCTGATCTCAGTTATGAGTATGTCAAAATCAATGCTGATTATCGAACCTGAGTGTTTTTCGATGCAAAACTCTTTCAATCTTCGCGCTCATGTTTAAGCGCATTATTCTTATTGTTCTGGATGGTGTTGGTATTGGAGCCTCTCCAGATGCTGACAAATATGGCGATCAAAGTGCAGCTACATTACAGCACGTTGCACAAACAGTTGGTGGTTTACATTTGCCTAATCTGGAACAGCTTGGATTGGGACAGATCGCGTCGATTGAAGGGGTGGTAGCGGTTGCAGCACCTGTCGGTTGCTGGGGCAAAATGGCTGAAAAAAGTTCAGGGAAGGATTCGATAACTGGTCACTGGGAGCTGGCTGGAGTTATTCAGGATCACCCCTTTGCAGTTTTTCCACATGGATTTCCCAAGACCATTATTGATGCTTTTATTGCAGCAACCGGATTAAAACCTTTGGGCAATATTGCCGCAAGTGGAACCGACATCCTCCATGATTTGGGTGAAAAACATCTGCAAACTGGACGTCCAATTGTTTATACAAGTAGTGACTCAGTATTCCAGATTGCCGCTCATGAGGATATTATCCCCCCTGAACAGCTTTATTCTCTTTGTCGGCAGACGGAAAAGATCCTTCTCCCTTACAATATTTGTCGGGTTATTGCCCGACCCTTTAGGGGAACCTGTGCGACTGATTTTTATAGAACCTCTGGACGCCACGATTTTCCGCGCAAGCCACTCCGCCAAACAGTGCTGGAACTGCTGCAACAACAGGGTTTGTCTACCTGTGGTATCGGTAAAATAGAGGATCTTTTTGCCGGGGAGGGGCTGACTGATTCGTTATCAACGGGCAATAATCTGGAAGGCATGAATAAAACCCTGCAGGCTCTAAATAAAATAAATCGGGGTTTGATCATGACCAACCTGGTAGATTTTGATATGCTGTATGGGCATCGCTTGAATAGTTCTGGTTTTGCTGCGGCATTACAGGAGTTTGATAGTTGGCTTCCTGATTTATTTAAAAGAATGTTAGCTGACGATTTATTAATCATTACTGCTGATCATGGTTGCGACCCGACAACTCCAGGGACGGATCATAGTCGCGAATATGTGCCGTTGTTGCTCTTCTCCCAAGCTATTACTGCTCCAATCAGCTTGGGTGTTCGTCAATCTTTTGCCGATGTGGGTGCGACTGTCGCAGATAACTTTAAGATTTCTCTACAAACGGGGACAAGTTTTCTTTCTTACCTGAGATAAGGGGGTTGTAAAGTTGAAAAAGATATTTGTATTAATGATGATTTTTGCTGCTATTGGGAGCATTTCTTTTGCTCAAGCAGAAGGTTTAAGGGTTGTTGACGGGACAATTACTTCAGCAATTGAAAATCAGTTGCCAGTTGATAAGATTGAGTCTTATCCTGCCGATTTTGGTAAATTGTATTGCTTTACCCGGATTGTAGGGGCACAAGAGGATACCGAAGTGACCCATGTCTGGTACTATCAGGATGCCGAATTAGCAAGAGTGACATTGCCGGTTAGATCCTCTGATTGGCGAACCTATTCGTCCAAACGGTTTTTACCCCAGTGGGCTGGCCAGTGGCGGGTTGTTGTTCTGGATGGGGAACAGAACGAAATTGCAACAATTCCGTTTATGTTGGATTAGGGAGTTATGTCCAATTAAAAAGGCGACTCATGCGGGTCGCCTTTTAATCGTTTATTGTGGTTGTGGCTATTTTTTAGTCCTTGCTGCACGAGCTCTGGCCAGGTTCCCAGCCAAATCACGCTCAACAGCCATTTTTCGGCGACTTTCCGAATATTTTTTTGATGCAAGGGGCTGACTGCGGGGAATATCAAACTGCTTCCGATACTCTGCTGCAGTCATATCATGAGCTGTTTTGAGATGCCGCGCGAGAGTCTTAAACCCTTTGCCACAGAGCATGCAGTAAATTTTATCTTTACCAAAGGCTTTTTTTCTGCTGATGGCAGGAGTATTCTCAGCCATCTCGTCTGTTTCTATGGTTTCCCCTTTTTCCAGGGCAGACAGTGCAGAATGGACTTCGTTCAGTTCAGCGATCAGTTCTTCCTTGGACATAGGGGTCGTTGATGCATGTGCAGCAATAATATCCGCCGCCATTTCCATAATATTTGCCATATCAAAGTTCTCCTATTCTGTTTATAGAGATGTGTTTTCTGGAATATAATTAAAAAAAAAGAAAGAGTAAAGTATATCCTGAGTTTTGACACCACTTTTATTTTTTATATTATAGATTTTATTGTTACATTGAGTTGTTTGAAGAATACTTTATAAGAGTTTTTTCTATTTATTTGATAGGTTTTGTAATGGATATCAGAAAGTCTTTGGAAGAATTAGAATTAAAAACGCTTTCTTCTGCTGCCTGTTTAAGTTCAAAAAGCCAGGGTCGAAAATATCCATCTAAATTATGTACTATACGAACAGTTTTTCAACATGATCGTGATCGTATTTTACATTGTAAAGCTTTTAGGAGGCTTAAGTATAAAACCCAGGTTTTTCTTTCTCCTGAAGGGGATCATTATCGAACTCGCCTAACTCATACTCTCGAGGTTTCTCAGGTCGCACGTACTATTTCAAGGGCATTGCGACTCAATGAAGATCTTACTGAAGCCATTTCTTTAGGCCATGATCTGGGGCATACTCCCTTTGGGCATGTCGGAGAGCGGGTGCTGAACGAACTGGTGCCAGGTGGGTTTCACCATGTACGGCAGAGCTTGCGGGTTGTCGACATATTGGAAAAAGGCGGGAAGGGGTTGAATCTGACTTATGAAGTCCGCGACGGAATTTTAAAACATTCAAAAGGACAAGGGGGCTTGTTGACCCCCGATGCTAAGTCCTGCGCTCAAACCCTGGAAGGACAGGTCGTGAGACTGGCAGATATTATCGCCTATGTCAGCCACGACCTTGATGACGCCATCCGTGGACATGTCATCAAGGCAGTTGATATTCCTAAAGATATTTCAGATATTGTTGGTTTGCGCCATTCCAGTAGAATCGATCGAATGATCCGCGATCTCATCAGTGAATCTATTGCTGCTGATTGCTGTCAGATCCGGCTTTCAGTTGAAATGGATGAAGCGATTCGGGCACTGAGAGCTTGGCTCTTTGAGCATGTTTATCAGGCTGAGTCGGTTCAGTCTGAGTTTAATAAAGCGTCTCATCTGCTGCACGAACTATTTCTCTATTTTTGCGAACAGGAAGACAACTTCCTACAGCATGGAGGGCGACGATTCGCTGGAGATAGCTTGGAAGTTTCTGTCGCTGATTTTATTGCCGGGATGACAGATCGATTTGCCCTATCACTGTATCGAGAATGTTTTCTGCCACAACCGTGGAAAAGTCTTTAATTTGTAATGTTGGCGCCAAAAAAATGTACGGCGCCTTATTGGACGAAGTTTGTGCTTAGTGATCATATTCATTTTTAGTGTGATTATTATGTGTAACAACTTATTATAAAAACTTGACAGTCTCTAATCTGTATGTTAGCTTTTGAAGCGCTTTCCTTGAAAAATCAAGGAGTTCGATAAGTTTGAGGGACTTTATGGCTGTGGTTGGTAATAGCAAACTAATTTTTCGCTTGGGGGGGATGGGTTTTTTGCTGGAGTTAGCTGCTGTTGTTGAAGTTATCGATCAGCTTGCCAAAGATCTTGACCCCGGTCGCAGTGACATTGGTAGGGGAATTGTCGCTGCGCTACAATTTCGGAAAACTTGGATTCCTGTGATTGACCCTACATTGAAGCTGGATATTTTTTCGGCGGTTAAGTTGAAGGAGAAAAAAGCTGTTATCTTAAATGGTTCTGAGGGGAATTGGGCGCTATTGGTGGATCAGGTTGAAGAATTGACAGCGGCAGAAAACTTTCAGCCCTGCGAAATTCCATTTCTTTTAAAGGTTGCAGCAATGGGGTTTTATTCGCAAGTTAAGCTTTTACACCAAGAGCCTATGATTGTTTTTGAGCCGGAACGTTATTATGGTTCAGCTGTTGCTTCGGCATGAAGCGCTATGGCCTCTTTCAGCTTGGAAAATTGAACTATGCAATTTCACTGTTGCAGATTCAAAAGATTCTTCAGGGGGCAAAAGGTTGTATATTGCCGCGGCTTCCTGGAGCGGTTTCTGCTGTTTTGGTCGAGCGTGGCGAGTTGATTCCATTACTCGATTTGGGTCAGGTGCTGGGAGAAAATCCCAGGCAAGAGCGAGACACTCAGACTTATCAAGTCCTGATCGAGTCGGAATATGGCATTGTTGCTTTGCCGGCTGATTTCATTGGTCGGATTGTTACTGAACAAAAAGGGACGCTGTCAGCAATTGCTGCAAAAGAGAAAGATATTGGATCAACAGGTAAATTTGTTTATCAAAATAAAGAATATAATATTCTGGACATCGATTTTTTAGCCATAGAAATGACCCAGGGGTTTTGGCAAAATCAGCCTGATACTGGTGGTGCGAGGAGGCATCAATGATGAAAAAACTGCTGTTGGCCGATGATAGTATTACTATTCAGAAAGTCGTCGGTATTATCTTCTCGACAGAAGAATATCAGCTTGAAATGACGGACGACGGTGATAGCGCTTTTAATAAGGCGTTGGAAAGCATCCCTGATCTGGTTATTGCCGATATTTCAATGCCTGGAAAAGATGGTTTTGAGTTATGCCGCGCTATCAAGAGTGAACCGAGTTTAGTCAATACCTCAGTTTTGCTTTTACCTGGGGCTTTTGATCACTTTGATGAAATCAAGGCTGGAGAGGTCTGTGCCGATGGCTGGTTAACAAAACCATTTGAGTCGCAGGCTCTTCTGGATAAGGTCTCTCAACTCATTGCGGCTGAACCGGTGAGAATGGCTGGTATTGCTGCAGCAGAAGGAACCGCAGAGATCCCGGAACAAGACCTTACTGGCGCAACCGAGGCTGATGAAGATCTATCTGTCAATGAGGGTGTCCTTGGTCTTGATGATGTGGACGGAGCAGAGATCTCCGCAGCAGAAACCGATGAAGAATCTCCCGATGATATTTGGGATGCGGTTTCTTTTGCTGAAGAGGATCTTCAAGAGCCGGGCGAAGTAACCAGTGTAAAGTCTGAGGATGAGGTGTCGTTTGCTGCCGCTGTTATTGATCCCTCTGCTGTTGATGATGTTGCTATTGAACCTGCAACAGATGAGCAAGTTCTTTCTGCATTTTCTGCGGGAGACGATGACACTGAAGCAGAGAGTGAAGAGGAAAGTGACTTTGCTCACGGGGAACTTGACTCAAGTGAGGCAGAGGAATTTCAGCCAGAATCATTCGTGAGTGCTGATACTGCTGAAGAAGATCAAAATACTGTGGAAAGCGATCAGGTTGAATCTGACTCTGATGTTGGTTCTTTGGCTCCTGATGAAGAAGCTGTGGATTTCTCGGTTTTCAGTGACGCTGAAGATACTTTGCAGCCGCCGGAAGCCGCCGAGGGTGAGGAACCAACTTATGCCACGGCAACCGATGTGGATGAAGAACCGTTGGAGCTTGTTAATGAGTTGGACGCAGAGATGGTCATGAGTTCTGAAGAATCAGGCTCCTTTGTTGCTGAAACAGAAGAGGAGCCTCTAAAGTTAATGGAGGACGACTTAGCGGAGCAGGCCGCTGAAGTTTCTGTTGCCGCAGATGAGACCGTTTCATTTGCCCCAGAATCTGCTGACAAAGAGGTTATTCTGGATTTGCAGGAAGAGGATGAGCCTCTGGAGTTGATGAAGGATGATTTAGAGGGACAAGACACTGAAGTTGAGGTTGCTGAAGAAGTCGTACCTTTAGTTGCAGAACCTGCTGACGAAGAGGACATTCTGGATTTGCAGGAAGAGGATGAGCAACCTGAAATTGAACCTGCCATCCAAGATGCAGCAGAGAATGATATGCCTTTAGCCGCTGCAACCAGCGATGATCTCTCTGAGGAAGATGAGGTTGTTGACCTTCTGGCAGATGAAATCATTGACGACGATATAATAGACGAAGTTTCGGAAGAAGTTTCAGGCATTGGCGAGGTTCAACCCTTCGTGGCGGACGAAACAGCATTGGAGTCGGATGCCGAGGCTGAAATTGAACCCGTTGGGGCAGTTTATGACTTGGAAGATGAAGACGTGGAACTTGTTGAGGAAATCGAGACTGTTGCAGCAGTAGAAGAAGATGAAAACTTTTATTTTGATGCGACTGCAGCTGATGATGATATTGCTGCAATCACGGCTGGTACCGTTGGAGTGGCTGCGGGCGCTGCTGCTGCCAATTTTGGTGGTGCTGCAGTGGCAGATTCTGCAACTGAGAAGGTTGAACAGCAGTTACGTGAACTTTCTGAAGATGAGTTGAAAGACGTTGTGACCAAAGTGGCTGGACCAATGATTGAAAAACTGGCGAGTGAAATGCTTGAACAAATCGCCTGGGAAGTTGTTCCAGATTTAGCTGAGGCGATGATTAGTGAAGAAATTCGTAAAATCAAAGAGGGAGTATAACCAGCTCTACTTTAAATCAAGGTAGATGCTTCTCTTACGGGGGGCAGCAGGGAAATCTTGACTTCCTTGCTGCCCCCCTTTATTGTCCCTGCCCAGACCAATTAATCCAACCAACCACACATATTAAGCAAGGATCTTCCAGCAATGAAGACAGAACTCTCTAAAGGTTACGAGCCGGAGCCGATTGAAAAAAAATGGTTTGATGTCTGGGAACAGCGTGGAGATTTCCATGCTGATGAAAACTCACCAAAGCCCCATTATTCAATTGTTATCCCTCCACCAAATGTAACTGGTGTCCTGCATATGGGACACGCCCTGAATAATACCCTGCAGGATATTCTCTGCCGTTGGAAGCGGATGTCTGGTTATGAAGTTCTTTGGATGCCGGGAACTGATCATGCCGGGATTGCAACGCAGAATGTTGTGGAAAAGCAGTTGGCTGTAGAAAATAAAGATCGCCATGAACTGGGTCGTGAGGCTTTTGTGGAGCGGGTCTGGAAGTGGCGTGAAGAATCGGGCGGGCAGATTATTAATCAGCTAAAACGTCTTGGGGCTTCATGTGATTGGCAGCGGGAACGTTTCACTATGGACGAGGGGCTGTCAACAGCGGTTCGTGAAGTTTTTGTCAGCTTATATGAGGATGGTTTGGTTTACCGGGATAACCGCTTGATCAACTGGTGTCCCCGCTGCCATACCGCTCTGTCAGATCTTGAAGTTGAGCATGAAGATAAACATGGGAATCTTTGGCATTTACGCTATCCGGTTAAGGGGACTGACAAGTTTTTGATTGTTGCAACAACCCGGCCAGAGACTATGTTGGGTGATACCGCTGTAGCAGTGCATCCCGAAGATGAACGGTATCAGGATCTGATTGGAAAAAATGTTCTACTCCCATTGATGGATCGGGAAATTCCAATTATAGCCGACGAATATGTTGATATGGAATTTGGCAGTGGCGCAGTAAAGATTACTCCGGCGCACGATTTTAATGATTTTGAAATTGGAAAACGGCACGATCTTGAATTTATCAACATTCTTGATGAATCGGGAATGATCAATGAGAACGGTGGTTCTTACGTTGGGATGGAACGTAATGCAGCCCGCACAAAGGTTGTAGCCGATTTAGATGGATTAGGGTTGCTGGAGAAAACTGACAATTACACCAATGCCGTTGGTGAATGTTATCGTTGCAGAACCACTATCGAGCCCTATATGAGCAAACAGTGGTATGTCGCGGTTAAATCTCTTGCTGCTGAGGCGATCAAAGCCGTGGAGTCTGGTGAAACCAAGATCGTTCCACAGCAGTGGGAAAAGACCTACTACGAGTGGATGTACAATATCCAGGATTGGTGTGTCAGTCGGCAAATCTGGTGGGGACATCGTATCCCGGCCTGGTTTTGTGATGACTGTGGAGAGATAACGGTTGCTCGTGAAGACGTGTCCATTTGTAAACACTGTGGCAGTGATAACCTCCGCCAGGAAACTGATGTCCTGGACACCTGGTTCTCCTCAGCTCTATGGCCATTTTCAACCATGGGGTGGCCGGAACAGACCAAAACCCTGCAGAAGTTTTATCCGACCAGTTGTTTGGTGACCGGCTTCGATATTCTCTTTTTCTGGGTTGCGCGGATGATGATGATGGGAACCAGGTTTATGAAAAAAGTTCCCTTCAAAGAGGTTTATATCCATGCCCTGGTGCGTGATGCCCAGGGACAGAAAATGAGCAAAAGCAAGGGCAATGTCATCGATCCGTTGACCATTGTGGATGAATATGGTGCTGATGCGTTTCGCTACACTCTATGCGCTTTTGCCGCAATGGGGCGGGATATTAAATTATCGACCGAACGCATTGGCGGCTACCGGAATTTTGTCAATAAACTCTGGAATGCCAGCCGTTTTGCATTGATGAATCTGGAAGATTTCGATCCGATTAAAACCAGGTTAGGTGACTTATCTCTCTCTCCGGCAGATCAATGGATTCTAAATCGTTATGCTTTTGCCGCAGAGGAAGTGAACAGGGCGCTGAAAAACTATAAATTCAATGATGCGGCCAGTCTTCTCTACTCTTTTACCTGGCATGAATTCTGTGACTGGTACATAGAACTGAGCAAGGAAAATTTATACGGCGATAATGCCGGGACGCGCAGATCGACGCAGACTGTTTTATTTACGGTTCTGGAAGGTTTGCTGCGGATGTTGCACCCGATTATGCCGTTTGTGACTGAAGAAATCTGGCATGCACTTCCGGGTCATCGTCCTGTCGATTCGATTATGCAGGCTGATTATCCGGCGGCAGCTATTATTGCAACCGATGCATCCGTTGTGGCCAATATGGAACGGGTGATGGATGTTATCAGGGCAATTCGTAATGTTCGTGGTGAACTTGACGTGCCCCCAGGTAAAAAGATCAAAGTTGTCCTCAATTGCAAGACTGACTCAGTGGTAGAGGCTATTGTTGCTGGCGAAGCATATATCCATTCACTGGCGCGAGTGGACGATCTTCTGGTTGGCGTTGAAGTTGAACGACCAAAACAGGCTTCGACACAGGTTGCAGGAGAAGTTGAGGTCTTGATCCCGTTGGCTGATCTTATCAATGTTGCTGAAGAAGAAGCACGATTGAATAAAGAGATTGAAAAAGTTCAAAAGGATGTCGGGTTCTTTGAAAAGAAATTGTCTAACGAAAAATTCGTTGCTAATGCCCCACCTCAAGTTCTTGAAAAAGACCGTGGAAAATTGGCTGCTGCTGAGAAAAAATTGGAAATATTACAACAGAGTTTGGAAAAAATACTGGCTTTAAAATAAATAGTTGTAGATGACCGGAAAGGTATGACTTTTCCGGTCATTTTTGTAAGTGAAAACCGTTATGGTTGCTGGCGTTGTCCTGTGATTAGAATTTATCCATTTATGGATTTTTTGTTTGAATTTATAACAATATTTAGTATACAGTATACAATCTGTATTTTACTGTGAGTTCTGATAACTTTGTTTTAGAGTCGCAGTTTTGTTTTGACACCGAAAGGATGTCGAAAATGAACGGGAAGATAAGCACTTGGCGGGGTCCGCCGGAGCAACATTACATGGCTCAGTTTCAGGAGGAGAGACGTGCTGGGCCAGGATAACTTGAGCAACTATTGGTGATTGAATCTAGGAGGTAAGTCCTGATTGACAATCGGTTCACATTTTCGAGGGATATTTAACTATGAATCTATTTAAAAGCACTGTGGGAAGAAAGATTCTGATGGCAGTGACCGGGCTGTGTCTGGTCGGTTTTATTTCTGTCCATCTCCTTGGCAACTTGTCGGTTTTTGCAGGTCCCGACGGTATTAATGCCTATGCTGAGCATCTGCATTCTTTAGGTCCGTTGGTCTGGATTTTCCGTCTGATCATGCTCGGCCTGTTTGCGGTTCACATCACTTTCGGGGTGCAACTTTACCTTGAAAACCGTGCTGCCACGCCGGATAATTACGCCGTTCAAAAAACTTTGGTAACGACCTTCTCAGCTAAAACCATGGTTTTTACCGGTCTGATCATTCTGGCCTTCTTACTTTATCATTTACTCCATTTCACCGTGCAGATTACCAATCCTGACATATCCGCTCAAAATATTGCTCTGGATGCGGCTAATCGTCTCGATGTTTTCACCATGGT
>JASFYS010000186.1:0-19739 GCA_045047095.1 Desulfuromusa sp. | reverse complement strand
AACCCTGAACACCGATCTAGTTGTTTCATCATTAAACTTGTATCCCTGCTGGTTCAATTCCCCGTCCCCTCAGGACGAAAGCTGGCCGGAGATCAGCCGGGAGACTGCGTAGTTAATGCCCCGCTGCTTGCGGCGGAGCTTTATTAAGTATTTAAGAGTATGGATGCTGTTTTATCTGTTTTTCAGGTGAATAAACAAAATTTAGTGAGCTCAATTACTAAAAACCAGGAGCATGGCTATGGGAATCAAACAATATGGTAAAGAAATGGCACTTGAGTGCTATAGAAAAATGTCCCAAATTAGACAGTTTGAACTGAAGGCGGCTGCACTGTTTATGCAGGGTGAGATGGCAGGTAATATACATACCTGTGTAGGTCAAGAAGCTTCGGCGGTGGGAGCTTGTATGGCACTTCAAAAAACTGATTTTATTACGGCAACACATCGTGGACATGGACAATGTCTGGCTAAAGGTGGCAAGGCTAATCTTATGATGGCGGAATTGTTTGGTAGAACAACCGGCTACTGCAAAGGGAAGGGCGGTTCCATGCACATTGTTGATATTAGTGTTGGGATGTTGGGTGCCAATGGAATTGTGGGCGCTGGGATCCCGATTGCTGCAGGTTCAGCGCTGGCTACAAAAATTCGGCAAGCTGATGAGGTGACCTTGGCGTTTTTTGGTGATGCTGCCTCAAATCAGGGAACTTTTCATGAAGCTCTCAACATGGCATCAGCGTGGAAACTTCCATGTATATTTTTTTGTGAGAATAATCAATATGGGGTGTCAGTGTGCATTGACCGAGTTTGTAATGTTAAAAATATTGCAGACCGAGCCTGTGCCTACAATATACCAGGGAAAGTTGTCGATGGAAATGATGTATTTGCCGTTTATGAAGTGGTTAAAGAAGCGGCAGAAAGAGCCAGAAAAGGTGAAGGTCCAACCTTGATTGAAGCAAAGACCTTCCGACAGAGAGGTCATTATGAGGGGGATCCCCAAACGTATAAGACCCCAGAGGAAATAGAGCTGTGGAAAAAACGTGATCCGCTACCGCTAATCCGTGCTGAAATATTAAAAGCACGTCTTGCCAAAAAAAGTGAATTGGATTCAATCGATGCTGAAATCACTATAGAAATAGAGGAGGCGGTTGAATTTGCTAAGAATTCTCCCTATCCAGAAGAACAGGATCTAACAACGGAAGTTTATGCAGTTGATAACGAAAGGAGCGTCATTCGATGAGATCCATCACCTATGGCAAGGCAATCAGTGAAGCCCTACATGAAGAGATGATAAGAGACGAGTCAGTGTTCATTTTGGGTGAAGATATGGGGTTGATGGGGAGCGTCTTCGGGCTTACCAAAGGTTTTATGGATGAGTTTGGTGCGCATCGAGTGATTGATACCCCAATTTCGGAATCGGGTTTCACCGGGATGGCAGTTGGAGCTGCCATCCGCGGTTTGCGCCCAGTCGTTGAACTTATGTATATCGATTTTGCGCCAATATGTATGGATCCCATTGCTAATCAAGCGGCAAAAATGCGTTATATGACGGGTGGCCAGATCAATGTACCTATGGTAATTCGGGCTCCAGGTGGGGCTGGTCGAAGGAATGCAGGCCAACATTCACAGAGCCTTGAGTCTCTATTTACTCATATTCCCGGACTAAAAGTTATGGCGCCTGGGACTCCTTACGACGCAAAAGGAATGCTTAAAACGGCGATTCGTGATGATGATCCGGTCATTTTCATAGAGCACAAAATACTCTATGCACAGAAAGGTGAGGTTCCCGAAGAGGAATATATAATTCCGATGGGGAAGGCTGATATCAAGCGCTCCGGGAAAGATGTCACTATCATTGCGTATTCAAGAGAAGTTTTATTTGCTTTAGAGGCTGCACATGAGCTTGAAAAACAGGGGATTGATGCTGAAGTTCTTGATCTGAGAACTCTTGTTCCGCTTGATTGGGAAGCTATCGAAGCTTCTGTTAAAAAAACTCATCGAGTTGTTGTCGTTTCTGAGGCAGTAAAACGAAACGGGTATGCTGGTGAAATAGCAGCGCAAATTATGGAAGGAGTTTTCGATTACCTTGATGCTCCTGTCAAGCGGGTGGCGGCTAAAAATGTTGTGCCCCCGTTCAGTCCACCCCTTGAGGATTGTTTCTATCCCGGGGTAAAAGATATCATCGAGGGTGTGAAAGACGTTGTTGGGTAGATTAAAGAACCACAAAGATGGAGATTAGTTATGGCTGCAGAATTCATGATGCCACAGCTCGGTCTAACAATGACCGAGGGCACAATAATCCAATGGTTAAAGTCAGTTGGAGATCCCGTTGCTCTAGGGGATGTTTTGGTTGAAGTAGAAACAGAAAAAATTAACTATCAGGTTGAATCAACCCTTGAAGGGACACTCCTTGCCATCTTGGCCAAGGAAGGGGACGTCGCACCTGTTATAACTCCCATTGCCGTTATTGGTAAAAAAGGCGAGAAAATTGAGTCAGTTGAGGCTTTACCACCAGCAAGTGTGGAAGAGGTTGTTTCTTCCGAACCAGCTGAAGATGGACTAAAACAAGTAACGACTGTTGAATCGGGAGAAAGAATCTTTGTTTCTCCCATTGCCAAGAGAATGGCAGCCGAACAGGGCGTTGGTCTAGAAAAAATTAAAGGCACCGGACCTAATGGGCGCATAGTCGAGAAGGATATTATGATCCATCTTGAGCGGACAAAGGTGAACGCAAGTCCACTGGCTGTAAAAATAGCTGATGAATATCAGGTTGATCTTGCATCAATCGATAAAAACTCTCGTATCATGAAAGACGATATATTGGCTAAAGTACCCCAAGATATCCAAGACCCTACGACTTCAACGCCGTTGTCTGGTATGCGCAAAGTTATTGCAGAACGAATGAGTATAAGCTGGCATACTGCTCCGCACGTTAATATGACGGCAGAAGTTGACATGACTGCAGCTGGGGATTTAAAAGAAAAATTGACTGGTGCATCAGGGATCAAAATTTCCTACACAGATATTATCTTGAAATGTAGTGCACAAGCCCTGTATGAATTTCCAATACTTAATTCAAGTTTGGTGGAATCAAAAATTATTAGCCATCAGCAAATTAATATTGGTATCGCGGTTGCTTTAGACGACGGTCTGATTGTTCCTGTTTTAAAAAATGCTAATCATAAAACAATTGTTTCTATCCGGAACGAGATTAACTTATTAGCAAAACGGGCACATGACGGGGTATTGGATCGCGATGAAATCTCTGGAGGAACTTTCACTGTCACTAACTTAGGGATGTTTGGCGTCGATCATTTTACGCCGATTATTAATTATCCAGAGAGCTCTATTTTGGGTGTTTGCCGAATCGTTAAACGTCCAGTGGTTATTAATGATGTTGTAGAAATCAGACCATTAATGAACTTGTGTCTTTCATTTGACCATCGTCTGGTCGATGGTGCTATTGGTGCACAGTTCTTAGCCCGGTTACGACAGTTAATGGAACAGCCGCTTTTATTGTTGTAACATTGAGATTGAATAATGAGATTTATTGGATTGCTATAAGGAAATAGTGATGTCTTTCAAAATAACAGTTATTGGAGGTGGCCCCGGGGGTTACGTAGCAGCTATTAGAGCAGCACAATTAGGAGCTCAGGTAGATCTGGTGGAGATGGATTCTCTGGGGGGAACCTGCCTCAATGTTGGCTGTATCCCAACAAAAGCCTTATTACATGTGGCAGAGACCTATGAGGCTCTTAATAAAAGTAGCTCTATGGGGATCAAGGTTGGTGACATCAGTCTCGATTGGTCAGGCGCATTGCGTTATCAGCAATCGCTCGTAAAAAGACTGGTCAACGGGGTTGGTGGACTGTTGAAGGCCAATAATGTCAATGTTCATTATGGCCGAGCTCGCTTGATATCCTCCTGCCAAGTTGAAGTTGATGGAAAAACTATCGAAAGTGATAAAATCATCCTGGCGATTGGTTCAAGACCCACGAAATTACAATTTCCGGGGCACGAGCTTGACAATGTGATCGATAGTACTGCTGCTCTTTCTCTGGAGAAAATTCCTGAATCAATGGTGGTTATTGGTGGGGGAGTTATTGGTGTCGAATTTGCCACCATGTTCAATTCTTTTGGGACTAAAGTGACAATTGTTGAAATGTTACCGCAGATTTTACCCGGTATTGACGGTGAAATTGTCAATCTGGTTCGCAACGATCTAGAACAGAAAGGAATCGAAATCCTGACATCCGCACGTCTTCAAGAAGTTTGTCAGGGAGATCAGGATTTACAGGCATTGGTTGATCAGGATGGAAAGAAAAAACAACTGGATGCGCAAAAGGTTTTGATTGCTGTAGGACGTATCCCCCGAACGGGTGGGATTGGGCTGGACGATGTTGGGATTGAAATGGAACGTGGTACAGTTAAGATCGATAGCAATTTCATGACGACTGTTCCAGGAATTTATGCCATTGGTGATTGTAATGGTCAAATGATGCTTGCACATGTTGCCTCTGCACAAGGGGTTGCGGCGGTTGAACATGCCCTTGGTCACGAGCCGGCCTACTTTCGCCACATTCTACCCGCGTGTATTTTTACTCATCCAGAAATCGCTTCGGTAGGTTTGACTGAAGAACAAGCGCACCAGAGAGGAATTGCGATCAATGTAGGTGTCTTTCCCCTTTCCGGTAATGGCAAGGCGCTAATTGAAAGCGAGGGAAAAGGCATCATCAAGATTATTTCAGGAAGCAAATATAAAGAGGTTCTCGGTGTTCATATCTGGGGGCCGCGTGCTACTGATCTCATTGCTGAAGCGGCTCTTGCAATACGCTTGGAAGCAACTCTTGATGAGTTAGTATCAACAATTCATGCCCATCCCACAATCGGGGAGGCCATGCCAGAGGCAGCTTTGGCCACGGATGGTATGGCTATTCACTGGCCGCCGGATCGGAAGGAAAATTAGTTGCTGGTTTGGATACTTTCCTGTCCCTCAGGTGAAAGTATTGGAGATCTTCCAAAATTGGAAAGGGAAATTCTTATGACACCAGACGGCATTATGAAGCGCAAACAACCACGTTTTCTACGACAGCCGGGGCCGTTTAACCCGGTTCGCATAAAGATGGAGTCCTCTCCCTTTGGCCGACATATACGGTTATCACTCAAGCCAGGTGAAACGTTATTTGATGCAATAGTTAAGCCCTTGGCCGAACTCAATGTCCGGGCTGCTTCTATGACTATCTTGGGCGGTGCTTTCGAGACTCTTGACTATTGCGTTGCCCCGCCAGATCCTGAGGGGAATGCTGTCGTTGCCTATTCTAAGCCAATAACCGCCAGCCAGTCTTATCTGGTTTTTGGCAATGCTACACTGGGTATCTCTATTGAAGAAAACCCCCTTGTGCATTGTCATGCGGTGATACGTACGGAAAGTGGTGACGTTATGGGAGGACATATCGTCACCGAACAAGCTGTTATAGGCAGTAAACCTATTTCTGTTTTGGTCACTTCTTTGGAAGGCTTCGAGTTACGCCAAGCCTATGATGAAGAAACCAAAATTTCTTTACTCCAGCCAATGGAGGTCGATAGTCATGAGTGATTTAATCTTGGTGGAAAGCGGGAAGATGGGGCGTGTAGCTTACGCACGTATTGCTCCCAATGAAGATATGATTCTAGGCATTGAGAAACTCTGCTTGGCCCAAGGGTTCAAGAATGCTTTTGTGCGAGGTGCTCTTGGCAGCCTGGTGGATGCTGGTCTTGAAGGAAGCGATGGCAAAATTATTGAAGTCAAAGGCCCGGCGGTAGAGATTGTCAGCTTGGCAGGTGAGGTTCGCTCCGAAGAGAACGGAACGCCATGTGCATCTCTTTCTGGCGTGGTCGCGGATCCGGCAGGAAAGGTTTATGGTGGCTTGTTTTTGTTAGGGTATAACCCCATTTGCGTAACTTTAGAGGTCACTCTTGAGGAGTGGCTGCCAGATGTGGATCCGGTTGCTCAGACGGATCGGCGGCGTCAATAAGGTGAAAAGCTCATTTCCTATAAACGGAAAGTGTGCACTGGTCGATGCTGGTCGCATTTCTTATGCGACTGGTTTAAGCCTACAAAGACAAGCTAGGGATTTAGTTGAAGGTGCCAAATATGACGGGATTATTATACTGCTGGAACACGAGCCCGTTATCACTGTTGGGCGTGGCGGTGGTCAGGAAAATCTCCTTGTGGAGGAGTGCGATTTGAATGCCAACGGAGTTGAACTTTTCAAGTCGAACCGTGGAGGGAATATCACCGGTCACAATCCCGGTCAGCTTGTTGTCTATCCCATTTTGAATTTAAAAAAATGGAAACAGGACATTCATTGGTACGTTCGAACCTTGGAAGAGGTGATTATCAGGGTTCTTGCACATTTTCAGTTGATTGCATCGCGCAAGTCCGATCATACAGGAATCTGGATCAACGATGCAAAAGTTGCCGCTATTGGAGTCTTTGTCAGCCACTGGATTACCAGTCACGGTTTGGCCCTCAACGTCAATAATGATCTTGGCATTTTTAAATCGATGGTTCCGTGTGGTATTCGCTGCTTTGGCGTGACGAATCTAACAGAAGTTGGTATCCAGGTTGAAATGAAGGAGGTCAAGTCGTTGTTTGTTCGTGAGTTTAAAAAATTATTCAAATCTGGCTATTTACTGAAAAAATCAAATTTATTTGTGTAGCTTCACTGGGGAAATTGTTTTTTCTTTTGGCATAATTAAATTTTGGAGAAAAGAATATGACTAACAAAATCGCTATCGTAACTGGTGCCGCCCGTGGTATCGGTCTTGCCACAACCAAATTATTTCTTGCTGATGGCTGGCGAGTCGCCATGATAGACCGTGATGCTCCGGCATTAAAGGCAGCATCGGAGGATTTGGATGGATCTCTGTCAATTCTGTGTGACATCTCTATCCCAGAACAAGTTGATGCCATGATCAAACAGCTACTTGATGAATTTGGTCGTTTGGATGCTTTAATCAATAACGCCGGTGTTGCTGATTTTAGACTCCTAGGAGACACCGATTTCGAATGCTGGCGCACTATTATGGCTACTAATCTGGATGGCACTTTCCTTTGCTCTCAAGCTGCTTTGCCAGCTTTGATAGAAAGTCGGGGTGCCATCGTCAATATTGCTTCGATTTCCGGTTTGCGTGCCAGCACTCTGCGAGTTGCCTATGGTACCTCAAAAGCAGCGGTGATTCAGCTAACCAAGCAACAGGCAACAGAACTTGGAGATAAAAATGTGAGAGTGAATTGCATCTGTCCAGGCCCAGTTAAAACCAAATTAGCAATGGCGGTGCATACTCCCGATATCATATCAGCATATTATGATGCCATACCATTAAATCGCTACGGCACCGAGCAGGAAATTGCAAACGTGATTGCATTTCTATGTTCTGACAAGGCCACATATATTACTGGACAGGTAATCGCTGTTGATGGTGGTTTCGAGGCCACTGGTGTCGGGTTGCCAGCCCTTAGATCACAATAATGATGGAGCCCCGAGTGCAAAGGGACGTATATTGAGTCTCTGCAGGTTTTGTTCCCGTTCTCTTGGGGCGAAAGCTGGCTGAAGGCAGCGAAGAGTCAGCATACGCTGCTTGCAGTGGGGGACTTTATTTGGGACTGCCAAGTGCATTTCTGATCACTGCCGGGTGTTTTTGCTTGTTTTGTTACCTTGTCAGAAATATCAAAAATGTCCCAGTGAAGAGACGGGTCGGCTTCACCGTCGTGGTTCAATAAATCCAGATACCAACTAAAGGTGGTATGTCGCCATCTCTTTGTCCTTTGTCAAGCTATCTATGACCGAACTGTTTCTAGTTTTTTTCAATGTTCTCCTGCCCGTCTTTGGCATTGTTCTCCTCGGGGCTCTGCTTGGGGGGCGGTTGGAGTTACAGTCGCGAACTTTAACCCGGGCTGCCTATTATATTTTTGTTCCCGCTTTTATTTTCCGCTCAATCAGTATGGTTGATGTCCCGTTAACCAGTCTCTCCAGAATGGTGACATTTATCATTTTGACCCATCTGTTGGCAGTAATTATTGCCGCCGGGTTGGGTCGTCTGCTGGGTCGGTCGAAACAGATGATCGCCGCATTCATTATGATTGCGGCGTTTGGAAATGTTGGTAATTTCGGGTTGGCAGTGATTCAGTTTCGGTTGGGGGATATCGCTCTTCCCGCCGCAACAATCTATTATATTGTCATTAATATGGTTGCTTTCTTCATTTGTATCGGTGCCGCAGGATGGGCTCACGGTGGTGGCCGTGGAGCCGTCTGGAAGGTTTTGAAAACTCCGGTAATCTGGGCAACCATTCCGGCGATTCTGGTTTCTGCTGGCGGTCTTGAGATCCCATTGCTTTTTGACCGGATGATTGGCCTGTTGGCCGGTGCGATGATTCCGGTGATGTTATTTGCTTTAGGTTTGCAGCTGGTGGAGCAGGGGAGAATTCATTTAACGGCAGATGTTATGCTGGCTTCAGGGATCAGGTTGGTTCTGGTTCCATTGGTGGGGTTGCTAGTTGCCGCCCCTTTTAGTTTGACCCATATTGAGAGCGCGGCGGGGGTCTTACAGGCAGCAATGCCGGTTGCCGTTTTGGTTTTAATTATTGCCAAGGAGAACAATATTGTTCCTGAGTTTGTGACGTCGGTGGTGGTTGTATCAACGCTGGTCAGTGTTGTGACTTTGAGTTTGTTGATGGTGTGTTTGTAGCTTTGACACGGAGGTCTTTGCAAATAATTTGACAGGATTATCAATTCTGTGATAATTAGGCGTCAATAATTTCTTAAGCAAAGGTTTTTAAATGTTAAATTTAGCAGCAGCGGCAACTCAAGCGCTTCAGGCGGCAATGATCAGCCTGAGAATTATCCATCACCTTAAGCGGTGAACTGCACAGGTATATATAGTTTAAGCTTGAGGCCATGGACAAAAAGTCCATGGCTTTTCTTTTTGATTTTAGGGAGATGCAAGATGCGTAATAATATTGTTCATATCGGTGCTGGTGAACTGACTTACGAAATCCGCGCTATAGTCAAAATTGCAGAAGAATTGAATCGGCTCGGCTTGAAAACCAATATGGAAAACATTGGTGATCCGGTAGCCAAGGGGGAGAAAATTCCCCTCTGGATTAAGGAGATCGTCTCCGGATTAGCGATGCAAGATTGTTCCTATGGCTATTGTGCAACCAAGGGGCTTCTGGAAACCCGACAGTTTCTGGCCGATCTAACCAATCAGCGTGGTAAGGCTCAGATTACCGCTGAGGATATTATCTTCTTCAATGGCCTAGGAGATGCAATCCAGAAGGTTTATGGATTATTGAAGCGTGAATCGCGGGTTATCGGACCCTCTCCAACCTATTCAACGCACTCTTCTGCAGAAGGGGCGCATGCCGGGCAGAAGCCGGTCACTTACCGTCTTGATCCTGATAATCATTGGTATCCAGACATGGATGATCTGCGCCAGTCAGTCAAGTATAATCCGGCTATTTCGGGAATTCTGATTATTAATCCGGATAACCCGACGGGTGCTGTTTATCCAGAACGGATTCTGCGTGAAATTATCAGCATCTGTAAAGAATACGATCTGTTTCTGATCTGCGACGAGATTTATCACAACCTCTGTTATAATGGCACAACAACCAGACCCATTTCAGATCTGATCGGTGGACTTCCTGCAATTGCAATGAAGGGTATCAGTAAGGAAGTTCCCTGGCCGGGAGCACGTTGTGGCTGGATTGAAGTTTACAATGGCTCTAAAGATGAAATGTTCAGTCGCTATATTGAGAGTATTTTGAATTCAAAAATGGTTGAAGTCTGTTCCACCACGCTACCACAAAAAGCTATTCCCCTAATTCTCAGCCATCCAGAGTATCCTAATTATCTGGCAGAACGGCGGAGTCGCTATGAGAACTATTCAAATATTGCCTATAATCTTTTAACGGAAGTTCCTGGCCTCAAAGTAAACCGAACCAATGGTGCTTTTTATATGAGTGTGGTGTTTGAAGCAAACCAGTTAAATAACCAGCAGACCTTGCCGATTGAAAATCCTCAGGTTAAGGAACTGGTTGAAGGACTTGTCAGCCAACCGGACACCTTAAGTGATAAACGCTTTGTTTACTATCTGCTTGCTTCAACCGGAATTTGCGTGGTTCCCATTTCTTCATTTTGTACCGATGAACGGGGCTTCCGGATTACCCTATTGGAGCAGGATGAAAAAGAATTTACCCAGATTTTTATAACTATTGCCAATGCCATTACCACTTATCTTAAATTTGTATAGGCAGATGGACTTCTCTGCAAGAGGTTATTGTTAATGTCGCCCATTCCAAGTTCAAATGAAACGTTCAACGATCAACCTATCGCCAACCAGCAGCAATTGATTGATTTTCTGCTGCGTGGAGCACGTCCTCAATCTGAATGGGGAGTGGGTCTGGAAACAGAAAAACTGGTGGTTGATCGCCACACGGGTGAGGCTGTCAGTTACGAGCGGATTCGTGAATTACTTGCCAAACTGGATGGAATCGGTGGCTGGCAAGGGGTTTATGAACAGGAAAAATTAATTGGCTTGCAAGGAAAGCGTTCTTCGGTAACTTTGGAGCCGGGGGGGCAGTTGGAGCTTTCTGGAAAATTCTGCTGTGACGTTACCTGTAGCTGGCGTGATCTAAATCGCTACCGGCAACATATTGTGACCATGGGGCATGACCTCGGGTTGGTGTTCCTCGGCCTTGGCGTTCAACCGTTTACGCCGTTGGACAAGATTTCCTGGTTGCCGAAACCACGCTATAAAATTATGGGTCCCTACATGCTGAAGACCGGAGATATGGGGCAACGGATGATGAAGCAGACCGCTGGGACTCAGGTTAATCTCGATTTCTCTGACGAAGCCGACTGCGTTCGCAAACTCCGGGTTGCACAGTGGCTGAGCCCAATCTGTTATGCCTTGTTTGCAAATTCAGTGATTCTTGAAGATCGGCCGGGGGATTGTCTTTCACTGCGCGGCAAAATCTGGTCACGAACGGATCCCGATCGCTGCGGATTGATTGACCAGTTGCTCAAGGCGAATGCCGGACTCAATGATTTCGTTGAATATGCTCTGGATGTTCCCCTCTATTTTCTGCAGCGACAGCAACACTATATCGATCTGACCCAGCAACGGTTTACCTTTCGTCAGTTTCTGGAAAGTGGTTGGAAGGGCGAACAGGCCACCCTGGAAGATTGGAATCTGCACCTATCGACCTTGTTTCCAGAAGTTCGGCTGCGTCCACAGATTGAAGTGCGCAGTGCAGATAGCCTGCCGCCGCGGTATACGGCGGCGGTAGCGGCACTGTATAAAGGGTTGCTTTATACTGAACAGGGGCTTAGTGGGGTTGAAAACCTTTTTTCTGATCTGGAACCGGAGGATTTCCGTCTTCTCTATCAGACCTCATGGCGAGATGGATTGAAAACCAGGATGAAGGACGGAAGCCTTCAGGAGGTGGCAGTTGAATTGCTGAATATTGCTACACTCAGTCTGCAAGAGCAGTATCTCAACGGTGATAGTGGTGCGGATGAAAGTATTTTTTTGCGGGTTATGGATGAAATAGTGACAACGGGAGAGACTCTGGCAGAGCGTTTGTTAAAACGTTGGCAGGGGGATCGACAGGACAAGTTGGCGGTATTATTTGAACATTGTGGTTACGACCAAAGGACTGCTTAGAGCCAACCCGGTCTTTTTTGATAGATGGTCAAATTGATAACTACGTAAATGCACAGTCAATAATTGCGGAGTCAGCAGCAATTAAATGCGCAACGGCACGTGTTTTTTCTTTGTTGGTCAGCGTAGTCTAAGCACCATCAAAGGTTTCGGTGTGGCAGTCGAAACGTTGAATTAAAAAAATCATTTTACCTCCTTTCTTAGTTTAGGGTCACCAGCGGGAATACCTCCCCCCACTGGTGACCATTTTTTTTCAGATGGATTTAATCTATTTTCGTCTCACTTTCCCTTGATTTATCAACCTGATTCCTGTTCCAATGTGCTGCTCAATCTCTAACCTCATCGGATTTGGTTTAAACCAAGGAGCTGCACATGTCGTCACAAAAATTATCTGATCCCGTTATTCGCCAATCAATTGATACTATTCGCCTTTTAGCAGCTGATGCAGTTGAAAAAGCTAATTCTGGTCATCCGGGCACGCCAATGGAAGCGGCACCGATTGCATATCTGTTATATATGCGGCATTTGCAACATAACCCAGCTAATCCAGATTGGGCTGGGCGGGATCGTTTTGTTCTCTCCTGTGGGCATGCGTCATCATTGATTTATAGCATGTTGCATCTGACCGGTTACGACTTGTCCCTTGATGATATTAAAAATTTTCGCCAGTTTGGCAGTAAGACAGCTGGTCACCCCGAGTTTGGTCATGTCCCCGGGGTCGAGACAACGACCGGCCCCTTAGGGCAGGGTGTGGCTGTTGCTGTTGGGATGGCGATGGGTGGTCAGTATCTTTCGCAGCATGTGGATGCTGAATTGTTTGATTATCGTACCTGGGTGATTTGTTCCGATGGTGATTTGATGGAAGGGGTTTCTTCAGAGGCGGGATCTTTGGCCGGACATTTACGCCTGGGACAGCTGAACTATATCTATCTGGATAACAAGATTACCATCGAGGGTGATACTGGACGGGCATTTACCGAAGATGTCGGCACCCGTTATCTGGCCTATGGTTGGCATGTTGAGCGAGTTGAGGGTGAAAATCTTCTCGAAGTTGATGCCGCTATGGAGCGTGCCAAAAATGATCCACGCCCGTCACTGATTATTGCCCGCACTCACATCGGTATTGGAGCACCGAACAAGCAGGATACCGCTGGTGCCCATGGTGCTCCTCTGGGAGCTGATGAGCTGGGGTTGACTAAACAAGCATATGGTCGTAATCCACAGGAAACATTTGTGATTCCTGCAGAAGTGGCTGAGCACATGGGTTCCTGCTTGACTCGTGGAGCAGAGCTGGAGCAGCAGTGGCAACAATTATTTGAGAAGAAAAAAATATCGCCACAAATTGATTCCTGGTTGGCAGCCAGCAGGGGTGAGCTGCCGACAGGTTGGGAAACTGCTCTGCCGACATTTTCACCGGAAGATGGTGCCAAGGCAACTCGTCAGGCGAGTGGTGCCGCAATCAATGCTCTGGCCGCAAAACTGCCATTTTTGATCGGTGGATCTGCCGACCTTGCCCCATCCAACAATACTGAAATCAAGGGAGAAGATTCCTGGCTGCCGGGACAAAGTGGCCGCAATATCCATTATGGTATCCGCGAACATGCTATGGGGTCGATCATGAACGGTCTCTGTCATACTCCAGGGCTCATCCCCTTCGGTGGAACTTTCTTTGTTTTTGCCGACTATATGCGCCCGGCTATCCGTATGGCAGCGTTGATGGGCTTGGCGCCGATCTATGTCATGACCCACGATTCTATCGGCTTGGGTGAGGATGGTCCGACCCACCAGCCAGTGGAACATCTTGCTTCTTTACGTGCGATGCCAAATCTTACAGTCATTCGCCCGGCGGATGCCAATGAAACCTCAGAAGCCTGGAAGGCTGCAATCTCCAACCGTCAGGGGCCAACGATGTTGGTGCTATCCCGTCAAGGGCTACCGACGGTTGATCGAAATCGATTTGCTGCTGCGACGGGAGTTCAAAAAGGGGGATATGTCCTTGCTCCGGAAACTGGAGACTTACAATTAATCCTGCTTGCCAGCGGTTCAGAGGTTCAACATGCTCTTGCCGCCCAGGATGCTCTGCAGGCTGATGGTATCGGCACGCGGGTTGTCTCACTGCCGTGCTGGAAGTTGTTTGCAGCTCAAGATGCTGTTTATCGTGAGCAGGTGCTTCCAGCTGCGTGTACCAAGCGGGTTTCAATGGAAGCTGGCAGCACCTTCGGTTGGGAACGTTACGTTGGTTTGAACGGCAGAGCTATCGGCATGGATGAGTTTGGCGCCAGTGCTCCAGCCAGTGAGCTGATGCAACATTTTGGTTTTACGGCAGAAAATATGATTGCTGTGGCGAGAGAGCTGCTTGAACAAGGGTGATCATTGCAGAAAAAACAATAGCAGTAAGACCTTTGCGGGGGAGTTTAACGATGAAAGTTATCAGAAATCTCGTTTTGTCAGTTATCATGCTGAGTGTTTGCAGTTCTGTTTATGCGGCTTCAGCGACAGAATTGGATGCCAAAGCCAATGCTTCGATTAAAGTTTTTAATGCAAAAGTTGGGGCGGCAAAAGAATTGACCAGCAAGTCTGCAGCAATGTTGATATTCCCATCGGTCTATAAAGCGGGCTTTGTCGTTGGTGGTGAGTATGGTGAAGGGGTCTTACTGATTCATGGAAAAACTGTCGATTATTACTCAACTGTATCTGGTTCTATCGGGTTTCAACTTGGGGCACAGAAGAAAACGATTGTATTATTGTTTATGACCCAAAAATCCTTAAGTGATTTTCGTAAAAGTGATGGCTGGGAAGTTGGAATCGATGGTTCCGTTGCCCTGATTGAATTTGGTGCCGGGAAAGACTTTGATACAACAAATATCAAGGATCCAATCATCGGATTTGTTTTTGCCAATAAGGGTTTGATGTATAACTTATCTCTTGAAGGTTCAAAGATTACAAAGATTAAAAAATAAAATGGGAATAAGACTCATCACCGGTTTCTCGAATAGTTTTTATCGGATTGTGGGGTATTCGGGCACCTGCTGTTGGTCGTAGGCAACAAAATTATTGAAACGAATAATTTTCGAGAGTTTTTCCCCGTATTCTCCTCTTTTTTCTGAATAAAAATCTAATTTTTTAACCAGTTCATAGGGGTCATTTGTTTCCATTTTAAGGGTTCTGAACTCTGCATAGGCATCTCCGCGTGCCAAGGTACGATAATAATCTCGGATAGATGCTTCAACTGAGTCATATTTTTTTACCCAGATGGTTTTGTCCCCGCGCTTTTCTCCTGCCGCTATCCGGGCCTCGTTTTTATTGTAGGACCAGATACCAAACACGTTATTTGCCTCTTTAAAAAATCGAGAGGTTGCCCATGAACTTTCGACCGCAGCCTGTGCAATAGCGATGCTTTGTGGATGCGGTTTGAGTGCTCTCAGCAATTCATCATTATTTGTTGCCTTATAATCTTTTCTTAACGCTGTAATTTTGTCTACATCATCACCCGCCTGGATCGTTTCAGAGACCTCTTCATATTGCTGCAGCAGGTCACTATAGACTTCATTTACCACCGGAATAATAATAGTTTTAAACTGTGCTTTTTTTTCTTCCACACTGATTTCAGGAACAGTTGTTTTAGGAATACTTATTTCTGGAGGACTTGATTCCTGGACACTTGCCTCGAAAATGGTTGTCCCCAAAATAGTTCCCTTTGTTTCAGGTGGGAGCCAGACAACGGACGCAATCAGAAGAGCAAAGAAGGTGGCGATTAGCGACATAAATAATAATGGGTATCTCTTCAATTTTCTCTGACCTTTCCTGTTTGCAGCACAAGAGATAGTTTACTTTTCTGGCTTAAACTGTCAAGGGGTGAGTTTTTTAACTCTCTCTAATTTTTTTTCCGATCCAGTAGATACTGGGGATGGACATTGCCAATAGCACCGATCATGCTGTTGCGAATTTCTGGGATGTCCTTCGCGAGGTCGTTGACTAACTGTTTCATTTGTTGTCGCTTCTGGTCCTCTGCCCCAACAACGGAGCAAGAGCAGTGAACAATAGGATATTTTTGTAAGTCGCTGAACTCTTGAATTTCTGCCTCTTCGACATAAACCAACGGGCGGATGACAGTCTGTTTGCCATTATCCGCCAGAAGCTTGGCAGCCATTGACGCCAGGGTTCCCCCATAAAACTGGTTAAGGAGAAGAGTTTCGATAAAGTCATCCAGATGGTGCCCCAAGGCAATTTTGTTGCAATCAAATTTATCGGCCTGAGCGTAGAGGGCTCCGCGTCGCAGGCGTGCACAGAAGGCACAATAGGATGTGCCGGGACGGAGCTTTTCCTCAATAATCTTGTAGCTGTTGGTTGCTGCCATCACGTAGTTGAAATGATGCTGTTGTAAATGCTGTTCAATTGTTTCTTTGTCATAACCCGGAAATCCTGAATCAATATTGAGTGCGATTAGTTCAAATTTAATCGGAGCTTTTTTTCGTAACGCTTCCAGAATATGCAACAGGGTGTAAGAATCTTTTCCGCCCGATACCCCGACAGCAATCCGATCACCCTCTTCAATCAAAGCAAAGTCGCCGATCGCTTTTCCGGTCTGGTGTTTGATTCGGTTAAATATTTTCTGGGTTGCAGAGACCACAAGCAAAACTCCTCTGAGGAACTGTCTTTGTAAAAGAAAATTGGGAAAATGACAAGTTTACTGTAGAAGAAATATATCTCGGTGCAGTTTTTGCTTGAAGGTAAGCAGGGATTTTTTATTTGCACAAGGTGCATACTTCAAAGGAGTCATGATGAGTATCGATCCAACAAAGATGGTGGGTGGATTCGGAATATCTCCAGCACAGAAAATGGCCGCTAATACCGCAGATAGCAATAAACAACTCTTTGACCAGATTTTGGATAGCCTTGACAACCCGCTGGAAACAATTGAAAATACGCAATTAAAGGCACTTGAATTAGCACAGTTTTCGCAATTACAGATGTTGCAAGGTTTGTTCTCAACCGAAGACGAGCAAACAGATGATGACTTCTTTTTAGATATTCAGCAGTTCGATTCGCTGCAAAAAATACCAGCGCAACAAGGTCAAATCTTTGACAAGTATTCTGCAATGCAACAGCCCTCTCTCCTTAAACCTGAACCGAAGGGGCGTAGTGATATTGAACGAATGATTGATCAGGTTGCCAAAAAGGTCAGCCTTGCTCCTGAATTAATCCATTCTGTGGTCACGGCAGAAAGCGCTTATAACCCTAAAGCGGTATCACCTGCAGGGGCGCAGGGATTGATGCAATTAATGCCGGAAACAGCTCAGGAACTTGGGGTGAAAGACAGCTTTGATCCAGAGCAGAATCTTGTTGGCGGGAGCCGGTATTTGAAGCAGTTGTTGGACAAGTATGATGGCGACCTGGATCACGCTCTGGCCGCTTACAATTGGGGTCAGGGGAATGTTGACCGCCATGGGCTGAAGAATATGCCCGAAGAAACTCGTGACTATCTGGCGAAAGTTAAAACTCTTCTTGAGACACAATCCACTTGAGTAACGGTTCCATCTACTCGTCCGTTAATTTGATTCTTACTGGTAGATTTTGCCGTTATGTTTAAGCCAGCCAGAGACATGCCTGCCTTTAGGGTCACGGTGTGTCCAATGAAGAATTCCCCCTTTTGAATTCCATTCGTATTCACCGTTAAATTCGACCGTATCTCCTTTTCTCAGTGAAGTAATCTTTTGGGCAAGATCGATATTGTGAGCCACCAGAAGTGTCCGCCCTGCTGTGAGTTTGAGAATAAATTTCTGATGTCTACTGCCTTTGATATCATCGGGTAAAAGTTTGATCACAACAGCTGAGCCTGTAACCTGAACATCGCTCTGGTGGTTATCGTAAGCAGTTTGAATCGATTGATTGATAAATTCTGACTGTTGCGAAACCGATTCAACCAGGCCAGAATTGTTCGTAAAATAGCCATAAATTGTTGCTGCTATTGCGATACTGAGAATGATAATTGATTTTTTCATTTTGACATATTACCGGATTAGCCCTTGGCTGATAAGAGCGGCTCGTATTTTTTCTATCCGACGTTGGTTAACGCCAAAGTCTGAATACCCCAATCGTGAGGCTGAGCGGACGGCAATGATCCCTTTAGAGGGGCGAAGATGGAGTTCGAGATCATCCACAAAACCAAACACGCCACTTCGGCACTCTGCGTGAAGATAATCCGAGGTTTCATTCACGATCCGAGTACGGGGTAGCTCTGACACAAGTTCACGAGCGACTCGCCAGACCTCAGTGGCAGGTTTCACAAGCTGAAAAGGTGGAGTCATGTGGGCGCTGTCGAGATCGTCGCTTGATAAACAGTTTGGTGAGGCTGGACAAGGAGCTAGCCTGGAATCGGAGACTCCTAAATTCGAAGGGCGTTTACCTGAACAGGAAAGTAGAGGCATGCTGGCAATCAGGAGTACGGTTCCGATGGTAAAAATCCTGGGGATGGACATAGCTCCTCCCTTTTTAGTGATGGCTACTCTTACCAGGTTTCAGGTTGGGAAAACGTTCTGTAGCATATTTTGAATGGCACTGAGTACATTGGCTATGCAGCTTATAGAAATAAAAGTTCACCAGTTCTGCATCTTGCTGATGGGCAGAATGTGCCAACTTCTTGGCCGTTGAGTGAAACTTTTTATCAATCTCTATGAATCCGGCAGGTAAAGAATGATGTAGCTCCTCAATCTGTTTTTGCGTAAGTTTTTGCTTCAGAATAAAGCTGTCATCAATGTTTTTTGCAGTTTCCGCAATTGTTTCCCAATCACCTGCTGCAATTGCAGGGATTATTTTCTTCATCCCCCCTTGAATCCCATTCATTTCCTGATTCAAAATCACTTTCAAATCGTGAGAAAGATGGAATTCAGAATGTTTTTCAACCATATGCTTTCCGTGTGGGTTGGTTTCAGTTGCCTGACCCGTCCCGATAAAGAAATAGCTTGCCACTACAACCATTGCTAAACAAAAAGTATTTTTGATCATGTTTTTTCCCTTCTGAATTGTGGATTAATAACGTTCCCAGTGGGTTCTTAGTTTTTAATTTATCGTCTATTTTTTTACTTCTTGCTCAAAACTATTGAGTTGTTCAATTGAGCAAACCCAGGGAAGTTTATTGCCGAAAAATACATTCACTGAGGGTTCGATATTGTTTGGAATATTCAAAGAACCATAGTGAACCATGTGAAAGCCAGGGTACTTATTGTTTTTATTGAAAATTGGGGAACCACAAATTCCACAAAAATTCTTTTCACCTTTTTCACCAAGGGCATAATTCTGGATGCTATCAGCACCTTTGATAATCGAAAAACTTGATTCCAGAACGGAAGCATAGGTCGAGAAAGCACTTCCATTGGCCTTTCTGCAAATAGTGCAGTGACAATTGACGATTAATCGCGACCTTTTAGTTATTTCATATTGAACTGCACCACAGGTGCAGGAACCAGTCAAATTTGTAGCCATGTCTTTAGCCTTCCATGTTTAGTTTAATCTTAAATTCCCGGTTTCCGTTTGCCGAAGAAACCCGACAGTTCAGAAAAGAGCATCCCTGCAAGCATCATAGCACAGCCGAAGAGTCCACGAAGAGAGAGCACTTCGCCCAGCAGCAACCAACCACCAATCGCGGCAAAGAGACCTTCAAGACTCAGAATGATCGCTGAGTGGGCGGGATGAGCATCACGTTGAGCAATAACCTGTAAGGTATAGGCAATGCCGACAGAACCGATCCCGCCATAGAGAATTGGTACTGCCGCTTGCCAGATCGAAGCGATACTCATAGTTTCGATCGCCAGAGCTACCAGAAGACTGAGCAGCGAGCAAACGGCAAACTGGGCAGCGGCAAGTTTCAGCGAGTTGGTTCGTGGTGCCAGCCAGCCAATCAGTAGCACATGACCCGCCCAGAAGAAGGCCCCGATCAGCACCAGCAGATCGCCGAAAGAGATGTTGAACTCTTTGGTGATGCTTAGAAAATAGAGACCAACAGCGGCAAGAATGGCTCCCAGCCAAGTACCGATGCG
>JASFYS010000185.1:0-8201 GCA_045047095.1 Desulfuromusa sp. | reverse complement strand
CATCCTGATTCATCACTTGAAAGAGAACCATGAAGGTAAAGGGCTGCTGGGAAAATCCTGATCGGCTGATCTAAATAGAGAGAATTAAGGGTCTGTTGCAATTACTGCAGCAGGCTTTTTTGCCTCAAAGAGGTTCTCTCACGATATTCAACTCCATGGAATCAGGTTCAAGAGCATTCTTGCTGAGCAAGAAGATTCCTGCCGTGCAGGAATCTTCTTTAACTATTAAACCGGAAATCTACAAGAAATATTTTTATCATTTCATAACTAGCTGAATTATTTGAAGAAATATTTTTTATAAAATTTATAAAACTTGGTACACAGGTTGCTATAGTTACAGTCATAAATAAAGAGAGAAGCAAAAAAAGGAGAAGAGATGATGACCAAAAAAAATATTTATAGATTATTGGCAATTCTCATGGCGCTGGTCGTAGCGGGAATTTTTATGCTTTGTGATTTGGGTCTGGAAATGACACCACTCACAAAATTCTTCGTAATTTTCTTTGGTGCCATTATTGGCCTGCAAAGCGCACCGGCTGCATTGTTGTTTGTTGGCATGATTAAGGGGGTGTCGACCAGAGGACAAGAATCAACCGAACAATCACTCAGCAGCAACGGAGTAATCCATCTCAATGCCAGAAAAATATTAATTGCAGATAAAGATAATGCTGCTCGGCAACAGTTGGCTGACTTTTTTAAAGATTCAGATTATGAGGTTGAGACCACCGCTTCTGCTGCTTACGCAATTGCTAAAATTGTGCAAAAAAAAGAACCTATTGTTATTCTGGGTGATTCATTCGAAGAGAAAATTACTTCAGCTGATGTCATCGCCTTGATGCGTAAATCGAATAAAAACCTGCGCATTATTCTGATTTCAGACGATAGTTCATTAGAAACCTTGAGTAGTCTTCGTGAAGATGGGATTTTCTACCATGCGTTTAAGCCTCATAATCAGGCAGACAATGAAGAGCTGCGTTCTGCAGTGAAATGTGCCGTTGAAGGCTTTCAACCGGCAATGAGCTAATCAAGATATGATGCACTCGCAAAAACGAATGAGATGGCTAAGCAAAAATTTCGTCCCACAAGACGTAGTGGTTTTTCAAGGACGAAGGCATACATAGGGTATGTCGAGGTCTTGAAAAGCCGCTGCAACGCCGTGGGACGGACTTTTTGCGACGCCATCAAGATATGACCTATATAAATCCATTAAAGGGGCTCAGCATGAAAAAAATATCTCAAATTGCACTTTCAGGAATCATATTATTCTCAACCGTCATGCCCGCTTTTGCAGCAAGTGCAAGAGAGGACAACAGTATGACCCTGGTCTACTTATTCTTAGGTGTTTGTGGATTGATTATTTTTCTTCAACTTATTCCAGTTTTTGCTTTGGGGTTTGGTATCATAAGTGGTATTTTCAGCGGGAAAGAAGACAAAGCTAAACCGGTTGCAGTTAGACACCGTTAAGTTCCTAACAACTTTTAACCCTGAGCAAAGGTAAGATTATGAAAAGGAATTGCAAGCTTAACGGTCTGTGGTTCACTTTACTGATAGTGGCGCTTTTAGTGCCACTATCAGTTGGTGCAATGGAGATGGATGATTGTCTCGGTTGCCACAGTGATGTTGACGAGGTTGGAGATGATCTATTTATCGATGGAGATAAATTTCTTCCAACAGCACATGCTGAGATGGGTTGTGTCACTTGCCATGAATCTGTGACCGATGAACACCCCGATGATGGTGAGGCCGTCTCCAAATCAGATTGTCTCGATTGTCATGAAGAACTTGGCGGCCAGTATATGGCAACAGAACACGCAGAAAATGCAACTTGTAGCGATTGTCATAATCCCCATCAGGTGCATGGAATCGAAGCTGTTTCCGGTCCCGAAATGAACCAGCAGTGCAGCCAGTGCCATGAAGCTATTGACGTTATGGACAGCCATGCGAAATGGTTGCCACAGGCCAGCCTCCATATTGCCAAGCTTCCCTGTATCACCTGCCATACTTCGGCTGACAGTTATGAAATTGTCTTAAACATCACTCAGAAACAGAAGAAAGCAGAAGGGCTGAAAGGTTACCGTTTTTCCAGCTATGCTGATTTAAAAGAGTACAGTGGTAAAAAAGAGATCCATCGAATCATTGATCTTGATGGCGATAACCATATTTCGCTTGCAGAGTTACGCACTTTCAACCGAAATCCAGCCTACAAAGATCTACTTCTCAGCGGAACTATGGTTCCAAGTGAAGTTTCCCATGATCTGGGCACGTTGGATAATCGCTATGATTGCACTTTTTGTCATGCCTCCGGCCCGGGGAGTATGCAAACCAGCTTTCTCGCACTACCGACAGAAAACGGAACTTATCGGCGAATGACAGTTGATGAAGGGGCGATGCTGGATACATTATACGGAACGCCTAATTTCTATATGACTGGGCCAACACGCAGTCCAGTGATGAATGTCATCGGCTTAATCATTATTTGCGCTGGATTCATCATGCCGATCGGCCATGGAACTTTACGTTTCTTGACCCGTAAAAACCGACAACATTAAGGGGATTCATCATGGCTGAAGAACATCAAGATCAAATTTATCTACAACCGATACCGGTTCGGATCTGGCACTGGCTAAATGCTTTTGGGATTGTAACTCTGACAGTTTCTGGTGCACAAATTCGGTTCCCTGACCATATTACTATCCTTGGCAGTTATAAATCGGCTGTTTATCTTCATAATACGGCTGGTTTTGTCGTCGCGATCTCTTTCTCTCTCTGGTTTTTCTATTATACCTTTGTCGCCCGCACCATGGCCAATTTGTATGTCCCAAAGGTTGAAGATCTAAAGAGTGGGATTATGCGGCAAGTTAAGTTTTATTTTTTAACCTATTTCCTGGGTTGGGAAAATCCTCACCATCCAACTCCAGATAGTAAGTTTAACCCGATGCAGAAATCTGTTTACCTGGCAATCATGTTTGTGATGATGCCGCTGGTCAGTTTGTCAGGAATCTTATTGACCAACGTTGACCCATTGCGTGGCCTGATTGTTATGATTGGTGGCCTTAAACTTCTCGCGGGTCTCCATTTTTTACTCGCTTGTTGTTTGATTGCTTTTATCCCGACTCATGTTTATCTGGCAACCTTAGGTCGTACCCCCACAGATCATATCAAAACAATGTGGACCGGTTGGGAAGATGAAGAAGAGGGCCACGGGGAAGAGCATAAGGAAACAACCGAAGCGGAGAATGCGGTTTCCGGAAGTTAGTCATATCCCCACACATCACTAAGATATCCATTCTCAAGCGAGTTGGTTCTGAAAAGAACCAGCTCGTTTTTTTATGCCCCATACTGTCCAAGATGCCATTTATATAAACTGCTTTGGAACCAGAGAGAGTTGCACTACACTAACATCCGATCTGCAGCTCGTTTAGTGGAGCAGGTCGCCTTACGCAGCTAAAAGAGCATATTCTGGATAAGTCAAATGAACCAGATTGATTACCTTTTCATTATAATCGCGTACGTTGTCGCCGGCTCCATCAAGGGATTGACGGGCATCGGTTTTTCAACCTCCTGCTTGCCCATTATGGCTTTGCGGCTGGATTTGAAAGTCGCCATCCCATTAGTCATCGTCCCATCCATCGTCAGCAATATTGCCGTCATGGTGCAGGCCGGCAACTTCCGTAAAGCCATCAACCGGTTCTGGCCCCTGTATGTGGCTAATATCCCGGGGCTTTTACTCGGATTGGCCGTCTTGGTGGCGATCAACGTTAATTCTGCAAGGGCAGTTCTTGCCCTGGTGCTGATTGCTTACGCGCTCTGGGCGTTAAGCAACAAAACAGTTCTATTATCCAAAAAGTGGGAGCGAAGACTGAAGCTAACAGCGGGATTTTGTAATGGCTTTGTCAATGGGCTGACTGGCTCTCAGGTGATGCCGGTACTCCCTTACCTGTTGTCACTTAACCTGAATAAGAATGATTTTGTCCAAGCGATCAATATTTCGTTCACGCTGTCGAGTTTCGTTATGCTGTTGGGAATGAATCGTTTGGGGTATTTATCCCCTCAGGTTTTACTGTTGGCTCTCTTTGGTCTGATACCAGTATTGGCGACTGTGTACATTGCAGGAAGATTACAGAAATACCTGACCGGAACATCTCACCGTAAACTTGTATTAAGTTTCCTGCTCATCATGGGTCTAATTCTGTTAGTGAGGGTTCTTCTCTGAACCGGGGGTTCGGTATTCCCAAAACCCTGAATTTTACTTTTGGAAGATATAATTAACCGTTACTGAGTTACTTTGCCTAATACTGAAGTTTAGAATTACACCCGCCACAGAACCCTTTTGAACGGGACTGTCGATTGTTATTTAACGATTAAAATCAATCTTTTTAACGATTATCAACCATAGATCCAGCGTGGCAAGAACAACACCAGATCAGGAGAGAAGGTCAAAAACATCAGTATCGCAATCTGAATCAGTAGAAACGGCATCACCGCTTTTGAGACATAAATCAGATCACGGTTAACGGTTGCTCCGGAAATATACAAACTGACTCCCAGCGGTGGCGTACAGTAACCAATTCCCAGATTGATGGTCATCAGCAAACCAAAGTGCATGGTGTTGATACCAAACTTGCTGAGCAGTGGTAAAAATATCGGGGTCAGAATCAGGGTTGCAGAAATAATATCCATGAACATGCCGATGATCAGCAGCAGGATATTGACCGCCAGCAGAAACACCCAGGGGGAAGAAATGCTGCTGACAACAGCAGTCGCAATCTTGTTGGGAATCTGCTCAAAAGTGAGATACTCTCCAAAGACCGAAGCACCAGCGACAATTATTAACAAGGTCGCAGAGGTCACCGCCGAGGAAACAATCACCCGCTTTACATCCAGCAATTTCATATCGCGGTGAATACAGATCTCGACAAAAAAAGCATAAAAACACGCCACCACGGCAGCCTCATTGGCTGTAAACATCCCCGAATAAATACCGCCAAAGATCAGTACCGGTAAAAACAGCGCCCAGATACTTTCCCGAACAACGGCCAAAGCCTCTTTTAAGCTCGGTCGCTTAGTCGTTTTCAACCCTTTTTTCTTACAGACAAAATAAGCATAGACGCTCATTGCCACCATAATCATCAGACCCGGCACAAAGCCAGTTAAAAACAGGGCCTCAAGAGGATCGTTACTGACCATCGCGTAAAGGATCATTGCTATCGACGGGGGAATGACCACACCCAGAATCGGAGCCGTGGTCATAATTCCGACTGAAAACTGCTCATCGTAGCCATTCTCCATCAATGCCGGGATCATGAAACCGCCAATGGCAACCACAGTCGCAACCGTTGATCCAGAAATTGCGCCGAAAAAACCACAGGCCAGAATGCCCGCCATGGCCAGCCCGCCGGGGAGAAAGCCCACCAGCACATTGGCGGTTTTGATCAATTTTTCAACGATACTTCCGGTGGTCATAATGTTGCCGCAGAGGACAAAAAACATCACCACCACCAGCGCAAATTTGTCCATGCTGCGATAGAGAACTTCAATGACAATCTGGGCGTCTATCCCCAAGAGATAGACCAAGCCAAAGGTTCCGGTGAAAAACAGCGCCATAAAAACCGGGATAGTGGTTGCCAGGCAACCGAGCAAAAGCGCCAGAATAATCAGATAACTGCTATCCATCGCTAGCTCTCCCCCGTCACATCTGAGGTACTGCGCCAGTCTTCAACCATAACCACCAGGGTTCGCAAAAACATCATCACCCCCATAATCGGGAGGATGGCGTAGAAATACCATTCGGGAATTTGCAGGGTGGTAGTCCTGGCATATTCATCTTCGAACATCATCATGGTCATCTGCCAGCCGAGATTCATCATGAGTCCGGAGAAAAATAGAACGGCCAGGTGTGAAAATAACATCAATGGTTTTTTCAATACCGGGAAAATCTGTGGCAGAGCATCGATACGGATCAGCGAACGACTTCGGATTGCAGCGACACAACCAATATAGGTTGAAAAATAGATAACCTTGCGAACCACCTCATCCGACCAGTAGAGGCTGACACTATCTGTCGTTTTGCGTAAAATCACATTGGCTATTGCCGTCAATAGTGCGGCACTTACAGCAACAAACAGTGACCAGTCTTCAACAAAAAGAAAACCACGATCGATCGTTTTGAAGGCTTTTTTCAGCATGATTTATCTTTTCCGGTTGGAGAAGGGGGCTGAATCGAATTCTGCCCCCAACGTAGTTTGGTTCTTTTGTTGCGCAACCATAAAAAAAGCCGGGGAGCATTCCCCGGCTCCTGAAAACGTGCCGATTATACAGAGATTAGTTTCAACTGCCAAGCTTTGCTCGAACCTTGGCTAAATAATCGGAACCGACCTTCTTTCCCCACTTTTCCAGTACCGGTTCTGCAAGTTTTTTCAGCTGGTTAATCTCAGCATCACTCAGTTGATAGAATTGCACTCCTGCCTCTTTAGCTTTGGCAACCTGAACATCATACTGCTTACGGGTTGCTTTTCGTGTCGCTGCGCTCTCTTCTGCGATCACCTCAAGAAAAGTTGTACGTAAATCTGCCGGCAATTTATCCAGCCAGCGTTTATTGATCAGATGAACAAACAACCCCTGGGCATAGTTCAATTCGGTAAATGATTTTGCAATGGTAAATTTCTTGGTGATGTTACAAACGATAGCCGTGTGGTCAAGCCCGGAGATAACTCCGGTCTGCAGAGCTTGCGGGACATCCGGCCAGGGCATGACGGTAAATTTAAGCCCCCAGGCTTTGTAGACGTCCATATTGACCGGAGCCTGAGCAATGCGAAAATTAATCCCTTTGGCGGCAGCTAAAGTATCCACTGGCGTGGTGGTCGCCCAGCCGTAAGGGCCATAACCGGTAAAGTCGGCGACATAAATCCCTCTGGACAGAGCCCCTTCTGAAAATGGTTTCCAAAGCTCCGGATCGTTACGAAAGGTATCAAGTTTGTCAAATGTATCAACAATATAGGGAAGATTCACAATCCCCAGCCGGTCGGCCACATTGGCAGCAGCAACGGAAGAACTGAGCATCCCCTGAACCGCTCCAAGTTTCAATTTACTGATGACATCCTTTTCACCACCCAACTGAGCCAAAGGGCGGAAATCAACATAAATCTGCCCATTGGTTCTTTCCCAGACTTTGTCACGAATCCGGTATCCGACCGCAACCCCTTCGATCACCGGGTGGGAAATATTGGAAAGAATGTAGGTGTATTTCGCCCCACTCGGATCAAACTTTGGCTGCCAGGCCGCCAATGGATCTTTTTTGCCTCCAGCCATCCCGACAACCGGTAGGCACAACGCCAACATCAACAGTAGAACTAAAACCTTTTTCATCTGAAACCTCCTCAATAGGGTAAAATGGCAGATCATGTTTCGTTATCATAAACAAAAGTTAAATATCAATAAAATCAAGTAGTTATGTGCGAAAGATAGCTTTTTCTCAGCTCCGGGTCAAGTTTTAATCTTGCATCTAAAACCAAAGAAGCCCGGATGAAAAGTTTCATCCGGGCTTCTTTGCAGAAAATGATTTAATCCAGAAATCAATCGTTGAGTTTTTTCCGCACTTTATTCAGATAGTCCTGACCAATTTTTTCACCCCATTTTTGGATCACCTGCTCGGCAAGCTTTACCAATTTGGCTTTTTCAACGGGAGAGAGATCGTAAAAGGTGACCCCGGCGGCTTGAGCTGCAGCGATTTGATCATGCTGTTGCTGCTTGGTTAAAGCACGAACCTTTTGACTCTCTTCTTTGATCGCTCGCTTCAATATCTGTTGTAAATCCTCCGGCAGCCGATTGAACCAGCGCTTATTTATCAGGTGAATATAGAGACCTTGAGCATAACTGATATTGGTATAATTTTTCACTACGGTAAATTTTTTGGTAATATTACAAACGATTGGAGTGTGATCAAGGGCACTGATCACCCCGGTTTGCAGGGCTTGTGGAACATCCGGCCAGGGCATGACGGTAAACTGGAGCCCCCAGGCCTTATAAAGATCAACATTAACTGGAGCTTGGGCAATCCGAAATAGCTGTTCTTTAGCTTCTGCCAGAGTCTTGACCGGAGTCTTGGTTGCCCAGCCATAGCTCCCATAACCGGTAAAATCGGCAACAATGATCCCTTTTGCGTCCGCCCCCACACCATACTCGCGGAAGAGCTCCTCATCTTG
>JASFYS010000184.1:0-17421 GCA_045047095.1 Desulfuromusa sp. | reverse complement strand
GCTTTGAACAAGCGGAAAATTCCCCAGAGGAAGGCAATCGGCAGAATCACGGTGTTGAGCAGAAAAACCACCAGCAGGTCAAGAAAGCTGCTGATCATCTGGGTGCTGCGCTGTTTCACCCAGCTCTGGACGCGTTCAAAATCAATCGCTTGTTCGGCTTGCTTGAGGCGTAAGGTAAATTGATGCCACCAGCTTTCATCCTCCGATGTATCTGGAAGGGTTTTGACTTGTTGCAGTTCGGCATTGGTTGCGGCGATGGAACTGCTGGCAACAGTATAATGGTCGGCGAGGAAATACTCATAGGTTGTCTGGTTGAGAGCTGCAGTCAATGGCACGGCAAAACGGACGACGATAGCAAGAAATAGCAGTCGCTTACCCAGGGAGGCAAGATCGACACGTATCCAGTGTCTAAGCCAAAGCCCCGCCAGCCATAACAATAATGCAAGACTGCCGAGGAGTTCAATTCCCAGCCAGGGGCTGACCTCGATCAGGAAACGTTGCACCCCAAGGGACGTGAGTGCCACCAGCATCACCCAGGAAAAGCGTTCTACCATATCATTGAGGGGATCGAGAATTTGACCGAGAGCCAGGTTCACACCGACACCCGCTGGAGAAACAGCTACTTCTGATTCCTGGATGACCGAGACGACCCCGTTAGTGACCCGCGCCAAGGCAAAGCTGGCCAGTGCGCGGGTCAGGGATTTATCAACCTGTTCTGTGGCTGTTTGATCAACCTGCTGTAGTAATCGATTTTCAAAAACAGCTGAGCGCAATGGTGGTAGAACGATCACTGTCAACAGAATGATCAGGATCAGGCTGGTCACGATTTTATGACGGTCATTCAGCATATTAAAGGTCCAGACGTTATGGCTGTTGATTATAACCTTTCATCAAGCAAGGTGTCAGGAGTTTATTCCAGATATTATATCCGTCAGCATTAAGGTGTAGCCCATCTTTGACAAACAGATCTTTATCTGGCAGACCCCTTGAATTGAGAAGCGGTGTGGCAGTATCGAGAAAGGTGCAGAGGCCACTGTTTTTGCAATAGTTCTTAATGGCACGATTGGTCTGTGACATTTTATTCCACAGTCGCCAGCGCAAAGGGCTTGGCTTGATGGCCAGAAACAGCAGGGAAGTATGGGGAAAATCTTTTTTCAGACGGGACATGAATGCTCTGAAATCGGTTAATATTTGAGCGGCATCTTTGCCGGCAGCGACATCGTTGTCACCACAATAGAAGATAATCCTGGCGGGTTTATACTTTTTTATGACAACATCATAATAGGAGTTCAGATCAGATATCTGAGACCCGCCAAAACCACGGTTAATTACTGATAGCGTGGGAAAGGCTTGAGCTGTTTTCCAGGTATAAATACTGGAGCTGCCAACAAAAAGGATCGCTTGCTCAGAAAAAGTATTTTTTGCATCCTGCCAGCTGAATCTGTTGATCTCTTTTTTGAAGCGAAGCGGGTTTGGATTCTCTATCTCTGCCGCTGTGCTCAGAGAATATAGAAAGGGAAAAAGGAACAGAAACAGCAACATGGGACACAAAAATTTGAACCCGTTGTTGATTCTGGAATTTCCAGGTTTGGATCTGCGCTGCATCATTATTAAATTCCGAACTTTTTTAACGTTTCTGGTGGTGCTTGATCAAAGTGAGAAAATTCCATCGTAAAACTGCCTTGTCCCTTGGTGGCACTACGAAGTTCGGTCATGTAGCCGAACATTTCCAACAGTGGTACTGTCGCACGGATACAATCCTGCCCCGGTCGTGACGTGATTCCTTCCACTTGACCCCGTTTTTGATTCAGACTGCTCATGACTCGACCGGTATAATCGGATGGAGAAATCAATTCCAGAGCCATAACTGGCTCCAGAAGGGTTGGCTTGCCATTTTGTAGTGCTTGGGTGATGGCTCTACTAATTGCTGCGGAAATACCAAGATCGGTGGTTTTGTTACTGTTATAGGGAGCTTCAACCAGGCTGAGTTGCATGTCTGTCAGTGGGTACCCGGCAATTTGCCCGGATTGACAGGCTATGGTCAGTTTTTCTCTGATCAATTCGGCAAGTTCCAGTGGCCACTCGTTGAGAAGTTGTGCGGGGATATCAATATCGATACCACTTTTTCGTGCTGTTGGGTTGATCCTTATTTTAACTTCGCCGTAATGGGTTTTCCCGTCAATCTCCCGCTCAAAAATCTCATGTTGTTCGGTCGCGCAGCGGACAGTTTCTCGATAAACAACCTGTGGTCGTCCCGTCTGGGTCTCTACTCCAAAATCAGTTTTCAGACGCTGAACAACGACTTCTAGATGCAATTCACCCATCCCTGTCAATAGAGTCTGACCGGTTTCCGGATCTTCTCTAACGCGAAAAGTGGGGTCTTCCCATTGGAGTTTTTCCAATGCCAGTGGCAGCTTGTCGCGGTCATCAACGGTCTTTGCTTCGATAGCGAGTGAAACAACCGGCTCTGGATATTCAAGACCCGCTAACTGCAAGGGAACCTCGGGCTGGCTGATTGTGTCTCCAGTGAGGACATTTTTTAATCCAGTCGCGGTGACAATGTCCCCAGCAATTGCCAGATTTATCCGCTCACGCTTGTGAGAATGCATGCGGAACAGGCGGGCAACCTTTTCGGTCTCCAGAGTACGACTGTTATAGACGGAATCGCCCGGTTTGAGGCTGCCGGAATAAATACGCAGATAGCTCAGTTTTCGACCTTCGTCGGCAAGAACTTTGAAAGCCAGAGCGCAAAGCTCAGCATTGGGGTCAGTTGTGACTTGTAACTCTTCCTGCTTATCGAGTCGCATTGCTGTTGATGGCGGGATGTCGAGGGGGGAGGGGAGCAGAGCGCAGATCATGTCAAGCAATGGCTGAATCCCTTTATTACGGAGAGCCGAGCCGAGCATGACCGGATATATGTCGCAATTGATCACCCCTTTACGTAGGGCGGGAAGGATCCTCTCTGCCGCAATCGATTTGCCATCAAGAAAATCATCAAGGATGGAATCATCAAAATCAGCAGCAGCCTCGATAATCTGCTCCCGCTGTTGGTGAGCGGCTTCTCTTAATTCCTCTGGGATTTCACCTTGAATCAAGGTTTTTCCCTGGTCGTCCTCAGTAAATAAAATTGTTGTTTCTGTTATCAGATCAATCACACCACAAAAACTCTCTTCACTCCCTAATGGCAGTTGTAACAACAACGGGGTGACATCGAGTTTTTTAACCATCGATTCCAGAACTTGTTGGTGATCGGAACCGATACGATCCATTTTATTGATCAGGCAAAGACGCGGGATCTGATAGCGGTTGGCTTGCCGCCAGACCGATTCGCTCTGGGGTTGAACCCCTTCAACGGCGCTGAAAATGGCAACCGCACCATCCAGAGCCCGCAGGGAACGTTCAACCTCGATGGTAAAGTCAATATGGCCGGGGGTGTCGATCAGGTTGAAAATGTAATCTTTCCAACGGCAGTTGGTGGCGGTTGCGGTAATGGTAATGCCGCGCTCCTGCTCCTGTTCCATCCAGTCCATCACTGCCAGGCCGTCATGGACTTCGCCCATTTTGTGGATTTCTCCAGCATAGAACAAAATTCGTTCCGATACGGTGGTTTTTCCAGCATCAATATGGGAGATGATGCCAAAATTGCGCACCTGATGAAGGTCAGGAGTAGCCATAACGTATCCTTCTAAAGATTAAAAAGCTCCAGCTCTAAGCTTTTGCAGGTGTTCTCCCCCAAGGTGGTTCAGGGTGAAATATTCGCGCTCCAGCTCTTCTATATAAAAATGATCAAGGCCACTGTTGGCCAGGAAATCATTGCGTAAATCAACATCATTATTGGCGATAATTTCTGGAAGGAGTTGTCTTAGATAGATTGCCTCTTTTTTAATGTCGTGAATCACGGTTTGAAACAGTCCGGGGTCAAGGGGTTCGCTGATAATCCCACGTACCAGCAGCTCGTCGTTTAATTCGCGGCGGAGTTCGTCCTGTTCTGCCTTGGTATTGTAACGTGAATAGCGGGTACGAATGCGGTCTTTGGCATGGCTGAGGACAATATGGTGCAGCTTCTCTTTCCCATCGATCAGTTTTAATTCAGCGGTGAGCCTTTTAACCGTAGCAACTCCCGCCGCAATTTCTTCCAACCCTTTTCTGAGACATACCAGTTTTTGACGGCCAAACCGTCCGAGGAAATGATTCAGGATAATATCCTCAAAAAATAGCTTGTCAAACAACCCTTTGACCAGTTTGCTGAATTCCTGACGACTATCCAACAGACTCCGAAGCAACTCTTCGGTTGGTCGATAGCTTTCCATGAAGGCAATCTGACTGATGTTGGTTGAAGTGCTATCGTAGCGGTCAAAAAAGGTAATGATGGTGGAAAAATCTTCCAGTAGTGATAGCGGAGCCCCTTCACGTATCTGTTCGTCAAATAATTGCCCGGTTTCCAGCAGCAGTTTCTCAAAACTGTGATCATGATTACGGCGGGCATGTTGTTTTGCAAATAACAGTTGAATCATGTCTCGCCGGCCAATGCCCTTACGCAACAGCAGGTCGTTGAGAATATCCCTGGCAATTGCGGTGTATTCAGGTTCATGGATGATGCTTCTGACTTCTGCTTTTAATTTTTCATCTAATGTTGTCAATAGGGCTGCAGGAATTTCATTGCGTAACGCCAGGGCTTTTAGCCGTGTCAACCGGGCATGCTGCTGGCGGTTGATATCGCCCTGCTGGTAACATTCGATCAGGACCTTTTTATAATCATCAATAATCCGGTAATTATCACGATGCTGATACATGACATCGATACAAATACGTTCTCGCTGGTAAGGATCAAGTCCCAGGTTGTCAGCGAGATCCTGCAGCGCTGTATGGGTGTTCTTTGAAATGGAACGATTTCGATAATACAGGGTCTGAAACTCCTGCTGGAAATGGCGATGATTGATATCGGATAATCGTACCAGGTAGATAGTGCAGTCTTTCGGAAGTTGAACAAGGAGCGATTCTGCCAGCTTGGAATCATCTTGACGATTGAGGTTGGAAATTCGTTTGAGAGTTTTTCCGAGATAACGAAGGATCTGTTCCTGGCGTTGGCGGTGGGTTTTTTCTTTCAGACCGTTGATAAAAAAGAAATAATTATCTACGGCATGCCCCTTGAGAAAGATATCTTCATAGCTTTGTTCGCCGCGGTTTTGTTCGTTTATTTCCAGTTGTCCGGATTGATTATAACCGGCTCCAAGGAGCATCAAGCGGTTGAAGATTCCTTCTTTACTCAGGTCAGAGACAGGCTGATCGACACCAAACATGTATTCGCAAAACGTTCCACCGGTTCCCCTCTGGCATAAACCCGTTGGGCTGAGAATAAGCTCACTTCCCGGTGCAAAAAAACGGAGATTCTGTTCAGCAACCTGAAAAAAATGGTGATGGGCTGTCCTGCACCCGGCAGCCGTTGCAAAATATTCTATATTGTCATTGATTTGGCCATGCAGCCGTAATTCAGTGTTCATAATATTATTTATTTCATTTTTGTTGAATCAACATAAAAGCTCAACTGTTGACCATCATGAGCCAGGTTGATCCCATCCGGAAGTTCCTGATCATGAACGGGATGATCAACTTCATGGCTGAGGTGAGTAAGCAGGGTTTGTTTCGCTTTAATTCTTTGTGCCATCTCAATTGCCTGGGGAATGTTGAAATGGGTATTATGCGGGGTAAAACGGAGTCCATCAAGAATCAATAACTCCAAACCCTCCAACAGGTCGAGGGAACTTGACGGAATGACGTTGCAATCGGTCAGATAGGCAAACGGTCCGCAACGGTAACCAAAGGTCTGCATCTGTCCGTGCAGCATCGGGATGGGGATAATCTGCAACCCGAACAGCTCTATCGCATGATCAATCGGATGCAGCTCCAACCGGGGGATATAACTGGCGGGTTCGGATTTGTCAAAAATATAGCTGAAGCTGTTTCTGATCGTTGTCAAAGTTTGTTCTGATCCGTAGAGTGGAATCGGTATTTTTGAACGAAGGTTGAATCCACGCAGGTCATCAATCCCGTGGACGTGATCGGCGTGACTGTGGGTATAGAAAACAGCATTGATATGGCGAACATCTTCGCGCAACACTTGCTGCCGCAGATCAGTTGAGGTATCGATCAGAATGTTGTATTTTCCATAACTGAGCAGGGCGCTGCAACGGGTGCGCTGGTTGTAAGGGTGGTCGGAAAGGCAGACCGCACAACGGCAGCCAATCACCGGAATGCCGGTGCTGGTTCCTGAACCGAGAACGGTTACTTTAAGAGTCTCTGCTTGCATTTTGAGCTCATTCGGAAAATAGTAAAGCTACAACGAGTGGAGTAAACTACCATTTTAATTGAGTTGTAGACAACAATTGTTTGGAAAATCCGGCAGACTGAAATTGTCTGCAAGAGGGCCCTATGGCGGAAAAGAATCAATCTGAGATCAATAAACTCTGTCGGCGCTGTATCCGGCAATGCAAACAACCTGACAGCATTATTATGCTCGATTGCCCCCGGTTTCAGCCGCGGCCGTTTAAATCAGAAGAGTTGAAGTTTGAACAGCTGGATTTGTTTGATGAGGAATAGGTGGCAGGTTGTTCTCAGGATGAGAACATTTGTAGCTATTTTGAGAACAATGGTGCAGGTTTACAAAGAATTTCATAGTAAATTATGTTTGAGCTAAAATTCTCTTCCAGCTAATCCCGCCAACGTCATATTATCCGCAACCACATCATGCGGCACTATCAGGTACTGCCAGGGTTTGCCACCATTGCTTTGGGCATGATCAGTAGCATGCCCGCACCATTTGACAACATGATATGATTTCTTCGGATACTCAAGCAAAATGTGGGGCTCCAACTCCGGGCGATTTTCTTTACCGATCCAGGTGAGTTCTAGCTTTTGTTTGTTTTTACGCATCAGTTTTTCCTACCTCATATTTACCACCACGGACATCAAATGCCCATCGAGTTCCTTCAAGAACATCTGTCACAAACTTGCTTATTTGGGGATTCTCTAACGCACCGCTTGTGTAGGTGATTTTATTTCCATTTGCTTTGTCCATGGCTGCATGAACGACTTGATCCGCATCGCAAACAACGGCTAGGTTGGGATTGTGAGTAACAATGAAGATCTGCCTTTTCTTTCTCGTCTCCTTAATGCAGTCAACCAAGACTTTCGTTACAGTATAGTTGTCCAAGTTTCCTTCTGGTTGATCAATTATGAGAGGGACCTCCCCTTTGTCGATCAGCAAGTAAAAAATAAGCAGAAGCGTTCCCCGCTCCCCGGGAGATAGCATAGAAAGGTCTTTGCCTTCCCAGCGCAACACATATCGGGGCACAACGTACTCAAGCCCATAGAGCAGATCATATATTTCTTCGATTTTTTTCCCCTTGGACATCTGGTCTTGAAGTTGGTGAACAGTTTTTCAATGGAATCTGTTCGCTGCAACTTACCCTCGATCTCCGCAATCAACATCTCGCGTTTCAAATCAATTTCATCCTGAGCTTCAAAAAATGCCCGCCGCTTGGCATTACGCTGTCCTTCCAACATTAAGGTTGGCACATGGTTGAGTCAGGCCTCTTCGTCCCCAATCAACCCTTTTGCATCCCTCTCTTCCAGTTCCATCAGTGGCGGCGTATCCTTGATCCGCTTTTCAACATTTTTTATATGCTCAGCCGGCGGAATATTTTCCGGCATCACCCCACCAATTCGCTTAATTGCTTCACGTACTTCTTTCCCTACCGCCTCATGAGCACGGATAGCCTGTTGCTGATCTTTGATCTGAGTCTGCGCCAACTTGTCGCGAGTCTGTGTCATGCGAAATTGATTAGCCGCAAGCTCAGTTGTATCCATCCGATCCATCAGGTTATCTTTTTTAGGAATTTCTTTACGCTGTTTAATCGCAGTATTGCCGATGCCACCATACAATCCTTTGTAACCAGCGTCATGGAAAATACCGAACATCCGATCCTGCACACCTGCTTCTTGTGCTGCACCGGACAGGGCTTTAAATTCCTCGCTGGTTTGCTTGCGAATTTCCAATCGCTCCACATCTGCGGCTAATGCATCGGACATCTCCTGGCGGCGCGACTGAATAGCGAAATACTTTTGTGCTTCAGCTATTTCTGCTTTGCGAGGGTCTCCATTTTGGGCAATCAAATAACAGGCAAATCGCGAGAGGTGATAATCTTCTACAACCTGTACCGCACCCTTGCCACCTTCGATCGGTTTGCCGGCGCCGGCAAAGTGATAATCCGGCTCATTTCCCGATAGTTTACACGAAGTTATCGACCTCTTGATCGCATCTTCAAAACGCCGCCACTGTTTATATCCCAACAATGGCTGAAGTTCACGGGCACTCCAATATTCAGCCCCGTGTTCGTTTTGGTCTTTTAACTCCTCAAAAGAGCGAGTGCCTTTTACCGGTAAAGTTTTTTTTGTCATTATTTCCCTCCATTTTTTTGATGTAATTTTGACAATGAGTTACTCATCTAGACTACGTGCCAGCGAATGCTGAACCGTGTGCAGGTTGATTTCTGACGTTGCAATGCACCCCCCAATCTCCGTAATCAACAACTCACGTTTCGAATCAATCTCACTTTGAGCCTCCCAAAAAGCAGCATTGCGTTCAGTGACCTGCCGAAGGGTACTTTCTCTGCGCTCATTGCATAGGCTATAGAGATAGTTTTCTATCTTTCTGAATCATTGTATAAAAAAACGCCCAATCGGCATATCCCGACGGACGATTTAATGTTGTGTCTCACACGAAATAGTATTTGCCACCGCAGATTTCCTCTCCCACTCTAATAAGGCATGAAACAAATGTAGGGTATTCATGTCTGAATGTAAATATGGATCACGATGTGTGGTTTAAGAATCAACTTGCTCCAGAAATGTTTTAAGCAGTGGAATATACTTCTCTGGCTCAACCAGGAATGAGTCATGGCCATAATCGGAATCGATTAAATGGTAATGGACGGTTTTATTTAAACGTTGTAGTTCAGTCACCAGTTCTTCGGTTTGCTGGGGTGGATAGAGCCAGTCAGAACTGAAAGCAAACCAGAGGGAGGGACAGGTGATTTGTTCCAGTGCTTCGCTCAGGGAATCAAAATTCCAGGCAACATCGTAAAGATCAAGGGCTTTAGCCAGATAAAGGAATGAGTTGGTGTCAAACTGGTCAACAAAGTTTTTGCCGTTGTAATCCAGATAGCGTTCAATTTCAAACTTGCCAAAAAAATCAAACATCCCGTCACGCACCGAAAAACGCCGCTCAAATTTCAACTGCATCGATTTATCTGATAAAAACGAAATATGTCCCACCGCCCGTGCCAGTGCCAGGCCATCTGCCGGAGGATGCTCGGGTTGATAATTGCCTTTTTTCCACAATGGATCATTAAATACTGCCTGCCGAGCCAAGGCGTTTAAGGAAATCGCCATCGGTGAGGTGCACCCGGTTCCGGCGATGGGAACGATTGAACGAACCATCTCTGGAAAATGAATCGCCCACTCAATCGCCTGCATGGCTCCCATCGAGCCGCCCACAATAGAAAATAAGGATTTAATCTTCAGGTGATCAAGAAGCAGTTTCTGGGCGCGAACCATATCGCGTACCATCAATACGGGAAAACTGAGGCGATAGGGACGTTGCGTCCGGGGATTGATACTGGTTGGACCGGTTGATCCCTGGCAGGAACCGATTGTGTTGCTGCAGAGGACAAAATAATGATCAGTATCAAGAACTTTACCCGAGCCGATCATGTTGTCCCACCAGCCTGGCTTTCGGTCATCTTCTGAATGGATCCCAGCGGCGTGGGCGTTGCCAGTCCAGGCGTGGGTGACCAGAATTACGTTGGATGCGTCCTGGTTCAGTTTGCCGTAAGTTTCATAGGCTAAAGTCAGGGGACCAAGCAGACGGCCACTTTCGAGACGAAGTTCGACATCAAATTCTGCATATTTAGTGGTGACAATGCCAACGCTGTTATTCAAGCCACATCCCCTGTAACGATTGCCAATAAAAAAGCCCTTCCCAGACTTAGGAAAGGGCCTTGTGGATACAGTTGTCAAGCGTATCTCAGGCACAGTCCCCATCTGTCCCCGAATTAAATACTAACGGGGCAGGAATTGGCACCGACTCTCTCCTCCTTTTGACAAGGATTGGCGGTTGCCGTGGCTTCAAAGGGCCTTCTCCCTCCACCACTCTGGATAAAGACGTTGTTCTTGTTCTTTTGGAGGCTGACTCTAGCTTACCCACAAGAGGTTTGTCAATTGTTCCTCCTGTCCGGCCGCTTCTTATTCTTCTCTAGATTGCTTAAGAAAACAGCAGTGATGGTTATTTATTAAGCAGAAAGATACAGGGTTTAACTCACAAACGCCACAAAGTAGGTTTTTGATATCGGCATGGCTATTGAATAGCTGTTTCAGTTTAACCGAGCTAACGGTGGTGTTGAGCTGGGATATCAACCGAGGAGGTCTATTCAATGGAAGTATCACTTTTGTCGCTGCAGCATGGTGGGGATGTCTTATTTCTGCTTCTGGGCGCTGTCATGGTCTTTGCCATGCATGCAGGATTTGCCTTTTTAGAGGTTGGAACGGTTCGCGAAAAGAATCAGGTCAATGCTTTTGTTAAAATCCTCTCCGATTGGTCGGTGTCGTGCGTTGTCTATTTTTTGATCGGTTATCCAATTGCTTATGGAATTCATTTTTATACCTCTGCTGCAGGATTGTTGGGTGATAACCAAGGTTATGAATTGGTTCGTTTTTTTTTCCTCCTTTGTTTTGCTGCTTGTATTCCAGCTATTATCTCTGGTGGGATCGCAGAGCGTGCTAAATTCTGGCCGCAAGTTGTCGCTGGAGGGATCTTTGTCGGTATTTCATACCCAATATTTGAATCACTGATCTGGGGGCAGAACAGCGCCGGGCTACAGAATTTCTTTGCAGCGACTTTTGGGGCGCAATTTCATGATTTTGCCGGCAGTGTGGTGGTTCATTCCATCGGTGGCTGGTTAGCTTTACCCGCAGTTCTTATTCTTGGCCCACGAATGGGACGTTTTGTCCGGGGGAAAAGTCGAGCCATCCCTGTTAGCAATATCCCCTTTCTAGCCTTGGGAAGCTGGATTCTTGCCGTCGGCTGGTTCGGGTTCAACGTGATGAGCGCTCAATCCCTGCAAGGGATTTCCGGACTGGTTGCGGTCAATTCTCTGTTGGCGATGGTGGGTGGAGTGTTATTTGCTCTGGTTGCCAGTAAGAATGACCCTGGTTTCGTTCACAACGGTGCGTTAGCTGGGCTGATTGCTATCTGTGCCGGATCTGATTTAATGCACCCTATTGGTGCCTTTTTTGTTGGCGGTATCGGATCATTGATTTTTGTCTACGGATTTCAGTTTGAACAGGAAAAATTAAAAATTGATGATGTTTTGGGGGTCTGGCCATTACATGGCGTTGTCGGTTCTTGGGGTGGGATTGCTGCCGGGATTTTTGGTTCAAGTGCTCTGGGTGGATTGGGAGGTGTTTCCTTCATGACTCAACTTGTTGGTAGTGTCCTGGCCGTTGTCTATGCACTGGTCACAAGCTATGTTGTTTACACTGCGATAGATAAGATAAGTGGATTTCGTTTGAACGAAGATCAGGAATTTGCTGGAGCTGATTTAACGGTTCATCATGTCAATGCTTATCCTGAGGAGAATTTTAAATAGAATTAATGCTTGGAGCGTTTGACGGCTACTGATCTTGTAGTAAAATGAACTTAAGGCTTAGTTACTTTACAGAAGGCTGTGGCAGCCTTCTGCTTTGCCCTGGATGTCCTAATCCCTCCTGGACTCCAGGGTTTTTTTGTGCATATTTTCCACGTTGTGAAGTTTTTCTAGTTTGAAACTGAAAAAAGGGGCAACCGGTAAATCCTGTGCCCCTTTTTTAGATCTTCTAAATCAATTGACCTTATGCTGGTTGGTTTTTCAAGAATTCTATTTTTTCTTTTTCCCTGCGAACCAGGTCAGCAATGCTGTAGCGCTTAAGAATTTCTGCCATTTGCTGTTGTGTCTCCTGCCAGACTTCGTGAGCTGAGCAGTAACCATCCCGATGGCAAAAATCCGCGTCGATAAGGCAATTGTTTAATCTTAACTGTCCTTCTTCGGCTTGAAAAATGTCAAGCATCGTGATCTCACTTGGATCTTTGGCCAACAGAAACCCACCACCGACACCTCGTTGGGAACTCACAATACCGATTTTGATCAGTGGTTGCAGGATTTTAGTCAGAAAGGCGGGGGTGACCTCCTGGGTACGACAGATGTCTTTCTTTAATATGATGTCATTTTTTGGCTGCTGAGCTAAATAAATGACAGTTCTTACTGCATACTCTGTTGCTCTTGTTATAACCACTCTGACCTCCTAAAGATAACTGTATGGGTGATAAATACACTGAAGCGGAATAGTTGTCAATGCCCTCTTTTGTTGCTATTACACAATCAGCTTGCTTGACAGTTGGTTATTCCAGCGGCATCATCGATCGGTATGGATAATCTGTTAAAATTTAAGCAACCGCATCAGCCTGTGGTTGGTCGTTTTGCTCCGAGCCCGACCGGATCCCTGCATTTCGGGACGCTCCTGGCTGCACTGGGGAGTTATCTCGTCGCGAAATGCTCTGGCGGAAGCTGGTTACTTCGGGTTGAAGATCTCGATCCCCCCCGGATTGTTCCCGGGTCTGCTGCTGCGATTCTCAAGCTGCTAGAACACCTAGGCTTTGAGTGGGATGGTGATATTATCTATCAGAGCCAACGTTATGAACGTTATCAGCAGATTCTGGAACAATTGCGTGATCAGGGACAGGTTTTTGATTGTAGCTGCACCCGGAGGGAAATATTAGCGAGTGCCCCGCATCCGGGAGAGGAAGGAGCCGTTTACCCAGGAACGTGCCGGAATGGAGTTCGTGGAAGCCGTCCCGAACGTGCCGTCCGGTTGCGGGTGCCCGATGCCGAGATTCGCTATCGGGATCGCGTGTTAGGGGAACAGCGGCAAAACCTCGAGAAGGAGGTTGGCGATTTCGTCCTGCACCGCACTGATGGTTTGTTTGCTTACCAGCTAGCGGTAGTTGTTGATGATATTGATAGCGGGGTCACGCAGGTTGTTCGTGGCGCTGATTTGCTGTCATCAACACCCCGGCAGATCTATCTTTATCAGTGTCTGGATGTTGTTGCTCCTGACTATTTTCACTTGCCGTTGGCTTTTGGTGATAATGGCAAGAAATTGAGTAAACGAAATGGTATCATTGGTATAGTTACTGTAGGAAACGGCTCGAATATGCTTTGGCGAGCGCTGGATTTTTTGGGGCAGTCACCACCGAAAGAATTATTTCATTCAGCACCTGATCAGTTGCTTGGTTGGGGGCGGGAGAATTTTCAATCGGCAACAATTCCGACGGAAGATTGCCCAATTGATTTCTAGGCTTCCATTCCAGGGGCGTCTTCTGCTACCTTTATTCTGGGTCGCAATGATCACCAAATTGAAAAGGATTCAGGAGGATTAAGATGAAAAAGATGTTGTATTGTGGCTTGTTGGTCGTTTTTCTGGCGGGTTGTGGTAGCGGCAAGTTTCAGGTGCCAAAGCAGGAATACCAGACTCGCGTTCAGGTTCTGGGAGTTCTTCCCCTATTGGTTGACACAAATAGTTCATTGAATTATCCACAAAAAGATACCTTATTTGATATCCTGACACGTTCAGCGAATGGGAAACATGAATTACTGGCTGAGGAGTTGAAAAAGAAGAAGGGTTATTTTGATGTCCGCCCTCTTTCTGTTAGTCCTGAATTAACAGCGCTCTCTCTTTTGAGTGCTGGAAGTCCCCATGACGAATCAGGATGGCCAGAAGGATATGTCTTTGATGCCGCAACGGTGGCGGAGATGGCACGACAGAATGTTCTTGATGCCGTGCTGGTGGTGGTTTTTTCAGGGGAGCAAATTGAAGAAACCAGACGCTCCCGGACGAAACTTGAAACTTTAACCACTCGTTACAACGATATTAGAGCAACTGCGGCGGTGATCGATCGCGACGGCCAGGTTCTTTGGAAATTAGCCGGGAGGGACAGTTTCCAGGCGCTGGTTTTGCAGTATGCAGATTTCGATGAAGCATATTTCAACAACACTGATCTGGTGCGGGTTAAAAATATTACTTTGTCCGGGATAGAACAGGTTCTGGATGAAACTCCTGGCAAGGATGGGGTGTCGCCTCTGCCAAGAATGTATAAGAACTTATTTGCTGAGATTGTTTCTGGAATCAGTCCCAGTTTGCTTGATTCTTTGCGCTGAACCACTGGGAGTTGAAAGTTATTTACGCTTCAAGGTTGACATGGGAAGATAAAGCGGGTAAAAGCGACATTAGTGGAAACACAAAGGTGCCTACCCGCTCTATTTCCTGCTATTGACAGGTTGAAAATATAATTCCTCAAAAATGAATTCCGATAAAACCATTCAAATATAATTGCTGCTCAAAAAAGAGTTTTTAGCTAACTGAAATATTATGCCTGCCCCAAATCTAACCTGTCTCTGATGGGTACAACGGTTGTTTCCGTATGGGAATCCAGTTATTTGATCATTGTTAAACTAAATAGTTTCATCCCACTTTTTATCTGCAGAAGCCAGAACAGATTTTCTGCATATGCCCCTAAATAAAGGGCTGGAGAACCTCTATGAACTTGAAAGACCTGAAAAAAACAAAAATGTCTGAATTGATTACCCTCGGCAAAGATCTTAAGTTGGAAGAGATTGGTGGAATGCGCCGCCAGGATCTGATCTATTCGATTCTTAAGGCGACTGCTGCGCAAAAGAAAGCAATCTACGGTGAAGGGGTACTAGAAATTCTGCCAGATGGTTTTGGTTTTTTGCGGGCGCCGGATGCCAACTACCTGCCTGGTCCAGATGATATTTATATATCTCCATCCCAGATTCGCCGCTTTGCTTTGCGTACCGGCGATACTGTCGCCGGTCAGATCAGACCGCCGAAAGAGGGAGAGCGCTATTTTGCTCTGTTGAAAGTGGCGGAAGTCAACTTTGAAGATCCGGCAAAGATGCGGGAGAAGACTTTCTTTGATAACCTGACCCCGCTGTTTCCGGATGAACGACTGATACTGGAAACGACTCCAGACAATTATGCAACCCGGGTTATCGATCTGGCCGCACCGATTGGCAAAGGGCAGCGTGGTATTATCGTCGCACCACCGCGCACCGGTAAAACTGTCTTGCTGCAGAATATTGCCAATGCCATAGCGACAAATCATCCGGAAGTTTACCTGATTGTTCTCCTTATTGATGAACGCCCTGAAGAAGTAACCGACATGTTGCGGAATGTGGATGGCGAGGTTATTTCATCGACTTTTGATGAGCCGGCCAACCGTCACGTCCAAGTTGCTGAAATGGTTATTGAAAAGGCGCGCCGCTTGGTGGAACATAAACGTGACGTGGTGATTCTACTTGATTCTCTTACCCGTCTTGCCCGTGCCTATAATACGATTATCCCCTCCAGCGGCAAAATTCTCTCGGGCGGTGTCGATGCCCATGCATTGCATAAACCAAAACGCTTCTTTGGTGCCGCTCGAAATATTGAAGAAGGGGGCAGCCTGACAATTATTGCCACTGCACTGATCGATACCGGCAGCAAAATGGATGAGGTTATCTTTGAGGAATTCAAAGGAACTGGCAACATGGAACTTCATCTGGATCGGCGTTTGGCAGACAAGCGGACTTTCCCGGCGATGGATATTAATCGTTCTGGAACCCGGAAAGAAGATCTTCTCCTTACCCCAGCTCAACTGCAGCGCATCTGGCTGTTACGCCGGGTTCTCTCTTCGATGAATACGGTTGACGCGATGGAATTTTTACTGGAAAAAATGGCTGAAACGAAAACCAACCAGGAGTTCCTGGATTCAATGAATCAATAAATGGCGTTGCCAAAAATACGACCTGCGGTGTTGCTGCACTTTTTCAAGATCTCGACATACGTGTGTATGTCTTCACCCTTGAAAAAGCACTGCGCCTTGCAGGACGCAATTTTGGCTTAGCCATTGTTTCCTATGAGAATCACAGTTTATCTGGATTATTTTACTTGCTCTAGTCAGACAAAAGTGCTATTTAGCTGGTTTGTTTGATGTAAATACTATAGACCTGTACCAAAGCCAGGTTGCTAAGGAGAAAAAGAAGATGAAAGAAGGTATCCATCCTAAGTATGAAGCGTGCTCCGTTCGCTGTGACTGTGGGAACACTTTTGAAACTCGTTCAACCCTCGGCAGGGAGATTCATACAGAAATTTGTTCTGCGTGCCACCCGTTTTACACGGGGAAGCAGAAGCTGATTGATACCGCTGGTCGGATCGAACGCTTCCGCAAAAAGTACGCCCAGAAATAATCGGGTAATATTGAAAAAAGCGGCCCGATGGGGCCGCTTTTTTTTTGCTTAATCTTTGAAAGATTTCTATGTTTGCTAATTTGGAAGCTGTTGTTGATCGTTTTCGTGAAGTCGAGGGGCTCCTCTCTGATCCTGCGATTATCTCGGATCAGAAACGCTATCGGGGACTGGCTAAAGAACATGCTGATTTAACCGAAGTGGTGAGTGTTTACGGTCAGTATCAGCAAGTTTGCAGCGAAATAGAGGGCAATCGGGAGCTGCTTCAAGACCGGGATCCTGAAATGAAAGAGCTGGCCAAGGCGGAACTTCCAGAATTGGAGGGACAGCAGGCTGAACTGGAAGAACAGCTACGGCTGTTGCTATTGCCCAAAGATCCAAACGATGAAAAAAATATTATTTTGGAAATTCGTGCCGGAACCGGGGGGGACGAAGCTGCATTGTTTTCTGCCGATTTATTCCGCATGTATACCCGTTATGCTGATCGTAACCACTGGAAAGTTGAAATGATGAGTGCCTCAGAGACCGATGGCGGTGGGTTCAAAGAGGTTGTTGCTTTAATCAGTGGAGAGCGGGTGTATTCTCGGCTTAAGTTTGAAAGTGGAACGCATCGGGTGCAGCGCGTTCCTGATACCGAAACTCAGGGGCGTATCCATACTTCTGCCTGTACTGTTGCTGTTCTTCCAGAAGTGGAGGATGTTGATATCGAAATCCATCCTGCTGATCTGCGGATTGATCTCTTCCGCGCCTCTGGAGCAGGTGGTCAGCACGTTAATAAAACTGAGTCGGCGGTACGCTTGACCCATATTCCGACGGGTGTTGTGGTTTCCTGCCAGGATGGCAAGTCACAGCACAAAAATAAAGCTCAGGCACTCAAAGTTCTCAAGTCCCGGATTTTTGACCAGATGTTAGCTGAACAGCAGGCTGAGATGGCCGCTGATCGTAAAAATCAAGTCGGTAGCGGCGACCGTAGTGAACGGATTCGTACTTATAATTACCCGCAGGGGCGTTGTACCGATCACCG
>JASFYS010000183.1:0-6581 GCA_045047095.1 Desulfuromusa sp. | reverse complement strand
TTGATATATTTAGGGTCAAAATCGACCAGGCTTTCGACGGTACGATAAATCTTGCTGGCATCACTCCCTTTTAACGGAGGAAGCAGTTCAAAGGAAAAAACGGTTTTATCGCTATTGTTGATAATGTCGATCACGTTCATATGAAAATCCTAAAGTTGTGAGTATCCGATTGTGTAATTAACAGATATTTATGTTCAACTGCTGAGCTTCAAAATATATCAGCAGATAGTGTTGCCCTTTTTAACGTATTACAAGCAATTCAACAATCATCTTTTTCAATCTAGCATCCTGTTGATGAGATAGTCTTCCCCTGCTATCTAAATCGGCATCATCGCGTGTCATCGATATTCAATCTTTGAGATAATCGTCTCACTATGAAGGAGGTTCTGGGTATCACTATTAACTCTTTTTATGACTCAAGTGCATGTTATTCATATGTTTTATTAATATTAATCGGTTGCTCAGTGCAATATCAAGTTGGCTCACATTTTGCTGAGTATTTCCAATTGCTGATGTTTTTACTCACTGGCTCTGTCTTCTACTGTATAATATAAAAAGAACATGGTCGATGTATTGAGGTATTTTGGGTAAATCTTGGTGGATTAAAGTCATCCACCCCTATATGTGAGAAAGGAGAGATTTTCATGGCCTTAAAAGCTGCTTTTATTTTTCTTGCGCCAGGTGCTGAAGCGCAAAAACACCGCAGTCTGATTGTAACTCCTGAAGTTGAGTTGGTGGTCGTTGGCGTTCCCGATTATTCGAGTGCTGAAGCTCTTACTCTGGAGCTAATTGCTGAGGGTATCACTGCCATAGAACTTTGTGGTGGTTTTGGCCATTCAGGGACGGCTCGCATTGTTCGAGCGGCAAAAGGTGAAGCTGCCGTAGGTGTGGTTCGTTTTGATTGTCATCCGGGGTTGGGAGGAACAAGTGGTGACACGATTTTCTCGTCGTAAGTAAGGATATGCTGCATGGATAGCAAAGCTGTTGACAATACTACGGTGGGGATTATTGCGAACCCTGCTTCTGGGCAGGATATCAGACGGCTGATAAGTGCGGCTTCGGGCTTATCGATTGCTGAAAAAACCAATATTGTTCGCAGACTCTGTTTAGGGCTCTGGATTTTGGGGATTAACAGAGTCTACATGATTCCAGATCAATCTGGTATAGCAGGGAGCTTGTTGCGTAGCAGAGATCAGGGTATTGCAGCGTTAGGTGAAAACTGGCCTGAGATTGAACTACTGGATATGCCGGTGGAAGAGAAAGCCATTGACACTTTGCGTGCAGTCGAATTGATGCTTCGATCCAGGGTACGGCTTATTATTGTGTTGGGGGGAGACGGAACCCACAGACTTGTCGCCAAAGTTTGCGGAAACATTCCCATAGTTGCGCTGTCGACTGGCACCAATAATACCTTTCCACATTTTCAGGAGGCAACAATAGTAGGTTTGGCTGCTGGACTGGTTGCACGAGGAGCAGTCCCTCTCAGTGAAGCAACAAGGCGCAATAAGGCTTTACGTGTCGAGATGAATGGTCTCAGCAAAGACACCGCCCTGGTCGATCTTTGTCTGACTGATGAACTATGGATCGGCAGTCGAGCAATATGGAAGCCTGAAAGGGTGAAGGAGATATTTGTAACTTTTGCTGAAGCTGATGCGATCGGCTGGTCTTCGGTTGCCGGGCTCATCAATCCGATTTCCCGTGAAAGCGATCAAGGTCTCCATCTGACTCTCTGCCCGCCTGGGAAAGGACAACTGACAATATACGCACCTATCGCACCAGGGCTCATCTTGCCAATAGGGGTTGAAAATGTTCAGGTTTTAAAACCTCTGGAAACTCTGTCGTTAGACATGCCGAGGGGAGTTATCGCTCTTGATGGAGAGCGTGAATTTGCATTTTCCCAGCTGGATAAAATAAAAATTTGGCTTGATCTTGATGGTCCTCTAACCGTTGATGTCCCCAAAGTTCTGCAAATTGCAGCTGAACGTGGCATTTTTAATTATCCATCGCCCTATATCCGATCGTAGAAGGATTAAAGCAAATATTAAAACCTCTGCTAAAATCTATTCCCCCCATTATTCCAACAATTTCAACTCCCTTATTCCCCTTGAATTCAATTCAACATAAACATGAGTGTAAAAAATTCAAATACTGCTATGAAATAGCTGCAAGGACGATTAAGACAAGTGTCTCAAAGAGACTTGCTTTCTGCAGCAATCTTTTTATTCTTTTTTACGAAAAAATTTTATTAGAGATCTGAAATAACAAACAAAACGATAGGTTAGATCGTTTCTACAATTAATCACTCCCTAGCCATAAAAACAGGCAAATTCCTTGATATAATGGTTAAAGGGATCTTTAACACAGAAGAAGATATCGCAGCTCGGTGGGGAAACACCGGCTAAGTCACTGATCATTGACAGAAAGGGGAAACACATGAGCATGCAGCTATCTAAAGAGGGTCTTCTCAGAGCTTATCGTAAAATGCGTCAGATTCGAGAATTTGAAGAGCGTCTCCATATAGAGTTTGCCACCGGAGACATATTAGGTTTTGTTCATCTCTATTCAGGAGAAGAGGCGATCGCCGTAGGTTTCTGCGAACACTTAGATAATAATAAAGATCGTATTGCCGGTAGCCACCGTGGCCATGGTCATTGTATTGCCAAGGGTGTTGACATAATGGCAATGATGGCCGAAGTTTATGGCAGAAAAACAGGTGCCTGCGGCGGGAAGGGTGGTTCTATGCATATTGCTGATCTGGACGTTGGCATGCTGGGCGCGAATGGCATCGTCGGTGCGGGTTGTCCATTAGCTTGTGGTGCTGGGTTGGCTGCCAAATTGCGTAAAGACGGTAGCGTCTCGGTCGTATTTTTTGGCGATGGCGCAGCAAATCAGGGCGCCACCTTTGAGTCTATGAATCTCGCAGTCACATGGAACTTGCCAGTTGTTTTTGTCCTGGAAAACAATGGCTACGCTGAATCAACATCACCAAAATTCACTGCTCGCATCGGTAGCGAAAATATCGCCGATAGAGCTCGTGGTTTTGGTATGCCTGCTATCACTGTTGACGGCAATGATTTTACGGCAGTTTACGAGGCTGCAGGCGAGGCAATTGAACGAGCCCGTAAAGGAGCGGGACCCTCTTTTGTTGAATGTAAAACCCTACGCTATTATGGACATTTTGAGGGTGATGCCCAGACCTATCGTCCTAAAAATGAAGTTAAAGAAGCCCGTGCCAACAATGATGTCCTGAAACGTTTTACCGCAACTGTTACCGCTGCTGGGTTGATTGAAATGGCTGAACTTGAGGCGATCGATAAAGAGGTTCTGGAGCAGATTGAAAAATCTGTTGTGGCCGCCAAGGCTGCTCCTGAGCCTGATCTTGAAGCCTTGCTGACTGATGTCTATGTCTCGTATTGATCTCTTTTAGCGATTATTAATAGAAAGGAAGAAACCATGGCAAGAAAAATCATGTTTAAAGAGGCAATCAACGAAGCGATTCGTTTGGAGATGGAAAGAGATGAGTCGGTCATCCTTATGGGAGAAGATATCGTTGGCTCAGCTGGTACAGATCAGGAACGAGATTCCTGGGGTGGAGTGCTGGGTGTGACCAAGGGTCTCTATTCGCTTTTTCCTGACCGTGTTTTGGATACTCCAATTTCAGAGTCTGCTTACATCGGTGCCGCTGTCGGAGCTTCTGCCTGTGGAATGCGTGCTATCGGGGAGCTGATGTTTTCTGACTTCCTCGGCGTCTGCTTTGACCAGATATATAATCAAGCTGCTAAATTTCGTTATATGTTTGGTGGAAAGGCGGTGACTCCGGTGACGATCCGTACCATGATTGGTGCTGGATTCAGCGCGGCTGCTCAACATTCTCAAAGTCCTTATTCGATATTTACCCATGTACCAGGTCTGAAATGTATCATTCCTTCCAATGCTTATGATGCAAAAGGCTTGTTAGCTGCATCAATCCAGGACGATGACCCGTGTATTTTCTTTGAGCACAAAGCTCTTTACACCATTAAGGGTGAAGTTCCTGAAGAGCACTATACCGTTCCTCTGGGGAAAGCCAATATTCTACAAGAGGGTAAAGATGTCACAATTGTCGCATTGGGTCTTATGGTTGATATGGCAAACAAGGCGGCCAAAAAACTGGCAAAGGATGGTATCAGCTGTACGATTATTGATCCACGAACGACATCTCCACTAGATACTGATACTATTTTCTCCAGCGTCGAAAAAACCGGACGACTTGTGGTCGTTGATGAAGATAGCAGCCGTTGCGGATTTGCTTCAGACATTGTTGGTCAGGTTGCTCAAGAAGTGTTTGGTTCCCTGAAATCGGCACCGCAGATGGTGACACCACCGTTTGTACCGGTTCCATTTGCTAAAAATCTTGAAGCGGCATACCTGCCTAATCCTGATAAAATTGCAGCTGCAGTACGAAAAGTGATGGAGTAAATAAATATGAGTGATAACAGGATCTATGCTCTGACCATTCCCAAATGGGGCATGACCATGAAGGAAGGAACGATCTCTGAGTGGTTGCTCGATGAGGGTGACGAAGTTGAGATTGAAACTGAACTTGTTGAGATTGCCTCTGACAAAATCAATCAAGTTGTTGAAAGTCCTGTCGCTGGTGTGCTGCGTCGGATTATTGGTGAGGAAGGAGAAGATTATCCGATTAAGGAACTGATCGGAATTATTGCTGCTGCGGACGTGTCAGACGATGAAATAGATGCCTTCATTGCCAGTTATCGGGACACTTATGGTGCTGTAGATACCGATGACGAAGATGAGGACACAGAGGATGCCGTAACCGAAAAAAATGATCTTTCTGCTGCCACGCAAAAACCTATCTCAAAAATGCGTGCATCGATTGCTAAAACAGTAGTGGCATCCTGGTCGACCCCACAGTTCCCAGTCACCATGGTGATGGATATGGGTAAAGCCAAAGCGATGCGCGCGAAACTGAAAGAGAGCGGTGAGGCGATATCTATGAATGATATCGTCACCCGAGCCTGCACAAAGGCTATTGAAAAGTATCCTATGGCCAACGCACAACTTGGGGAGAAGGAATACATCTTCAATCCCCACATCAACATTGCAATTGCAGTTGCTTTTGAAGAGGATTTAATGATGCCGGTCGTGCATGGGTGCGAAGCATTAAGTTTGAAAGAGGTTGCCAGCAAGTCTTCCCAATTGATCTCTATGGTTAAAGATGGCTCGATAGGTGAAACTGAATTGACCGGCGGAAATTTTGCGATCTCCAATCTGGGTATGTTTGGGGTGGAGCATTTTGCCGCTTTAGTGCCTCCAGGCATGGCTGCAATCCTTGCCGTTGGTGGTATTCAAGATGAAGTCGTAGTTCGAGCTGGCGAGATGATTCCGGCAGCAATAATGCGGGTGACTCTGATGTCTGACCATCGGATAGTGGATGGAATGTACGCTGCTAATTTCTTGGTTGAACTGAAACGGCTGCTTGAAAACCCTGAAGAGCTTTAATCTTTCTCAATGCCGGCACCCCCTTAAGGGTGCCGGTCCCAGGAGATCCATGAATAGAGGCAGCCTAAATGTCATCCGCAACATAGTAGAACTGACATAACCCAGTTGATGGTATTAAATTTGTCCTATTCGTTTTCATGATTACATCAAGGGCAATCCAATTTGTTTCCTGCTTTCATTGTTCTTTAGAGAAAAATCTTGTCCCAAGAATTTATCACCAGCTTTGTCGCATAAATATTCGACCGCTTTGGCAACCCACTCAGGTGGAATATGTGCATCCCAGTTCAGTTGACTCACCGGGTTGATGCCAGAGGCGTGAATACTTCTCTGCATGTCTGTAGCGACGGTTCCCGGACTCAATCCGATAACGCGGATTCCTTGCTCGCGATATTCCTTGTCAGCGCAACGGGTGAGCGAGAGTGCCGCTGCTTTGGTTGAACAATAATGGCTCCAGCCTTCTAGTGCGCCAGTAGCAGCACCCGAGCTGATATTGATAATCGTGCCGTTACCCGTTTTTAGCATTTCCGGTATCGCGGCTCTTAATCCATGATAAACGCCTTTGACGTTAACATCGACTACGCGGTCCCAAGCATCCGGGTCACTGTCAGCCAAAGGTACAATCGGGTCAATGAGTCCGGCATTGTTCACCAAGATATCCAGACGGTTATATTCATTGATGGCCTGAGTAACTGCCTGGTTTACTTCGCTGTAGTGACTGACATCACATTTCACCGCAAATGCTTGACCTCCTTGGGATCGAATATCTTCCACAATCATGTCGAGGGCTACTTTGTTGCGTGCAGCAAGCACGACCTTGGCTCCTTTAGCGGCGCAGTGTCTGGCAGTGGCTTCACCAATGCCCTTGCTTGCCCCCGTGACGAGAACGGTTTTGCCTTTCAGATGGCTCATTTTTATAACTCCTCGCAGCTAATTCTGATCCCTTGGTATTTCCCCCCTGGATTTAGAAGAGCCTTATTTTATGATGGCGTCGCAGTGCGGCCAGGCAAGGTCGCGTAATCAAGTGGGTGAGATCCCCACCCCGGACGGCAGGCCAGCCACCGGGTAGCAAGTCTTTGGAG
>JASFYS010000182.1:0-3862 GCA_045047095.1 Desulfuromusa sp. | reverse complement strand
AACTTTGATATGCCCGATACAACTGATGCCTATATTCACCGGATTGGTCGAACTGGACGTGCCGCTCGCACAGGCAAGGCTTTTACCATGGTCAGTGATGATGACAAATTTATGGTGAGATCGATCGAGAGGGCTCTAGGGGCGCAGATCGACCGGCACCGGTTGGATGGATTTGATTACGCAGTTCCTGCGCCAAAAAGAACGGCTCAGCCGGCACGACGTCCGGCTCGGCCTGTACCGCGTGCCAAGTCGCAGAGAGGGAACAAAACGAAGCAGCACACCCGCAGTAAAATTGTTACTGGCCGGCAACGTTAAGAGCAGAATCGAAAGTTATCCATCCGGCTTCCCTTGCTGAGAATCCTGATGTTTCCGTCCCAGTTTAAACTTGTGGAAACTTATCGCTAGAAAGGATGAACCGATGGCTAAAAAACCGAATTACGGCTTTGAAAAACGGCAGAAAGAAATTGCCAAGAAAGCAAAGAAAGAAGAAAAAAATAAGCGCAAACAGGAAGAGAAGGCTCAAGAATCCCCAAGTGAGGATTGAGGTGATCGGTTGCAAAACATTAAAAAAAGACCTCTCATTATTTTGAGAGGTCTTTTTTTGTTGAGCTAAGGATAATACTTTAAGTGTCTTTGCTAATTCAATCAATAGCCTCTTAGATGATCAATATATTCCGGCAGGAACAGAGAAATCTGCGGAATATAGGTGATTAACATCAGGAAGAATAATAACAACAGCAGCCACGGGAATGCTGCTTTGACCACCCAGACGAGATCGTGCCCCGTTATTCCTGCAGTAACAAACAGGTTGAGCCCAACCGGTGGTGTGATCATGCCGATTTCCATGTTGACAACCATGATAATTCCCAAGTGGACTGGATCAATACCCAGTTTGACTGCAATCGGGAAAAGGATCGGTGCCATGATCAGAATGATGGCTGACGGTTCCATAAAGTTACCGGCAATCAGCAGCAAAATATTGACAACAATCAAAAATCCCCAGGCCGGCAGACCCCAGCTGACAATCATTTCAGCCAGATGGTGTGGAATTCTTTCTGTAGTCAAAACATGGGCAAAAAGCATCGCGTTGCCAATAATAAACAACAGCATGATGGAGACTTTAGAAGCATCCCTGAATACCTTGTGGGTGTCTTTATCAAAAAACGATTTAGGGATTGCTGTAACCGTCAACATCAGATTCCGTACGATGGTTGTAGTGAATGGTTCATCCGGACTTTTTCGCCATGGAATTCCTTTAAGGGGCCCCATATCGCGATAGATAAAAATTGCAATAAAAAATGCATAAACTGCCGAGACAGCAGCCGCTTCCGTCGGGCTGGCAATGCCGCCATAAATTGAACCGAGGACAATGATAATCATCATCAGTCCCCAACCGGCGCTGATGCTTGAGGCGAACAGATGTTTAAAGCCGACAAACGGTTGAGCCGGTAAGCCTTTAATCCGGGCAACAATGTAGATGACCAGCATCAGCATGGAACCCATCATCAGACCAGGAATCAAACCAGCCATAAAAAGTCGGGCTGCCGATTCTTCGGTTGCTGCTGCATAAACCAGCATAACAATAGAGGGTGGAATTAAGATACCCAGTGTTCCCGCGTTGGTGATAACCCCTGCCGCCAGTTCTTCTGGATAACCTGCTTTTACCATGCCGACAATAACAATAGAGCCGATGGCTGCAACGGTTGCCGGTGAGGAACCTGAAACCGCAGCAAAGATCATGCAGGCCATAACCGAAGCCATTGCCAGACCACCACGGATCCAGCCGACACAGTCGATGGCAAAATTGATAATCCGATTCGCTACCCCTCCAGTGGAAAGAAATGTTGATGAAAGGATGAAGAACGGGATGGCTAACAGCGTATAATGCTCTGATTCAGCGGCAAAGAGTTTGAGTGCAATTGAAGCCACCGAATCATTGGAGAACATCATGATCGTGGAGACACTTGAAAGCCCCAAAGCAAAAGCAATTGGCATCCCCGTGAGCAGGCACAGGAGTAGAATAGTAAAAAGAGCAACGATGGTCATGCCGATTTTCCTCCTTCAGTCGCTTTTGAAGCGAGTGCTTCTTCAGCCAAATGCATACTGTCCTTGGCTTCATCAGTGAGGTTGAAACCGTCAGTTTTTCCAGTTGCGATGTTCCATAGCAGAATCAATAGCCGAATTGCGATCAACACCATGCCGATGAACAATATGCTGTGAGCCATCCACTTTGGTACCGGCAGGTCTTCCATTTCAATCCCCAACATCTGGATTTTTGATAGATAAACCCAGGCCCCTTTCATGAAGATCCCGGTGTAAGCCAGGCAGGCAATGACTGCAATCGTGCTGACGATTTTTCGAACCTTAGCCGGAAGAATTTTTACCAGTGCATCAACGCCGATGTGGGATCCAACTTTTATTCCGTAGGAGACGCCAAAAAGAACCATCCATGCTGAGAGGTGTAGTGTGACTTCTTCGCCCCACATAAATCCCGTGCCAAATCCAAAGCGCAGAACCACCTCGACAAACACCAGTATTGTCATCGATGCTAGAAGCAGCGCAATGATGGCTTCTTCCAGACTGTTTATAATCTGACTAAATCTAGACATGTTTGACCTCATGCAAATAACAGACAAAATAATCGCGGGTTTCAATTAAGAAACCCGCGATTGGAGTTAATCAACGTTTTCTAGTTGTTTGCTTGTACTGCAGCTTCAATGTACTCTTTACCAATCTGATCTTCAAATTGCTTCCAGACTGGCTTCATGGCATCAACCCACTGCTGACGCTCGGCTGGGGTCAGCTCGATAATTGTAGAACGTTTAGAGTCAATAATTTTCTGGCGGTCAGAAACTGCTTTTTCAGCGGCAACTTTGTTGCCAAATGCAATCGCTTCATCCAGATCTTTCTTCAGGACAGTACGGATATCATCAGGAAGACCCATCCAGAATTCTGCCGAGGTAATAACAAAATAGTCAAGAACACCGTGGTTGGATTCAGTAATGTATGGTTGTACTTCGTAGAATTTTTTCGAATAGATATTTGACCAGCTATTTTCCTGACCATCAATAGCCTTGGTTTGCAGCAGGGTGAACACTTCAGAGAAAGGCTTCTTCAAAGGCATTGCACCAACAGCCTGGAATTGAGCAGCCAGGACGTCAGAAGACATGATGCGGAATTTTTTTCCTTTGGCATCAGCTGGAACCCGGAGTGGTTTACTGGCTGACAGTTGCTTGAGACCGTTGTGCAAATAACCAAGACCAATCAGCCCTTTTTTCTTGGTTGCCATCAGCAGCTTTTGTCCAACGGAACCCTGCTGGAATTTTTCAACGGCAGCCATATCTTTAAAGAGGAAGGGAAGGTCGAAGATTTGTAGGGATTTGGTGTATTTTTTGAATTTAGAAAGGGATGGTGCAGCCAGTTGCACATCGCCCAGAATCATTGCTTCAAGAACTTTGTTATCACCAAACAACTGTGAGCTAGGGAACACTTCAACTTTAACTTTGCCGGCAAGGTCGCGCTCTACAAGCTCTGCAAATTTGTTGGCCATTTGCCCTTTTGGGGTGTTTTCGGCAACAACGTGAGAAAATTTGATTACAATCGGGGCTGCCGATGCAACCGTTACAGAGGCCACAAAGGCAACTGCGATCAACAGACTTACGAGGACCAGTTTGTTTCTTTTCATCATTCTCTCCTTAACATGATTTAGTTTGCAATGTCTCCACCATGGCGACATTTGAAATGGTTCTGTGATGGCGTCGCAAAAAAGTCCGACCTCCGGTGTTGCAGCGGTTTTTCAGGATCTCGACCTACTATATGTAGGCCTTCGCCCCTGAAAAACCACTACGCCTTGTAGGACGAA
>JASFYS010000181.1:0-5450 GCA_045047095.1 Desulfuromusa sp. | reverse complement strand
CCAAAGACTTGCTACCCGGTGGCTGGCCTGCCGTCCGGGGTGGGGATCTCACCCACTTGATTACGCGACCTTGCCTGGCCGCACTGCGAGTGCATCATAAATGGATCGCTTTATCTTGATACGAACTGATCAGCAGCAATAACTTGAAAACAAGAAAAGCTGGTGCATTGCCACTGGCCCTGTGCTAAAACCGGATATATCCTGATTTTACGGATGTAAAACAGGGCTGGGGCGCACCGAAAAAACCTGGGACAGCCCCCATACAGAGACAATCCTACTTTTGCTGAATGTAACAAAAGAATCCACAAGGAAAGACCGGGGCACCAATGAATAAAGATCATTTAAAAGAAATTATAAGCCGGGATGCGCACTGCTTCGGCTGCAGCCAAAAAAACCCCCATGGCTTAAAGATGCGTTTTTATGCAGATGATGCCACGCTTTATTCCTGGCCAAAAGTACCTGATCATCTGTGCGGTTGGGATGGGATTGTCCACGGCGGGGTTCTTTCGACCATCCTGGATGAAATTATGAGTTGGAGCGCCATCTACAACCTCCACCGTGTTGTCATGACCAAAACCATGACGGTTGATTTCTTCAAGCCCGTTTATATTGCTGATGAACTGAGGGTTGAAGGTCGGGTCATTGAACAACCCAACGAAAGAGAAGTGATTGTTGAAGGAAAGATTTACAAAGAAGATAACGTTCTTTGCGCGCAATCTTGTGGAACTTTCGCCGTTTTCACTGCAAAGGCGATTAAAAGGATGAAAATCATGCCGCTGGAAGTTCTCGATGGTTTTGGCGATTTATTGGATCAGAAATAATTCTTTAAACAGAAACAGGAAACTGGATATGAGTGAACTACCTAACTGCCCCGAATGTGGCTCTGAATACACCTATGAGGACAGAAGCATGTATGTTTGCCCGGAATGCGCACATGAATGGTTACAAGATGCGGAGAACGAAACATCTGAAGAGAAATTATCCATAAAAGATGCCAACGGCAACCCATTACATGATGGTGATACCATCACCGTGATCAAAGACCTCAAGGTTAAAGGATCATCATTGGTGGTTAAAGTTGGGACAAAAGTGAAAAATATCCGCCTGGTTGACGGTGATCATGATATTGACTGCAAAATTGACGGCATTGGTGCCATGAAACTGAAATCAGAATTTGTAAAAAAACTGGGTTGAGCTAAAATAACGCTTGATTGGTAATTTTCTTTAACCACCCTCCCCGGGTGACGCAGCCGGAGTGGAACGGCTGATTTGAGAAAGAGAGAAGCAAATGTTTGAGGGCGGGAGCCCGAGTTTTTTCCGCTCCTCAAACCGGCTATGGAATGGAGGGAACCCGAAGGGCAAGGAGTTCGGGTGCCCTTTTCTGCGTACTCTTTTGTGGCACAACAAAAGAGTACGGTGGCGAGCGGGGTCGCAACCCCGCGACCTTTCTGTTTATGGATAAAGTTTATCCCAACTCAGAGAGGACTCCGTCAATAGCTCGGCATCCATACCGGAATGGCTGAGGAGATAGCGTATCAACCCACATAGTTGAAAACTGCGCCCATCCAACCCCGCCTGCGCCAACCCGTCAGCTACTCCTGAAAATAAGGTTTTGTACAACTGCAACTGGAACTGGTGCATCATGACCGGTTGCAGTTCTCCGAATACTTGTCCGGTGACCGCTGCGCGGCAGAGTTCAACATCAGTCGAACTGATACTGCGACAAAATAACGGCCGTACCGGGTAAATAAGGCAACAACCCTGATCATCCAGAAATGCACATTTGCGCCGCGCCAACAACCGTTCATCATCATCCAGCCCACGCACATCGCGCCAGAGTTTATCCAGTGTTGAAGTTATTTGTGCCAGAACAGAAGAGTCCAGTTGATGTAAATACCGGACGATAGCAAGCCCTTCAAGAAACGTAATTGAAACATTGACCACACAGCAAGATTGGCAACCCGGAGCACAAGCAATCAGACTACCGTCACCCTCCTTTTGCTGTTGAATCAAGGTTTCCGCTTCGGTGCAAACATCATGTAATTCTTCAAGCAGTTGAGAAACATCAATTTCAGTATTTTCAAGGACAGAAAATCGTTTTTCTGTTTGTTGCTGCAATTGAGCAAAACCAAAGGTTCCCATTTTTTAATTCTCCCGTCCCCGTTAATTCAGCGAGGCAATCTACCAGTAATGCCATCTCGCTTGTCGATTCGATAACGCTCTGTTATCGTACCATCAACAACTTCCTATCAACATCTTTTTAAGGATTACAACTGTGCCCCTGACTGATAATTTATGGATACTTTTGGCAGCAACACTGGTTACTGGTCTCGTTTGCGGCTGGTTGATTTCCCGCCTGCAAGCGAATCTGCGTCTGCAGCAAAAAATGGATACTGAACAACAGGCGCGGGAGGAGCTACTGCAACAACTGGCTCGCTTTGAAGCTCAACTTGAAGCAGAGAAGCGTGGCAGTAAAGAAAAGTTACAACTTCTAAACGAAAACCGCCAGCAGGTAGAAAGAAACTTTCAAGCGCTCTCTGCTCAAGCCTTGGCCGCAAACAATCAAAGTTTTCTCGATCTGGCAAAGTCGACTCTGGGGAACTTCCAGCAACAGGCTAAAGGTGATCTGGAAGCTCGTCATCTGGCTATCGGCCAACTGGTTCAGCCACTACAGGAATCACTCCGTAAAGTTGATGGCAAAATCGAGCAACTTGAACAAGCCCGCAGCGGGGCTTATGCCCGTCTTGATGAACAACTGAAATCGTTACTGAACAGTCAGATCAAACTGGAATCTGAAACTGGTAATCTGGTGCGTGCCTTACGCACCCCAGCAGTCCGGGGGCGCTGGGGGGAGATTCAACTACGAAAGGTGGTTGAGATGGCCGGGATGGTCAACTACTGCGATTTTGTCGAGCAGGAAACTGCCGATGGTGGTCGACTCCGCCCTGACATGATCATCAAACTGCCCAACGGTCGCAACATTATTGTCGATTCCAAAGCTCCTTTGCAGGCATATCTAGAATCGCTGGAAGCAACCGATGACAAACAGCGGATTGCCTGTCTGACCCATCACGCCCGGCAGATTCGTGATCACTTGCAAAAATTATCGGCAAAAAATTATTGGGAACAATTTCAACCAACCCCGGAATTTGTGGTTCTCTTCCTCCCGGGAGAAACCTTTTTTTCTGCAGCTCTGGCTCAGGATCCTGCCTTGATCGAAGCTGGCGTTGATCAAAAAGTGCTACTGGCAACACCAACCACCCTGATTGCCCTGCTCCGTTCGGTGGCCTACGGCTGGCGACAGGAACAACTGACTGAAAATGCCGAGGCGATCAGCCAACTGGGTCGGGAAATGTATGATCGCCTGGCAACCCTCAATCAGCATTTTATGCAAATGGGGAAAAATCTGGAACGCGCGGTTGACAGCTACAATAAGGGGATTGCTTCGCTCGACAGCCGGGTTCTGGTTTCGGCACGTAAATTCAAGGAGCTGGGAGCTGGAAGCAGTAAAGAAATTGAACCGATTGAACAGATCGATAAATTGCCATGCTCACCTCAGCTGCCTGAATCTTAAAGGAAGTAATATTTAATTCTAAATCAAATCAAAATATTTTTCTGTGTTATAATTCCCGTTTCGATAACTCAACACCAAACAATTTAGGAGGGACAAAATGAAATTTCGTACTTTGCTTATCCTGCTCTGTGGCACCCTGCTCCTCAGCAGTTGTGGTTACAACTCCATTCAAAGAAATGAAGAAGCAGTTTTCTCTGCCTGGGGTGATGTTGAAGCAACCTATCAGCGACGCGCCGACCTGATTCCGAATTTAGTTTCAACGGTCAAAGCCTATGCCGCTCATGAAAAAGAAACCCTGACTGCTGTCGTCAATGCACGAGCTAAAGTGGGACAAACGAACATCTCTGCTGATAAACTAGGTGATGCAGCGGTGATGCAAAAATTCCAACAAGCTCAAGGGGAACTTTCTGGAGCGTTATCACGGTTGCTGGTGGTTGTTGAACGCTACCCTGACCTGAAAGCCAATCAAAACTTTCTGGATCTACAGCACCAATTGGAAGGGACAGAAAACCGGATTAATGTTGCCCGTCAGCGTTATAATACAACGGTCAAAACATTCAACACCTCAATCCGTACTTTCCCGAATAGCCTGACCAACAATTTTCTTCTCCACCTGGATCGTAAGGAAGTGTTTAAAGCCGATGCCGGTGCAGCAACTGCTCCAAAGGTCACTTTCTAATGCGCCAGTTGCTCGTTTCACTGTTTATTCTGCTTCTCACCGGTTGGACTGCAGCAGCACTGAATATCCCGCAACCAACAGGGTATGTAAATGATCATGCTGATATTATTTCACAAACCGTTGAACTAAAACTGGAACAGTTTCTCCGTGACTTTGAAAAAAGTGATTCAACCCAAATCACCGTTCTGACCATCCCAACTTTGGATGGCGAAGTCCTTGAAGACTATTCTCTGAAAGTTTTTGAAAACTGGAAAATTGGTCAAAAAGGGAAAGATAATGGGGCTCTCCTGCTGATCTCCAAAGCTGACCGGAAAATCCGGATTGAAGTTGGCTACGGGCTCGAAGGACAGCTAACCGATCTGTTATCTGGGCGCATTATCGACAATGAAATCTCCCCAAAATTTAAACAGGGAGACTTTGATGGTGGAATCGTCGCTGGCGTTGTCGGCATCGCTGAAGCGGTACGGGGTGAATACACCGGAACTGGAAAAACCAGCCGCAGCAAGAAAAAAAGTAGCCCCTTTGGTCTGATTTTTCTGCTCTTTTTCCTTGGACCGTTACTCGGACGGATTGGAGGGCGACGCGGTAGCCGCTCTCGCCGCGGCGGTATTTACTATGGAGGCCCCTTTGGCGGTGGTGGAGGCGGCTTCGGTGGTGGTTTTAGCGGTGGTGGCGGCGGTGGAGGAGGCGGTGGCGCCTCCGGTGGTTGGTAAAACTGATAATATTCGCCACAGAGGTACGGAGACACTGAGAAAAGCTGAAAGACTGTTTACCTTCCTCTAAAGAAATTGCTCTCCCCCTGAGTCTCTGTGTCTCAGTGGTCATAACAGGATTCATATGAAACCAGCAAGTGAGTTTTTCAGTCAAGAAGAACGGCAAAAAATAGAAACAGCGGTTAAAAATGCCGAAACCAAGACCAGCGGTGAAATTGTTCCCATGGTTGTTGATTCATCCTACAACTACCCGCGTGCTGAATTAATCGGCGGGGGAACCCTGGCATTGGCAACAGGACTGGTGGTCAGCTGGGCATTTGGAGGTGAATCGATCTGGTGGTTTCTGCCAGTTTTTGTTATAGGATTTTTTATTTTTCAACTCTTGATTCGCAATTTACCAGACGTTAAACGTAAACTGATTCATCCCGATGAATTAACCGCAGAGGTTAAAGAAAAAGCTCAGGTCAGCTTCCTTGAACAGGGG
>JASFYS010000180.1:0-11478 GCA_045047095.1 Desulfuromusa sp. | reverse complement strand
TCTGCCTGCCAGAAATGTTCTCTCTGTAGGTGATAACGAACCACCCCCAGCGTTTCAGCAAACAGAGAACTATCAATCTGTACGTGCCGCAGTGACAACATTCCTTTTTCCAGAATCAGATAATCACGGCGAATTATTTTACCAAAGCATTCTTCCAAAGCCTTGCGCAACCGCGAGTGTGCCGTATCAAAGCTATTTCTTGCCTTACGTGGTGAGCTTTCCGGCCACAATAATCCCATCATCAACTCAAGACTTAAGCGATGATCCGGAGCAACCACTAAAAGAGCAAAAATTTTCCTGGAGGCCTGACCGACCTGACTCAGATCAAAAGTTTCCCGCTCTATTTGCAGTTGAAACTTCCCCAGGCAGGTAACTTTGAGGAGTGGAACCTGGCGATGATCCTCGTCAAGAGCCGAAAGAAAATGCCCTTCCAATAAAGGCCGCAGCAATATCCGTTGCTGTTTTTGCGTTATCAGTGGCAACAACTCATTAAACAAATCTGGAGCCATGCCCCAGAAAAACGGAGCCCGGTGTCGCTTCAACAATTCAAAAAAATGCTGAGTCTGTTCAGCCGCCGCTACCGAATCCCCACGGTTTTTTTGCACGACCGCCAACCAGGCGTGGAGACCAGTGCGATAGCGTTCTTCTTTATGCTGATTAGATTCAGTAAGCGCTTCAATAAGATATTCGGCCGCTTGATCATATCGTTGCAGGGCAAAGCAAGTCGCCCCTGCAATCAACAAATTTTCTATCTGATAAAAAGCTCCTCCAGCTTGTTTTCGTGACCGCAAACCTGCTTCAAGGTCAGCTAATGCCGCTGGCACTTGCCCGGATAATGCTTTCACCCAGCCCCGTAGTTGCAGCAACCGATTTCGCATCTGGATATTATTAATAGCTTGCCCATCCAATAGCGCAACTTCAATTGTTTCCAATGCCCGCTGTTGTTCACCGCGGGCTAACAACAGACTTGCAGTATAATAACCAAGGAGGGCAGAGATACCCGTATTCTTCTGAATATCACGACCGCAAGAATCTGACAGTATCTTCCACTGCTGCTGCAAGCCGTCTAACTGACCGGAAGCATGCAGTAAACTGCAGGCAACAACCTGTAATAAGCTATTAGACACTAGATCCCCCCACTCAAGACTAAGGCTCAGACCCTGTTCCAAAACAGTCCGTGCTACCAGATAGCGCCCCTGCTGTAGGGCATACAAAGAGCGGAGCAAGCTCAATTCCATCTGCTGCTCCGGCAATTGTAATTGTTGAGCTTCTGCTAAACTTGTCTCCAGAATTTTCTCTACAGCTTTTAGATCGCCAGCAAAAAACAATTCACCCAAACCTAAAGCACATGAAATTTTGAGGCGCTCAATGGGTTCAACTCCAGCAAGCTGGTCAGAAACTAATCCCCTGAAGACCTCCAGACGATTATTCCAGAACTCAAAGGAGCTACCAAACAAAATTGTTCGATGAACCTGCTGAGTTAGTGTCAACAGCAATCCGCGATCATCTCCACTTTCTTGAAAACATTGGTATGCCAATTCAAGCCAGCTATCAGCATCAATTGATGGTCGTTGCAGACAATTAATCCCCCTGAAAAGGCTAAACCAGCCGCAAGTAACTACGATAGCTTCAGGGATCTGGTCGATTAAGGGAAGTATATTGGGAGCATAGTTTTTATTCAGAAGCAGCAAACCAACCTGACTGAGTAACTGCGAAACAGCAGGATATTGCTCTGCAGAAACCAGGAGTCCAAGAGCCGCAGAAAAATCTTTTCTCTGTCGATACCAGTCAGCAGCAATTATACACACCTGCTGACGTTCATCTGCGGCAAGACTTTGTTTTGCTCGCTCGCGTAATAGTGCTCTGATCTCTGGTCTAAGAAGCAGATAACTTTCGCCATTAAGCGTTTCCATTAAGGCAAGCTGATGTCGACTCAAATAATCAAAAACGGCTTCAACATCACCAATTTCACTTAATTTCTGCGCTAGCCGAACCGGGATACGGTCAAGAAGGGATAGCTTTAACAGAGTCCGCCGCCAAGGGAGTGGAAATTCAGTCACCAGCTTTTCAAAGAACAGTTTTGCATCGATACTTGCAGGTGCAGACAATTCATTGGCTAGATGATGAAGTAATTGTTGATCCAGTTCTGCCAGCGTGCCATTACCAGATATCAGTAGACCACTGATCCAACGCAAGCGGTCAGCATACTCCGTCAATTGTTGTTGGAGTTGCTGATTATTCTCAACTGAGTGCTGTTCATTTTGACACAACCGCAGCATCACCTTAATCCGTGCCAACATTTCTACATTGTTGATTGGTTGAGAAATAAAATCGTAAGCCCCAGCCTCAAGTCCTTCGGCTCGCATTTCCGGTGAAGCAATATGTGCAGTCATCAAAACCAGTGGCATCTCTGCAGTAGATGATTTTGCACGCAGCCGACGACACATCTCAAGACCATCCATCTGGGGCATCTGCACATCAATAAAAGCCCCATCAATCTGTTCCTGATCAGTCAGTATCAACCCTTCCATAGCAGAGGAAGCTGTGACTACCCGTACCTCAGGGAGGTCAAGCTCGATGATTTTGACCAGCAGCAGTACGTTGGTTGGATTGTCATCCACCAGCAGCAGGGTAAATTGTTTTTCTGTTTTCACCATAAAGACTCTTAAACCGGCATCAGCCCGGCAAATTTCAATAACAGTTTTTTTGATCCTACCGAGTTAAAATAAACGGAAACCTTCTGCTTATCGCCACTCCCCTCCAGATGGCGTACCGTTCCTATTCCAAACTTGACATGCCGTACCCGGGTTCCTAATCTCAAGCCACCAACATCTGGGGAAACACTTCCCAGATTTAAAGATTTATTCTTCGCTGTAACAATCGTCTCCGCAACCGGATTGATCACTTCATTCTCCACTACCAGATCCGCTAAAGAGGCAAGATTATGCGCAGTTGTTGGCGCTTCTAATACTGAAATCTCTGCTTCAAAATCGGTCAGTAATTCCGGCGGAATTTCAGCCAGGAATCGACTTGGTGGATTAAACTGATAGGTTCCATAAACCCGGCGGCGGCGGGCATGAGAAAGATAGAGATTTTTCATCGCCCGGGTCATTCCGACATAACAAAGACGCCGTTCTTCAGCCAGATCCTCACCCATGTTACCGGAACGGGAATGGGGGAACAGTCCCTCTTCCATCCCGGTCATAAACACGACCGGAAACTCCAATCCTTTAGCAGAATGCAGTGTCATCAAGGTAACTCGCTGTTGCGTCGCATCATATTTATCGAGATCAGTGATCAGAGCAATCTGCTCCAGATAGTCTTGAATTGAGCCACCGGTGGCAGCGTGTTCTTCCATCCCCACCAGCAACTGCTCCAGATTCTCTAACCGATTTTTGGCTTCCTGCTTCCCATCACTGGTCAGCGCCCCTCCAGCTTCCTCTTGGAGTGCCGGGCCATAGCCACTGGCATCGATCAGTTCAGCCATTAATTGCGGATAGGGAATTCTCTCCAGCCGGGCAGTAAAATCATCGATCAGAGCAACAAAAGCAGTGACTTTTTTTGCCGCCGACCCCTTCAGACCATGGTTCTTTAACGCCATCCGGCAGGCAGAAAGAAATCCTTCAGCCTCATCTTCAAAAACACTGATTCGCTCGACCGTTGTATGGCCAATGCCACGAGCCGGAACATTGATAATCCGTCGCACTGCCAGCGAATCTTTCGGATTGACCAGAACCCGCAAATAGGAAAGAGCATCTTTGACTTCGAGGCGGGAATAGAACTTGACCCCACCAAACATCACATACTTGATTTTTTCACCCAGCAGCGCCTGTTCAATTGCCCGAGACTGAGCATTCGTGCGATAGAAAACTGCGATATCGTGTAAATCGACTCCATTGTGTTGCAGCTTTGCTACCTCCGAAGCGACAAAACGTGCCTCGTCACGGTCATCCGGGGACGCTTCAATATAAATCAAATCTCCCGCAGGATTATCGGTCCAGAGCTCTTTTTCACGACGATCACTGTTGTGGCTAACAACTCCCCCTGCTGCCTGCAGAATTGTCTGGGTTGAACGGTAGTTCTGCTCCAAACGGATAACTTTTGCCCTGGGAAAATCACGATCAAACCCCAAAATATTGCCGACTTCAGCCCCGCGCCAGCGATAGATTGATTGATCATCATCACCAACGACGCAAAGACTGGTTTCTGACCCTAGTAGCAACTGCATCAACCGATATTGAACCCGATTGGTATCCTGAAATTCATCAATGAGAAGATGAGAAAAGCGCCCTTGCCAGCGCTTGCGAACCTCCGCATACTCCTCAAACAAGCGTACTGTCAACAACAGCAAGTCGCCAAAATCAACTGCGTTAGCAGCTTTCAACTGCTGTTGGTATTGAGCATATAATTCTGCCAAAAGCTGCTCATCCGAGCGAATATCACCAAGCGCATCAGGTAGCAAACCCCGATTTTTTGCCCGATCAATAAAAGAGGCGGCCGCCCGGGGCTTCAACACCTTTTCGGAAATTTTCTGTTTTTTGAGAAGATCACGCAGCAAGCGCAATTGATCCTGATCATCGTAAATAGTGAAATCCCGGCCATAACCGAGGTGGTGGATTTCCTGCCGTAAGATTCTGGCACAGCCGGAATGAAAGGTGGATATCCAGGGAAGATCCCCCTCCCCCAGTAACGTCTCAAGGCGTTCACGCATTTCTGCCGCCGCCTTATTGGTGAAGGTCACCGCCATAATCCGCCAGGCTGGAACTCCACATTCACGGATTTGATAGGCAACCCGATGGGTCAAAGCCCGTGTTTTCCCGGAACCGGCACCGGCAAGCAGCAACAGAGGGCCGTCTCTGTGGAGAACCGCCTGCCGCTGTGGCTCATTCAACCCTTCCAGCAGATCAGCCATCTTCATCCTCCAGAGTTCGAGTCATCAGGGCACGGTTGTATGCCGAAACCATATCGCGGCGGGAGATAATCCCATAGAGATGACGATGTGATTCTTGATCGACAACCGGCAGCTGCTCAATGTTGCGGTAACCAATTTTTCGCATCGCCGTATCAAGATCCTCTTCCGGGTGAACCGTGATAACATCCTTAGTCGCAAGTTCCTTAATCACCACCAGATCCATCAGCTCTTTCTCAAAGACCACTCCCAAAAAATCCTGAACTGAAATAATACCAGTCAGCTCTCCCAATTCATCAATCAGTGGGAAATCGGTATGGTGGGTCTGCTGAATAAAATCAGCAAAATGGCCAAGAGTCATATTTTCTGGAACAGTCTCAACCCGGCGGGACATTACCTCACCAACCAAGAGGTTCTTCATAATATTTCGTTCTTTTCCTGCTTCCAGATCGATACCAAGGCGGCTCAACTCTGCTGTTTCCAGACTATCGTTTTTCAGATGGCTAGCGATTGCTGTTCCAATAACGCACGCCAGCATGATCGGAATAATAATCTCATAACTGTCAGTAATTTCAAAAAGGAGGAAGATTGCCGTCATCGGCGCATGGGTTGCCGCAGCCAGAAATGCCCCCATCCCCACCAGAGCATAAGCACCACTGGAAATATGGGCGGCGGGAAAAATCAACTCCAGCAACTGCCCATAAGCTCCACCGGCAACCGCTCCGAGGAATAAACAGGGGGCAAATAAACCGCCCGGCATTCCGGAACCGAGGGTAATTGAGGTCGCCACCATCTTTGCCACAACTAAAAGGATCAGCAGGTACCAGGGCTGCTGCCCGGACAGAACCGAACCAACAAAGTCATAACCGTTACCAAAAACCTGCGGCAGACCAATGCCGATGGCTCCAACCATTAAACCACCGATAACCGGTTTACTCAATCGGGGGAGCTTGACTGCCTCGATCAGATCCTTAATTTTTATATGGAAATGGATAAATCCCGCGGCCAGACAACCGATCAAAACACCCAGCAGAACATACAGCCCGATTTCCCAGAGGCTGTCCATTGTGTAGGGAGCGGTGACAAGCTCGGAGACATTACCCAGCAAGGCACGTGAAACAACCGTTGCCATTCCACTGGCAATCACAATAGAAGTAAAACTTGCCACTTCAAAGGAAGAGAGCAAGACAATTTCAGTCGCGAAAAAAACCCCGGCCAAAGGAGCATTAAAAGTCGCCGCAACTCCAGCTGCCGCACCGCAGGCAACTAGGACTTTAATCCGATTACCACTCATTTTGAACATTTTGCCAAACTGACTGCCGATGGTTCCACCGATCACCGCAATCGGTCCTTCCTGCCCGGCGCTACCACCCGTCCCCAGAGTGATTGCCGAAGCCAATCCTTTGGTCAATAACGGTCGGAACGGTAACTTTGCCCCTTGCAGGTTAACCCGCACCAGAAAGGTGGCGAACCCCCCTTTGAGATCTTTGGCAAACAACATCCACAACGGGATAACCAACAACCCGCCAAGCGCCGGGATAAACAATACCAAAGCCCGTTTTGCAGACCATTCATCCAGCGAAATATCAAGCAAATTCAAGCTCTGCTCAAATACCGCCCAATGAATCAGTTCAATCGCCTGACGAAACAGGTAATTGCCCAACCCTCCAAGCATGCCGATAATCACGGCAAGGACGATTAAAAAGGTATTTTCACTGATTTTAAAATGACTGAGAAATTGATGGGTTCGGCGCCGTATCCAGCGAGTAGAGGTGTAAAATGAAGTTGGAATATGGGGCTTAGTCATGGTGTTTTAACTTTTCCAAGCGGTACAAATATCACAAACAGATTCTTCGACAATAGCAGACAAAGTAAACTATAATTTGTACGCCACGGTTTCCGGTAGGTCAATAGTGATTATTGCTTTTGATTCAATAACTTTGGCTGAATTTGGAATCAGTATCCTTATCCGCCCTTCTTGCGGACGAATCCGATATCCAGACCAAAGGGGGCACCAATAGTTCTGAGGGTTTTCAAGGTTGGGTTTCCCTGTCCTGTCTCGACATCTTGTAAGGTTTCAAATCCAATTTCCAAGATTTTTGCTGCATATTCTTTACGATTCATCCCTAAAATTCTGCGCATCGTCCGGGTTGCTTCATCCAGACTTATTTGACCCCCCTCAATTTGTTCAAACAATTCTTGACGCAATCTCTTCAACTCTTTGTCGTCCGGCCTCTTCATTTCTGCTTCCTCCTTCTCACGACAAAGGACTCGCGTCTCTAAGCATCCGAGCCACAACCTCAATTCTGCTGGAGAGTGTTTCAATCAGAGAATCCTCAACACCGCAATGAAGCATCGTCTCAGGTAAGCATTCAATTGCCACTGCGTGACCCGACAACCATTGGCGAAGTTCGATACTGCTGAAACCTATTTCTTTGTTGAGGTTCTCGGCTACACAACCCCAATCCGGCAGACCAATCTCCTTTTCACCCTCAGCGTCCCAACGGGAAGATCTGGAAATTCCCTCGGGATCCAGAAACATCGGAGCAAAATCAAACAGAGGAGATAGGGCGACGGTTCCTCCGGGAGCTTTTAAAATAGCGGTATTCCGTCCATGATTGTCGGTGTTTCGCAAGGCAACATTGAGGATATCCCGTTTGAGATATTCCAAGACTTCGCCATACGGGTCGGTCGCATACCGATTGATCATTTCGCAACTTTTGTTGTGGGAAATTCTTAAACCAAACTCACTAACATTGCAGATCGAAGCAATACTTTCCAGCCCAAGTCTCTCAACGCCATGTTGACCCACCCTGCGATCAAACCGACGAATAAACAGGGCGTCATCACAATATTCCAAGGGAGCCGCCGTACGTAAACCAAAAGCACGAGCAACCTCATAGTACGGAGCCTCATTGCGCAGAACCTGACGATCAACTTCCTTTTTCCCTCTGGGAAATTTAACCAGCCAATGACACTTTACCTGATCATCCGGCAAGGCTCCTTCCGCGTGCCATCGTCCAGCATGATCCTCCACCAAAAGAAATTTTGGAGCCTGCCCCTGAACATCCGATGCCCCGGCAACCAATGCTCCATTAGCTTCGGCATACTCAATAAAATCGACATTCTTCTCGATAATCTTTTGTTTCTCAAAGCCTGAATGGGCAATTTGTGTCCTGTCAGCACCCCCTGCAATACGAAGATTTCCGGGTGGACTCCCTGCCGCAAAGCGCAAAAGTTGCCACCAGGAAGATTCATCATCCCGCAGATTCAATACCTTCAGCCAAGCATCTCGAGCTGCACCAGTCGGCAGCAGATCGAGTAAAAAAGCTGGCCAGTCCTTCCCTGAATAAAGGTCAAAATTGATCGGAAAAAGACATCCAACCCGGTCGACAGTTCGATTTTCACTTATATGTGAGATAGCATAATCAATATCATAAGAGAGTCTCCCCTGAGCATGATAGCCCAAGCCGAAGTCCTTCCCATAAAGGCTGAACTCCGCAGCTTTGTGCCATTGACCCTTGATATATATTTCGACAGTGACCTCACCCATCATTAGCTCCATAAACAACTATATAGGATTATATCCCTATAAAAATTTGATGTCTAGTTAAAATGATAGGGATATAACCTATATATTTAAAAATCAATCTTAATGTGAATGGGAGCTGCCACTTGAGTGAGTGAATATGGGGAATAGTTAAAATCAGTATCTAGAAATATTTTTTGAACCCTTCTGGGAACAGTCTGTTTAACCCTGGATAAATATACCGTCCGCTGAACTCTTGATTGTTTTTTCCATAGTTTAACCCCATGGTTCAGGAGCGGAAAAAGTGCGTAGCCGTTTTTTTCGTCACCTGGAACCTATCGTTAGTTTGGCTTCATTCATAGTGTGTCCATAGCCGGATAATTTTGACGGTTTTTTCTTCCTCGTAGACCTGATAGACAATTCGATGCTGAATATTAATTCGACGGGAATATGCACCAGCAAGATCGCCAACTAGCTTTTCGAAAGGGGGAGGGTTTTGAAAGGGATTTTGTTCAAGGATTATCAGTAATTTCCCCGCCTTGCCCTTCAGTCCCGACGAAGCAAGTTTCTTTGCATCTTTTTGCGCTTGCTTCGTATACACCAATGACCATTTCACCAATCCAATCCTTTATCGCACTCCAATATCGGTGTATTCAAACCTGCCTTAATCGACTCCCTCATACCCGGTACAGACAGAAGGTACATAGTTTCGGCAATTGAGTTCCAGTCCTCTTCTGATACGAGAACCGCATTTCCTCTTTTCCCTGTAATGATAATGGGCTGGTGCGTATTCGCAGTTTCATCAATCAAACTGTAGAGCTTCGAGCGAGCCTCAGTAACATTAAGAATAGTCATAGTCATCACCTCTGCGGCTCAGTGTACGTCATTGCGTACGCAATTGCAATCTTATTAAGAAGGGAGGGATTCCTATCTTACTTTCAAATCATATTCAGCAAAATTTACGATCTACAGCACCGAGGATAACGTGGTGGTCTTGACCTGGAATAAAGGTCACAGGAAAGACAATAACGGTCAACAGCGATCCCCCTTATTTTCAGAAATAAAATTGTGTATTGGCAATTTTTTTATATCTGGTTATGCACAATACTCCAGTAACCCCTTGACACTTTTAGCGACCGAGCAAAACCGGCGGAATAATATCAAAAATCATAATGCACTGGGGTTTTTGACCTTGGAAATTCAAGAATCAGAACCTTACTTGAGTTAAGTGCATAACCAGATTTTCATATTATCATTATAGTCTTTTACTGGGGAGGTAATGAAATGGAAAAGATTTTGTTTGCCTGGGTGGGTTCAACAAATTTAAGAGCAGCGCAGGGGGAAGAAAAAGCAGGCTCAGGATCGATAGCTCATGTTGCGGCAACAAATAATAACACCAGAATCATTCTCTTGGATAACTATGTCGGCAAAGAAGATGTCGCTGTCTATATCGACTGGCTCAAGAAAAAGTGTTCTGCAAAGGATGCGGTTAATCAGTCAAGTATTAATCAAACAGATGTGAACTCTTTTGAAATTAGGGTTCCATCTATGGAACTGCAAGTCAAGTTCGCAGAAGTAAAAAACAAGTTTTTTGACATGCAGAATACTCATGTGAAAGTAACAGATAAAAACAATAATCTTTTCAATTCCCTTGTTCAACGTGCCTTCAGGGGAGAGCTCTAACTATGTGCGACACAACAAATAGAGTCATCTTTGAAACGCGTGACGAATATCAACGCAAAGCAATCGCCGAAAAAATCATCCGTTTACTGGACTCTGAGGTAAAGATTTCCCCTCTGGTTCTGGAAGGGTAGATAATCTATGAGTACAGATGAGCACAGATTGTTGGAGTTGATTCGGCAGGGAGAAGGGCTCTCACTGGAATTCAAAACCTGTCGCGACCGAATCAATCGCGATGTTTATGAAACCGTGTGCGCATTCCTCAACAGGCATGGCGGCACAATTCTCCTGGGCATCAGGGATTCGGGTGAAATTCAGGGAATCAAACCCGATGCGATTGAACAGATTCGCAAGGATTTCGTAACAGCCATCAACAACCCGCAGAAGATATCACCGCCAACCTATCTCTCGGTTGAGGCCGTAACAGCTCAAGGGCAGCAACTTCTGCGTATTTATATACCTGAAAGTTCTCAGGTCCATCGCTGTAATGGCCGTATCTATGACCGCAACGAAGATGGAGATTTTGATATCACTGATCATACCGTTCAGGTCGCCCAGCTTTATCAGCGCAAACAGGCGACCTATAGCGAAAATAAAGTCTATTCCCATGTCGTGCTGGACGATCTGGAGCCTGACCTGATTGCCAAGAGCCGTAGAATTGCCGTGCTGCGTAGAAACGATCATCCGTGGAAGGGTCTGGGCGATCTGGAACTACTCAATAGTGCCCAACTTTACCAGATGATCCAGTCTCTGGGAAAAGCGGCATCACCCTCGCCGGCCTTCTTTTGCTGGGTAAGCGTTCCACTTTGCTGTCAGCGGTTCCTCACCACCGCACCGACCTGATTTTGCGTAAAGTTAATCTTGATCGTTATGATGATCGAGATTTTGTGGATGTCAACCTGATTGAAAGCTACGATCGCATCATGGCCTTTATTGCCAAGCATCTACCGGATCCCTTCTATTTGGAAGGTACGACCAATATCAGCATCCGTGATGCTATTTTCCGTGAAGTTGCCTCCAATATTCTAATTCATCGTGAATACGTGAATGCCTTTCCGGCAAAATTGATCATTGAACGAGGTCAAGTTCGTACTGAGAACAGCAATAAACCTCATGGTTTTGGTGTTCTCAATCTGGAAAACTTTACCCCCTTCCCTAAAAATCCTGTGATTGCCAGTTTCTACCGTCAGATCGGCCAAGCTGATGAACTGGGCTCAGGTATGCGCAAATTGCTGAAATACGGTAAAGCCTATGGCAATGCTGATCCTGAATTGGTTGAGGGAGATATCTTCAGAATCGTCGTAAAAGTACCGGAGTTTGAAGTCACCGGGCAAGTCACCGGGCAAGTCACCGGGCAAGT
>JASFYS010000179.1:0-5275 GCA_045047095.1 Desulfuromusa sp. | reverse complement strand
CGATCATGAGTTACGGCGATAACCGTCCCCGGATAACGTTGCAGATGTTGTTCCAGCCAGGCGACAGTTTCAGCATCCAGATGGTTGGTTGGTTCGTCGAGTAGAAGAATGTCGGGTTTTTGCAACAATAGCCGACACAATGCAACCCGGCGTTTTTCACCGCCAGAGAGAGTTTTTATCGATGTTTCTGGTGGCGGACAGCGGAGTGCTTCTTCGGCGAGTTCCAAGCGGGAATCAAGTTCCCAGGCATCGGCAGCATCCAGCTGGTCCTGAACTTCCGCTTGCCGTGCGAGAAGTTTATCCATGTCACAATCGGGATCGGCGAAAGCATTGTTGATTTCCTCAAACTCTGCCAGCAGGTCAACGACCTCCTGCACCCCTTCTTTGACAGTTTCGCGGACAGTTTTATTCTCATCCAGCAGCGGTTCTTGCTCCAGATAGCCAACACTGTAGCCTTCAGATAATGCCGCTTCACCGTTAAATTCTTTGTCAACTCCCGCCATGATTCGGAGTAGCGTCGATTTTCCCGAGCCGTTTAACCCCAGGACACCTATTTTTGCACCGTAAAAATAGGAGAGAGAAATATCTTTGATGATTGGCTGCTTGTTGTAGCTTTTACTGACGCGCATCATCGAATAAATAATCTTTTTAGTATCTTCGCTCATGTTATCAAATCCTTGGTTGTTGATTGAAATGACTCTGTGGAGTGCGACTGTATAGCATCAGGTTTATAATTGCTGCAAGGGCTTCTCTTTTATATTTCTGGAGGGTGTTTAAGATGCAGAATAGTTGCTGGGCTCGGTTTTTTTATCCAACTCACTGAGAACTTGAAGAAAACTATAGGTTAATTGGGGGTGAAGTTTGTTGCCGGCGAGATCAAGCATGATTGAGATGATCTGATCTATCTCCAGGGAGTCTTCATAGGCGCGATGAGTTCGCATGGCATCGTATGTATCTGAAATGGCCGTTATATGGGAACAGATATGTTGTTTCCAGGGGTGTGTTGTTTTTGGATAGCCTTTATTGTCATAGCGCATATGGTGCTCAAAGGCCGTGACGACAGCCAGACGAGGAACCCCCGGCGTGCTCAACAGGTATTCGGCTCCCAAACGAGGATGCTGCTGCATAATCTGCCATTCTTCGGTATCCAGTTTGCCTGATTTGCTGAGAATAGCAGGGGAGATAAACATCTTTCCTACGTCGTGCAACATGGCAGCAATGCCGATGTCGTTGAGGAGTTGCCCTTCAATTCCAAGAACCTTTGCTTGAGCCAGATTGAGCATGCAGATATTGGTTGAGTGGGTGTAGGTATACTCATCCATCGACCGCAGTGGTGCGATCGCCATAAAAGCGTCACTTTGGCTATTGAATGCATTGACAAAGCCGTTGACTATTTCGGTAATTCCCGTCATCTCCAATTTTTGTTTGCTCCGCACAGTCTGGTAGAGATCCATAAACCGGTCGGCTTCATAGTCAGCGATTTCGGTCAAATCCAGTTCGGCAAGGTGTCCGGAACTGGTTTTTTTGTAACGCACCTCAATCTGTCCAAAATGGATATTCTCGCTGCTTTTAATGTCAATCTGCTTATCTGGAGATTTGCTGAGTATATGGATGAAGCTGAGCAGTTCTTCCGCGTAGACTCCCGCTTCTATCTGTACATGACTGATACCGTTTCTTGTCAGGGATTCAAGAAGCCGATCAATCGCCAGATTTTTTGCAACCGGCTTGTTAGCAAAAATTAGCTGTTCATCAATGATTTTCAGGGTGATATCGCTGTGGATGTTGAATAATTGATGCAGTTCATTCAATGCCTGTTTGTTCAAGCGTAGAACCTGGCGGTGCTCAGGATGGTATAAGGCGGCATTGGCCGCGGCGGTTGTTAATAGCCTGATCAGCTTTTGCAAGTGGTCATTTTGAGCACTGATCATTGTCCTCTCCTTAAAAAATCTCGGCGGCGTTCTATTGCCTGTTGGGCCAGGTGTTTGTGTTTTCCTGTTTTAAGCTCTTGCAACAACTTTGCTGCCGAGTTATCAGGAAATAACGCCAGGTTCTGGAAGATTTCTGCGTGCAGTAGTTTTATCCGGCGCGAGACAAGCAACCCTTGTTTTTGTAAGATCCGGCGCAAGATCGGTAAGCTCTCCTTGTTGCCGATTCTGGTCAGGGTTTTGATTGTCTGCTTTTGTAATTCCAATTCAGTATCACCATCCGGAGGGCTGCCAAGATTTTTATGCAGGATGGTAAGAATAGCGGGATCCCGACTGAGATCTGCTATTTGTACGGCTGCCAACCGGGCATCAGGATCTTCACGCTGCAACTCTTTCAACAGTTGGCGGTTGGCGGTTGCTGGATTACAGGAAAACAGGTTGCGCATGACTTCGAGACGCACCTGGGGATGAGGATGGTCAACCAGTTGATGGATAACTTTGATGCTGTGGGGATCCAGATCTTTTCCTAAAACTATCAGCAGGTTGCGCACCAGATACCAGCGTTTGTCCTTTAAAAATCGGACAATGACCTGTTGAGCATCGCCGCCGATCCCCTCCAGAATTTGCATCCATAATTCCCGTTCAGACCATTTTGGGGCAAGTCCCAGATATTCAATGACCAATTCGCTATAAGGTTCTCCAACGGCGATAATATAGTTAGCTATTTCTTGATATTTTTCCTCTCCCCAAAGGTCAATGCCATCCAACACCTCAGCCATAAATGTCGGTTGAGCGTGGTTAGACAAGACTTTTTCGTTAAAAATGCTGGCAGAAGAATAGTCACTGTAAAGGTATCTAGACCAGTTGATATGGATATTACGTAGGGCAATAAAATCACCGGTATCAAGAAAATAGCGGGAAAGGTCAAGCAGGTTCTGCTGAATTGATTCTTCCTGTTCAGGATCCAATTGTTTATCCAACAGTTCAAAAATAATTGCGGCACAATTTTGTTCAACCGCTTGATTTTCAATTTGGATCTTTAACTTTTGTTTTTCATCGTCAGGAATACTACCAACAACATTGTCACTGAGGATGTTGTGCAGCGCCGCCTGGTAATTATCTGGCATATACAGGTCTTGCCGTTCTTCACTGAACAGCACGTCAAGCCGGGCACGCACCATGTCTTCTGAAAGGGGTGCTGATTTGGTTTTAATATTGTGGTGAAACGCCTGGGTTTGAGTATTTGCAAGATTGTTGATCAGCCCAAACAAGCGTGAGGATAAATTTAGATCCTGACGATTTTTCCCGGCAATTGTATTCTGCAGCAGGTGAGAGGGAATCTTTTGCAGAATGGCTGGTGCGGCATCGCGATGGCGATCGAGGGCATGAAAGGCACTATGAAGAAATTCCTGTTGAGCTTCAGGGGACAACTGTTCCAGCAGTGAGACGAGCTTGGTGTCATTTTTCGTTTGTGCTTGTGAATCCCGCTTCTTCTGGATGCTGTTTTCAATGAATAGATTGATGGAGTGTGATGATTGCTCGCGTTCGGTCTGATTGCCAATTAGCTTTTGATTAAAAATGTCTGCGACAGCGCTGAGATCAAAAGATTCTTCAACCTCTCCAAAATTGAGGATGCCGTTGTGCAAACCATGAATAAAACTTTCCCATAATTGATCTCCTTCTGGGGGAACCGTTTCACTGAAATCTTGATTCGCCTGGAACGCATCATAGTTGATTGGAACCACTGAAATATGTTCGATTTGCTGCTGCTCAAGGAGGTTATCGAAACCACCGAAGGACTCTATGGTATTTCGGTCAGAGCGGATCAGCTGATTGAAGCGGATCAACTCTGAGCTTTTGAGCCCATTTTTGAAGCTGATTGACGCAATCCCAAGAGAAGAAAAGAAACTGGCAAATTGTTGATTGGTTATATCCTCTTTATCTAGCCAGAGCTGTTCAAAGTAAAGGGCATCTGGAGAAATCCCTAGGGTGATTACAGGGTCGGAGTGAAACAGTTCATTGAGAATATCCAGGGTGCCATTGACACTTGCAACGATTTGGGGATGTTCCGGTGGATAAAGTGATAATTTGCGGCGGGAAATGTTCAATTCATGCAGAAATGCGGTTAAGAGTGGTTTATCCTGATTATCAACAGTCGGATGATTGATTGATTTGCTGGTCACTTTTCCCTCGCAGTGTTGTTCATCAATATTGATACCGACAGAGTATAGCAGGGTTCGAAAAAAAATGAAGGAGGATAAGAGCCGCTGGTGTGAAGAGGTGTGCAGAGCCGTTGTTGCATTTGTTCAGTTTTGGTGATAAATTCCGCAACGTGAAGAAAATAATAACTCAGCGAATATCTGCGTATGAGCTCCAGCAAACATTTTGACGTTGCTGATGCCGCTCTGGCCGCTCAATTATTTGGTCAGCAGAATAAGCATCTTAAATTAATAGAAAAAAAGCTTGGCATTCGCCTTGGTAGCCAGGGAACCGTGATTCACCTGTCTGGTGAATCGGCTCAGGTGCATGTGGGTTGTCGCCTGCTTGAAGAGCTTTGTCTTTTAATGCAGGAAGGGCTGCCTCTTTATCCCACCGATATTGATTATGCAATCCGGATTCTTTCCTCTGATTCAACTACTTCCCTGAAAGATATCTTTTGCGATACGGTTTTTATTTCGGCGCGCAATAAGTTAATCTCCCCAAAAAGCCTGGCACAGAAAAGTTATATTGATAATATTCGTGAGAATCATGTTGTTTTTGGTATCGGTCCTGCTGGAACCGGGAAGACCTATTTAGCCATGGCAATGGGGGTTGCCGCTTTGATGCGCAAGGAAGTCAACCGGATTATGCTGGTGCGTCCGGCAGTCGAAGCGGGTGAAAAACTTGGGTTTCTTCCCGGAGGGTTGGCAGAAAAGGTGAATCCCTATCTGCGCCCACTCTATGATGCGCTCTATGATATGCTTGATCTGGAAAAAGTGCAGACGCTACTGGAAACAGGTGTTGTCGAGGTGGCACCATTGGCTTTTATGCGCGGTCGAACTCTGAATGATGCTTTTGTTATTCTGGATGAAGCACAAAATACGACTGCTGAACAGATGAAGATGTTTCTGACCCGCCTGGGATTTGGCAGCCGTGCGGTTATTACTGGTGATGTGACTCAGATTGACCTGCCACGTGACCGCCAATCCGGGCTGCTGCATGCGATAGAAGTATTAAGCAGTGTTTCCGGGATTGCATTTACCCATTTCAGTGACGTAGATGTTGTCCGTCATCCTATTGTTCAGGCTATTGTAAGGGCTTATCAGCAGGCTGATCGACAAACGAGTGAGCGGAATCATTCCGTTAGATGA
>JASFYS010000178.1:0-6425 GCA_045047095.1 Desulfuromusa sp. | reverse complement strand
GACCTCAAGAATATTTTCGACCACTTTATTTACATCTTCGGCAAAAGCGATATGGCCACCACCCATCAGGACGGCATAATATCCAGCAGTCCGTTCCAGGACATGACTCAATGGTAGAAAACTCAGAAAAGTTCCAGTCATCGATTCTTCACCCGCTCGCTGTATGCCATCCCAAGCATTGCTTGCCATATTGTGCTGGGTCAGCATGACCCCTTTTGGGATACCAGTTGTTCCCGAAGTATAAATAACTGTTATCAGATCTTCAGGGTTGATTGAGGCAATTTGTTCCTCGATTTGCTGTTTTTCATCATCCTGAATGGGATAGGAAATCTCAGAAAGCTGGTAAAGGGTATAAACCGGCAGGTTGCGTTCACCAAGAAAACGTTCAAATGAAACAACCACTTCAACCTGAGGAATCTGGTCGCGAACTGCAAGTAATTTTTCATATTGGAGCCGGTCAGAAACAAAAACAATTTTAGCACCGCTGTGGTTAATAACATAAGCAGCTTGGACTCCAGTGTTGGTTGCATAAATAGGGACACCAATCCCTTGTGCGGACTGAATTCCGAAGTCGGCAATGACCCAACCGGCACGATTTTCAGAAAAGATTGCCACCTTATCGCCTGGCTGCACACCAGCCTTACGCAACCCACGTGCTGTCATCAAAATGCGGGCATAAAACTGCTGATAGTTCAGAGTTATGTAGCCACCACCCTTTTTAAAGCTGATGGCTGGTCGATCCGCATATTTCTCCGCATTGGCCTGCAGCATTTGCGGAATTGACCGATAGGGAAGGCTTTCAATGTCAGTTTTTATCATCTTTAATTCTCTATGCAATTACGTTTACGTAAGATTAATAATAAAACATTTTACACTATCTGCAACATAACCGTCGATTAGGAAAGATAAAAGTTGTATAAGCTTCATTTTACTTACTTTTACGTTCAGGTCAACTAAAAGTAAAACATATTTCTATTTTGTATTATATTTGATCCTTCTCCATAAGGGAGAAGGTGGCCGCAGACCGGATGAGGGGGGATTTTATGAAGTTATTTGGAAATAATAAATAATTCTGGTGATACTGTAGCTACCCCTCCCCCCAACTCTCTCCCTCATGGAGAGGGAGGACTTCAATCTATGGAAGGTGAAAAATACTAATCAGTCAAGTTTTTTTGGCTCCGCTTCTGGCAGCAGGAAGCAAGCCAAAGCAGGGAGCAACAGGATGGCTCCGAGCATGTTGACCAGAAACATGAAGGTCAGCAAAATACCCATATCTGCCTGGAATTTGAGCGGGGAGAAAATCCAGGTGGCCACTCCAATTGCAAGGGTGACACCGGTAAAAACAACGCCAGTTCCAGTTATTGCCAGGGTATGCAGGTAAGCTTCCTGTAAGGTCTGCCCTTTCTTCAAATAGCTCGTCAGGCGACTGAAAATATAGATGCCATAATCGACACCGACACCAACTCCTAAGGCAACAACGGGCAAGGTGGAAACTTTCAATCCGATCTGGAGGATACTCATCAGGGCATAGGCAAGCAGGGAGACCAGCGCGAGGGGTAGAACAATACAAAGGACAGATCTAATTGATCGAAATTGATAGAGACAAAGTAAAGTAACAGCCCCAAAAACATAGAGCAAAATAGGGAATTGTGCGGCAGAAACCTCTTCATTGGTAGCAGCCATGACCCCAACATTACCAGTTGCCAGCCTGAATGTGACGTTTTCAGTAACCTGTTGATCTCGATATTTTTTCACTTCAGAGACAATGTTGGCAATGGTTTCTGCTTTGTGATCTTTGGTAAAAATCATGACCGGCATAACACTGCAATCGGAGTTCAGCAAACCGCTGCTAGTTGGTACATAACCAACTGCCTGCACCATGGTTGCCTGATTGCGCGGCAGCACTCGCCACTTTAGACTGCCTTCATTCCAACCAGCATTAATCACTTTTGCGATCCCAGGGAGCCCGATAACTGACTGAACCCCATCAATATTATTCATGTGCCAGGCAAAACGATCGATAGCGGTCATAATATCATAATCAATACAGCCATCTGGTTTGGTTTCAACAATCACCGTGATCAGATCGACGCCGATAGAAAAATGATCGGTGATGACTTGACTGTCCTGATTATAGCGTGAGTCTGTTCGCAGTTCAGGGACTCCACGGTGCATATCACCAATTTTGACATCGGAGCCTTTCCAAAGACCGAAACCAAGCAGGACTACGGCCACCACAATAATAACGGTTGCAGATTTCGGTTCTGCTGCCCGTTCAAAGAAACGCCAGACGGGCTTCAAAAGTTGTGTTTGGTGGTCAACTCTACGCTTGTAACGTCGCCCGGTTTTAACGTAGGAGAGGAGAATTGGCAGCAGAACCAGGTTGGTCAAAATGATAACGGCAACTCCCAGACTGGCAGTCACCGCCATCTCTTGAATAACTCTGATCTGAATAAGATAAATAGTGATAAACCCAATCGTGTCACTGGCCAGAGCAATTGATCCAGGGATAAGAAGCTGTCGAAAACTTGCTTTGGCCGCTTCCAAACGATCAGCACCCGCACGAACTTCAGCAGTATTGGCGGTAACCATCTGTACAGCATGACTCACGCCGATGGCGAAAATCAGAAAAGGAACCAGTAGTCCCATCGGGTCGATCCCATAACCAAGAATCGGCAACAATCCCAGTTGCCAGATGACAGCAATAAGAGAACAACTGAGTGGAATCAGGGTAAGAATCCAGGAACGGGTATAGAGAAAAACCAACAGGGTGGTGATAACGAAAGCTACAAAGAAAAACAGGATGACACGTTTTGCGCCGTCAGCAATATCACCGATCACCTTGGCAAAGCCGATGATATGAACATCGATCCGATCACTCTGATATTTATCCCGTATCTGCGCTTCAAGCAGGTGTGAAACCTTGATGAAGTCAAGTTTCTCCCCGGTTGCCGGGTCGATCTCCAACAGCTGGGCACTGATCGCTGCACCGGTGAAATCGTTAGCAACAAGACGCCCGAGAATCCCGGCTTTAAGGATATTTTTACGGACTTTTTCCAATCCTTCTACCGTTGGCTCAAAATCAGCGGGGACAACGTTGCCGCCAGCAATTCCATCCTCGACAACTTCAGTAAATCGAACATTGGGAGTAAACAACGAACTGACCTGAGCACGATCAACCCCGGGGATAAAAAACACATCGTCAGTCGCATTTTCCAGGGTTTTAAAAAATTCGGGCGTGAAAATATCGCCCTCTTTTGCCATTAGGGCAATCAGAATCCGGTTGGCACCGCCGAACTCCTTGCGGTGTTCGATATAGGTCTGCATGTATTCATGCTTAAGCGGTAAAAGTTTACTGAACCCGGCATCAATACGCAGGTTGGTGACAGAATAGGCCATCAGCAGGGTTATCAGAATGAAAAAGCCCAGAAAAATGCGCCGATTGTTAAATATGAGCTTTTCTAGCCAAGATTTGAAGGAATTAACTTTCATCTAAATCTCCTGCAAAGGTGCTATCGAAATCATAACGGGCGGGCACGGGGACCCGCCCCTACAGTCATTTTATATGTTCATGTAGGGGAGCCCCCCCTGTGGGCTCCCGATTTTCGGCACCATTCCCCGTTCATAATATACGGGCGAATTCATAGATCCACCCCTCGCTTTTATTGACTAATGCTGTTCAGCGAAAGCTTTCTCACACCAAAGCTTCCAAACGCGATGATACCGCCATCAGCTGCCTGCAACAATTGACTGAAGCCTTTGCGATCTGGATCCTGCTGTAAAACAAAGCTATGCCCATTGTCATGACTGATTAAAACAGCCCCGGCCAATCCGGAAATCACCAGAGTTCCATCATCCAGCTGTAGCCCACTGGTCAGGCTCGCTTTGGTTCCGGTTTCGATCGGGATCCAACTTTCCCCAGCGTTATCTGAACGAAACAGATGCCCACGCAAACCAAACAACACCAGGCCGTTTTTTTTCGCAGGAAAGATGCCAAAAAATGAGCCGCTATAATCTGGATTTAATAGAGTCCAGTTCTGTCCATCATCATCGGAACGATAAGCAAAACCAGCCTCGGCGGCAATAAACAACTGCTTGTCAACCGCAATCATCTGGTTCAGATGAAAATCATCCTCGCTGATCCAGCGCCCTTTCCAGCTGCTGCCCCCATCGAAAGACTCCAGAAACTGGCCGTATGCGCCAATGGCATAACCATGTGTAGCATCAAGAAAAAAGACATCCAGGAGTGGACTTTCAGCTTCAATATTTTCATAAACCAGTTCCCAGCTCTTGCCACCGTCTCTTGTTCGCAGAATGACCTGATCATGACCGACAACCCAGCCATTCTGAGAATCTATAAAATAAACAGCGGTTAGAGTTGCGCGGGTTGGCACCGGTACTTGCTGCCAACTGCGGCCATCATCCTCACTGAGCAGAATATGTCCACGTTCTCCCACAGCTATCAGATTAGTTCCGATACGCTGGGCATCAAGCAGCAGTGAATGACTCGACAGAGGAGCAATAACAGAGCTTTCAGCCCCGCTTGCAGGGACAGCAAAAGACCACAAGACAAACAACACTGCTGCAACAAACAGCTTCAAATTCGGGTATCGGGTAAAATAATTTTTCATATTTAGATACGCTCGTAAAAAAACCATGAAAAAGGCCGAGCCGTTCCCGACTCGGCCAGTAATTCATGCATTCGCAAATTATCATGGATTGGCTAAGCAAAAATTTAAGCTAGTTTGTAGTAAATTCGGGACTGTCCCCAGGTTCATCGGGGGCTGTCCCAAGAAGTTTACGGGCTATGAAAAGTGGCGGTTCACATCGCAAAACCTGGGACAGCCCCCATTCGGGGACAGTCCCGTATATGCTGCCATTGCCCCTTAAACCAACCTATCTTTTTACAACGCCAATTAACGACGACCGGCCCGACGCAATGCCCCGGGCGAATAATCCTTATCTGAACGCTTGATATCAAAATCATACATCTCAGATTCATTATCAAGACCAAGAGCCAGATAGCGTCCGGACTGTAGATCATAATGAACTTCCAAGGTTGTCCAGAAAGTAGGAACTTCGTAGTAGTTGATTGAATGACCTTCGGAGACACGCCATAGCTGGTCACGGTTGTCATAATTATCTGCAACCATAATCTGCCAGGAATCTTCATCAACATAGAAAGTCCGTTTTTTATACAAGTGCCGTGATCCTTCACGCAATGTGGCTTCGATCACCCAGACACGGTGCAGCTCATAACGCAAATAATCCGGATTGAGGTGTAAAGGGGTCAGAATATCCTTATATTTGAGTTTGTCGCTATGCAGCAGGTAGCTGTTATAAGGGATGTACATCTCTTTTTTGCCGACCAATTTCCAATCATAGCGATCTGGAGCGCCATTGAACATATCAAACTGATCTGATGTCCGTAGGCTGTCAGACGCGGTTCCCGGATTGTCATAGGCGACGTTTGGAGCACGACGAACCCGACGTTGACCGGGGTTGTAAACCCAGGCAGCACGCGGCTCTTTGATCTGATTGAGGGTCTCATGCACCAGCAACACATTACCTGCCAGCCGTGCTGGAGCTTTAACTTCCTGCCGGAAGAGGAGGATACGGTTGTCCAGTTTTTCTTCTGTCATCCCGGCGTGTGAATAGATCAGGCTCATCTCATCTTCAAACTTGACCAGGGTATAGCTACCACCACGGGTCGTAGGTGCTTGGGCAATTTTACGCGCGACTGCATCACCACGATAACGGAGCATGTGGTTCCAGAGAACTTCGATACCACTTTTGGGGATCGGAAAAGGGATACCGTTAACGGTTCCAGTAACGCCATCGCCATTATTGATCAGTTCCGCAGTCTGGGACACTTGCTTGGTCATGTCGTAGATACGTTGTGGAGATGCGGCACTACGATGGGTCGGATAGATGTTCATTTTAAAGCTGTCATAGGTTTTGAGCAGCATCTGATGACCAACCGTCAACTTATCCTTGTACTGTTCCATATTGGCAGCAGTGATGGTGACTTGGATTTTGTCAGCAGCATAAGGGTCGGGATGGTGCATCCCTTTTTCATATCCAGCTGGAGGTGCAGTTATTCCACCGTCCCAAGCCGGAATAGTACCATCAGAGTTACCAGCTTTTTCGGCTCCTACCGGAGTCAAATCGTTACCCAGTCGAGCAGCATCAGCAGCACTGATGGCGGCAAAAGATTGACCCGCCAGACCCGCAACCAGCAGTAGGGCAAATGCCCAGGTTAATGCGTTTTTCAGCATAATATTAGCTCCCTATATTATTAGAATGAATACTTGATGTTAAAAGCGACAAAATCACGATCATTGATCAGATTGTAACGACCACCGCCAAAATAATCGGTGTAACTTAAATCGGCAGTCCACTGGTTCAGATAATTGGCACCGAGA
>JASFYS010000177.1:0-3931 GCA_045047095.1 Desulfuromusa sp. | reverse complement strand
CCGCAATTATCGCACCGGTCTTCCATTGTTCGCATGGTAAAAACAGTTTCACAACTTGTACATTTGATTTCAGGAGGAACCGGCATAGCATAGCTGCTGAATCCCATCTGCCTTAATTTGTTGACAATCTGTTCTCCATTGCCAAAACTTCCACTACAACCGTCATGCATAGTTTTATACTCCTTGATGGCGTCGCAAAAAGTCCGACCTGCTGTGTTATAGCGTTTTTTCAAGATCTTGACATACTAAACGTATGCCTTCACCCTTGAAAAATCACTACGCCTTGCCGGACGAAATTTTTGCATAGCCATCCACTAGATGTTTTCCAGGGTATCCCCGGTTCGGATTCTATTTCTCAGAGCGAGAAGTTTGTTGTCCAATTTTTCTAACGAAACCAGATTTTTCCGTTCTGCTTCACTTGATTCAATAATCTTGTCGATTCCACCGTTTTTAATGACCAGTCGGCGATCACCCATCAGCGCAAGAATCGGGTCGTGAGTTGCCATCAGAATAATTTTTTCTTCCTGAACCAACAGATCCAACGCTTTTTTACGATCAATCCCGGCATTTTCGATTTCATCAATTAATGCAATCGGTGATTTACTCAAAATTGCCATATCGGCAATCATTAATGCCCGGGATTGGCCACCACTTAAAGATGTTACTGGTGTGTCGGGAGCAAATGTCTCCCCAGCCAGTTCATTGGCCTGCTTTAGAATTTGTGCAACCTTTTCTTCCGGGTCGGTAACCAGCCGGCTTTCGGCGTGCATCTGGATAAATTCCTCTGCCGACAGATCCATGACAAAATTCATGTTTTGTGACAATTGCGCTACCAGCTTGTATTCAGTGGAAAACCGCCATTTGTCATCCGGGACTTGATCATTGATGAGAATTTTACGCCCGGTCGGGGTGTCCCCTTGAGCGACCCACTCGATATCTGCCAGAAGGCGACTTTTTCCTGAACCAGTTGGCCCGACGATGCAGATGACCTCTCCCGGTTTCAGGACTAAGTCGATATTCTCTGCGTGACCCTCTTTATTGTGACCACCAATGATTGTCAGTGATTCAACTTTGTCCATCGGGTCACTGAGTGCCATCATCCCGTTAAGAAAATCATCAAGACTCTGGCGTAACTGTTCTTCACTGATACCCAGATCCTCAAGAGCGTCAGGGTCAAGATGATCCAGATAATGTGCCAGACTGTCATTGCCAGGTTGAACGACCAGACCGAAAGAGGTGAGGAAGTCCTCTATGTAGGGGTGTTCCTCCAGAGTTTCAGTCAATGGTTTATGGAAGAGTGCGGTGTCTTTCATCAACTTTATCTTTCTTTTCAAATATAATTACTTAACATAACCATCAGTAAATCCGAGACTGTCCCCAGCATTATCGGGGGCTGTCCTGGATTTGTGGGTTTGAAACTGTGCCGGGTAACGCCGCAAAAGCTTGGGACAGCCCCCGATAGAACTGGGGACAGTCCCGCTTTGGCTGAAGTCTTGCTGATTATATGTCCATCTTGCGGATGTTGCCGGTCTGGTGTTCTTCCCCGATTCGGGTTTCACCCAGACAGTAGGAACAGAGTGCTGATGGCATGGAAAAGCGTAACACTTTCCCTTTTAGAGTTTCAATATCAGACGCACCCTCAAACAGGCTGGTTAACTCAAAGGCTCCCTGACCGGTGATGCCATTAACATTCATGATGATGGCACCGGGATTGACTTGTTTGACCCGTGAGGCAAAAACTTCCCGCTCAGCCTGGGAAACAATGTCTCCTTTGGTAATGACAACGATATCGGCTGATTTGAGCATCGGGCCGATTTTTTTCGGGGTGTTGATCCCACTGAGGTTGTCAATAACGCAGACAGCGGTGATCTCTTTGATGTGAGGAGAGCAGCGATTACAGAGGCCAGCACTTTCGCTGATCAAATATTCACAACCATTCTGATGCCCCCAGGTGACACATGCTTCAATATTACTGACAAAATAGTGGTCAGGACAAAGGGCACCCGATAGCCCTTTTTTGACCAGCACCCCTTTTTTAGCGTAGAGCTTGTCGTCATCGGTCAGCAGGCAGTCAAATTTGACCACGCCGATTTTTTTCTCACGAGCTTGCAGAGCTTCGATAACTCGTAAAATCACCGAGGTTTTTCCTGATGATGGTGGTCCTGATATGGTTAGGAATCTCATAAATTTGCCTGTATAATATATTTTGTGGGGGCACCGCTTGCCGCGTCCTTCTGTGGCAACACACCAACAGGGCGCAGCAAGCGGCGCCCCTGCGCAAATAACGTCATAACCGGTATGGATTGTTATGCGGCGTTCATTGAATCTTCAAAAATTTGCGTTGTTTGTTTGATCAACGCACCGATATCATTCTGGTAGATATAGTCCCAGCCAACCCATTTCCAGGGATGCTCGCCCTCCAGCTGATTGTCAACATCGGGGTGAACCGAGGGGAACAACCCTTTTTGGGCGAGAATTTCTCCAACCGGTTTACTGGAAAGGTATTCAGCAATCGGCTTGACCTTGTCGAGACTCGCTTTTTTGGTCAGCATGAAAATCGGGCTGACAACGGCACCATCTTCAGGCCAGATGATTTCGAGACTTTTGACCATCCGCGCCATTTTGGTGAAAAAGTAAGGCATGATAGTGACCAGAGGCTTCTCTTCAGCCACCCGCTTGGCATTTTTCACCATCTGCGATGGGTGCATCGCTTTGAGCATGCAGCGACCGAGTTTCTCAATCCCTTTATCCCCATGTTCTTTGTGCAGGGCGAGCAGGATTGCGTTGAAAAGATCGAAATCACCGACCGGCAGGGCAACTTTTTGCTCATATTCCGGTTTCAGTAGATCAGACCAGCGGCGGGGAATCTCAAGATCCCCAAGAACGTCGTGATTGACCATAAATACAGCCGGGACTGCGGCAATAATTGAGTAATCTTTTTTCGGATCTTTGATGTCGATTCCAGCAAAGTCCGGATTGACTTTATCACCGGTTATGTCGATGAAGACTCCCTGGTCCTTGAAATGGCCGATAGTTTTCTGATCAAAAAATGTCTCAAATCCGGCTGAGAGAAAAATGTCTGGCAACTCTTCTGCTTTTTCAATCCCCTGAATATTCTCTTCAATCCAGTTGGCTCCGACTGATGCTGCTTCCAGTTTGTAACTGACGCTGTTTCCTGTTTCGGCCGTATAGTTTTCAATAAAGGCATCAAACCCTTCCAGCAAAGGTAACCGAACCGGGCAGGGAAGCAGACCGGATACATTGACCTGACTGCCGGCTTTCTCGGTTGTTTTCATGGTCACGTCAACCTGATTCAGTTCCTCATCAATTTTATCTTGAAGCAGACCAAGGAAATTATCCAAGTCATATTTTTTTGTCTGGGCTGCTCGTTCCAGTTTTAGAAATGCACCAACGGCATTGCGTTGTTTTTCATCCTTAAAATTATCAAAACCATTGGCCACAAAAACATCCAGAGTTTCCGGCCAGCGGTCAAGAACATCTTTGACGGTCATATCTTTATTCAGTACGGTGGTTGTCATAGCCATTATTCCTTACTTAGATAGTGTTTATTCCCTGACTTTCACAGCAATATAGAGGAAGGTGCTGTTGGTTAAATTGATGCAGGTCAAAAAAGTAAAAATTATTACTATTTTTATCAGCAATTGGCATACTCTAGCCTGAAATTCACAACTTACACAAGGAATCTGGAACAATTATTTTAGTTTGTTATACTATAATTTGGGGAGCAGTTTCTGGCAGGATAAAAACATAACTATTTCTATCCACAATTGATCTACGTCAATTTTTTAATTTGCTGCCCGTGTCATCTTCAGAAAGTAAAAAAATAACTCTCACCTAAGTCAAAGGAGTCTACCAAAATGAGTATGTTTTGTTTTCAATGTCAGGAAGCGGCTAAAAATACCGGCTGTAC
>JASFYS010000176.1:0-9341 GCA_045047095.1 Desulfuromusa sp. | reverse complement strand
GGGAATGAACTCGCCCGTGCCAGCCGCTACCACTCTTCAGTTTCACTGATCATGTTTGACATCGATTTTTTCAAAAAAGTCAATGACACCCACGGTCACCCTGCCGGGGATCTGGTCTTGATGAATATCGCCAGAGCCGTGACCAGTGCAGTTCGACCTTGTGATATTGTCGCCCGCTATGGTGGTGAAGAATTTGCTGTCATTCTTCCTGAAACCAGTGCGGCTGGGGTCAAGGTATTTGCCGCCAGACTCAGGCGATGCGTTGAGGGAATTGCAACTTTAGTTGATGGGCAACTTATTTATGTCACTGTCAGCGCCGGAGCAACAACTTTCAGTAAAGAAAAGGCCGACGTCGCCAAAAATATTTTAATAGAAACAGCTGACCGCGGCCTTTACATGTCGAAACAAAACGGTCGCAATCAAGTGACAGTTCTGGAACCAGAATTATCCGTCGATTAAGTTAATCGCTAGATAAAAACACTTTAGCTCCCTGCAATAACTAGATTTTTAAAGGTTATCATGTTAGTTTATTAAACTTTCCTGATGAAATGGAATTTGTCATGATAGCCAACGTTTCTGAAAAATATCAGCTTATCACCAATGGTGATGAACTCTGCCTCCAATTATCAGGAGATTGGCTGTTTCAGAGCGGTATTCCCAATCTCGATCCCCTGTTGCAACACATATTAGATGCTCATCCCGAAAAGCTCTCCTTTGACTGTCAGCAACTGGGAAACTGGGATAGCGGACTGATGATCTTGCTGGTCAAATTGATTAACAGCTGCAAGCAGAATAATATCTCGGTAATGCAGCAAACGCTGCCGACAGGGGCACAGAAACTCCTCCAACTCTCCTTTGCTGTTCCGGAACGTAAAGGAGCTCGCCGAGCTATTTTAGGGCAGCCAATTCTGGCCAAGATTGGCAATGTCACCATTGAAATGCACCGTAACTGGAGTGACCTGCTGGCATTTGTCGGGGAGATTTTTTTTGGTTTCCTGAATTTTCTGCGTGGCCGCGCCCGCTTCCGCTACTCCGATCTTTTTTATCAGATTGAATGCGCCGGGCCATCGGCTCTGTTGATTATCACCCTGATCAGTGTCTTGATCGGCATGATTCTCGCTTTTGTTGGCGCCGTGCAGTTACGCATGTTCGGTGCCGAAATATTCATTGCCAACCTGGTTGGTCTGGGCATGGCCCGCGAGATGGGTGCGATGATGACCGCAATTATTATGGCGGGTCGTACCGGTGCCGCTTATGCTGCCCAACTCGGTAGCATGCAGGTCAACGAAGAGATTGATGCTCTGAAAACTATGGGTATCTCCCCAATAGAATTTCTGGTTTTTCCCCGCCTGCTGGCTCTTTTTTTGATGATGCCACTCCTCTGTATTTATGCTGATTTCATGGGTATTATTGGCGGTGCCATTGTCAGTGCAACCATGTTGGATATTTCTTTTTTCCAGTACTTTCAGCAGATACAAGGTTTTGTGCCATTGAAACATTTTGGGGTCGGAATTTTTAAAGCTGGGGTGTTCGGGGTGCTGGTTGCAACTGCAGGGTGTTTCCGTGGTCTACAATGCGGTCGCAGTGCTGCAGCGGTCGGGTTTGCAGCAACCAGTGCCGTGGTCACATCCATCGTTCTGATTATTGTTGCCGACGCTGTCATCACCGTTATCTTTCAGTTAATGGGGATATAATCATGACAGTAACTCCCCACCTGGACATCCAAAATCTCAGAATGGCTTATGGAGATGTTGTCATTCAAAAAAATCTCAATTTTACGGTTAATCATGGTGAAGTTTTTGTCATCATGGGGGGAAGTGGTTGTGGAAAAAGCACCTTGTTGCGCCACTTGGTCGGATTAATGGAACCAAGCCGCGGCGATATTTTTGTTAACGGTATCAACCTATGGCAAGCGCCGCTTGAAGAGCGAAACCAGATTATCAGTCGCAATGGTGTCCTCTATCAAGGTGGGGCCCTCTGGAGCTCCATGACTCTGGCTGAGAATATCGCTCTCCCCTTGACCGAATATTCAGATTTGAATCATAAACAGATTCAAGAGGTGATTGCTTATAAACTGTCTTTAGTGGGTTTAGCCGGGTTCGAAGATTACTATCCCTCAGAGATCAGCGGTGGAATGCGTAAACGAGCCGGATTGGCCAGAGCGATGGCACTGGATCCGGATATCCTCTTTTTTGATGAACCCTCAGCAGGGCTAGACCCGGTCAGTTCACGCCTGCTTGACGATCTTATCCTGGAATTACGTGATAGTCTTGGAGCAACCGTTGTCATCGTCAGCCATGAACTGGCCAGTATTTTTACCGTTGGAGACAATTCCATTTTTCTGGATTCCGATGAAAAAACTATTATTGCTTCCGGACCTCCCAAACAGTTATTAGACAGTTCGGATGATCCACGGGTGATACAATTTTTAACCAGAACAACCAAATTTATTGAAAAGTGAAATCAGGAGATATCCACTCGATTTGTACCCTGGATTTCGGTAATTAAGAGGTTCCCATGTATAGACGTAAGAGAATTGACCCAAGAATCATCGGTAGTTTCGTAATCGGTGCGATTATCCTGAGCGTTGCCGGATTGATGTTTTTTGGCCCCGGTGGACTCCTTGCCGAAACCCGAAGCTATGTGGTCTTTTTTGACAGTTCCGTTAAAGGTCTCAATGTCGGCTCTCCGGTTCGTTTTCGCGGCGTAAAAATCGGTCAGGTCAAGGAGATAAATGTCCGGATGCGCCCACAGGACTTTAAATTCTATATCCCGGTGGTCATCGAAATTGAAGCGAACCGGATTGAAGCAGAAGGAAGCGAACAGAGCCTCCTTGATGCACTAAAAACAACCATCAAGGGTGACGATCTCATGTTACCTTTGATCTCTAAGGGGTTACGCGCACAGATGCAGTTGGACAGTCTGGTGACCGGACAGCTCTATGTCAATCTGGACATGCTCCCCGACACACCACTCAACCTCACGGGTTACGATCACGACTACCCGGAACTTCCAGCCATCACCTCAAGTCTTGCAGAACTAACCAAAACGTTTGAAGATATCCCCCTTAAAGCACTCGTCGATAAATTAATCCGTTCCGCCGAAGGATTTGAAAAACTCATCAACTCGCCAAGCCTTCATAGTGCTCTGGCAAAATTTGACACTACAACATCACAATTAAATGAGTTACTAAAGAATTTAAATGAACAACTGCTCCCGATCGCCGATTCACTCAAAGAAACACTGCGGCAGAGCCAGACAACCATGACCAATGTCGATCGAAAAATTGAACAAACACTTCAGATTGCACAAACGACTATTACGCATATAGACAGTAAGGTCGATCCACTCGCTGAACAATTCGGTCAAGCAGTGCAAGCCGTCAACGATGCTTCGGTGAAAACTGAGGATGCCATGCAGCAGATCAAAGGCCTCTCAGCAAATGACTCCCAAATCATGGAAAAGTTAAGCTTGACACTTCAAGAAGTAAACCGGGCTGCTCGCAAGATGCGCTATTTGACATCAGAACTTGAACGTGATCCGCAAATGCTGTTACGCGGCAGGGGCAATGGAGGGACAAAATAATGCGCTACCTACTTTCGATATTACTGTTGCTGTGTACATCCTGTATTCAAATTGGCAGTGACCCACAACCGATGCACTATTACCTACTTGAGAGCATGTCAGAAACACCAAATATTTATTCAAGTAAAGGTTTAGATATCAATATAGAACTTATCAATTTTCCGGAGTATCTCGATCGTTTACAGATTGTGACTCGCAACAACAATAATGGTATTGCTTTTTCCGATTCTGAGCGTTGGGCTGAACCATTACAGGACAATCTGATCCGAATAATCCGTGAGAATCTGGTTCTGATGTTACCTGGTACCAACATCACAGTGAGCCCGTGGGAAAATTCAAACAGCGATGCAATAAAAGTAAAACTGGTGGTCAACAAATTACTTGGAAAACTCGGTGACCAGACACAAGTGGATATTCGCTGGACAATTGACACCGATAGGGATCAAACCAAACAAGGACATTTCATTGACCGACAACCGATCGACAACAGTTACCAGGATCTGGTTGCTGGGCTGAACAATGGGATAAATGACCTCAGCCTGGAACTGGCAAAAAAACTGGTGGGTAAATAAGAAAAAGTTCAAGACCATAGTCTGAGTATTCGGGGGACATGTACTCGTTACGTGTCCCCCGAATACGGGTTATCCCAGAATGAATTCTCGTCCCAATTCAATTAACGCTGTCAGCGCTTCAAAACTTCCCGTTTCCGCATACAATCTGACCACTGGTTCGGTTCCCGATTTACGGAATAGCAACCAGGAACCATCATCAAGCAAGTACTTATTGCCATCAATCTGGATGACCTTAACAATTACATGTTCACCGATCTTTTCTGGAGGATTAGCAAATTTATCAGGCAAAGCTGCTTCCAGTTGAGGAGATAAATGAATATTGATGCGTTTTGTGTAAATCTCTCCAACCCGTGAGTAAAGATCGGCCAATAACTCCTGCAGAGATTTCTTCTCTACGGCCACCATTTCTGCCACCAACAAACAAGCTAGAATCCCATCCTTTTCTGGCACATGCCCTTTAATACTCAATCCGGCACTCTCTTCACCACCAATCAAAATTTTATCTTCGCTGATGTACTCACCAATAAATTTGAAACCCACCGGGGTTTCCAGAACATTGACCCCATGATATGCAGCAACCGCATCAATTAAATGCGACGTAGCAACACTGCGTGCCGCATCTCCGCGCAGACCTTTTTGACGGATCATATAGTCAAATAGCAACGCGAGAATATAGTTGGGCTCAATATACGTTCCATCGCTATCGATAATCCCAAAACGATCAGCATCACCATCAGTCGCCAACCCCAGAACAATTGAAGCATCCCCCTTGATCAACCCAATAAAATCCTGAATATACTCTTCCGCTGGTTCTGGAGGTTTACCACCAAAATAAGGATCCAGATGATCATTGATTTTAACCACCTTAACCCCTGCCTCTTCCAGAATTCGATCTAGATAACCACGCCCGGAACCATAAAGAGGATTGACAGCAATGGTCATCCCCGACGCTGCAATCACCTTAAAATCAATCAGTTTCTGCAGGGTTTTAAAATATTCTTCACGGGGATCAATTTCTTCAAATAATCCCTGCTCAGCAGCTTGCTCCAAGGACATATCTTTGAAAACAATCTCTCCGAGCATCGCATTAGCTCGGGTTTCAATATCATTGGTCGTTTCCGGTAAGGCCGGTCCACCCGAAACTGGCGAGAACTTAATACCACTATAATTATAAGGATTATGACTGGCGGTAAAATTGATCGCCCCGGCAGCTTTTCGCCGCAGAATTTCATGCGCTATCACCGGCGTCGGAGTATCACGCTGACAGAAATAACTTTTAATCCCTGCCCCGGCTAAGACTCGGGCGGTTTCACGGGAGAAATCCGCCCCCATAAACCGAGCATCATAACCAATCACGAGACCCCGGTCAGCTAACCCCTCTGCATGGAGATGGTCAGCAACCGCCTGCACCACCACCCGAACATTATTCAAAGTAAACTCTTCACAGAAAATAGCCCGCCATCCCGATGTACCAAATTTAATATGCGCCATTGAACCCTCCAAACGATGAGAAATTATTGTGTATAAATAATAACATAAGCTGAAATTTTAACGCGTAAATTTTGTGACTGAATTGCCCTGCAGCTTTTTTACATAAGGGCAATCCTCTGGCAGAATACCAGTATGAACCAATTCAGGAGTCAAACGGGCACATTCCGGATTTAACTCAGAACGCTGGTTATAGATCCGACAAAGATTTGTTTCGGCATCCAAATATTGACATGGGATATCGGAATAAAAAATTTTACCACGATAATCATATTTTTCATAACAGCAGCGACCACACTGGTCACAGATCTCTTCCCATTCCACCAAATTCACCAGGCCAATATCTTTGTCCTTCTCCATCGACAACCTCTACATTTTTACAATTGAATTTACATTCAACATCATCTCATAAGCTGATCATTGACAACATCAAAAGATAGACATACTTTGATTCGACCTCACCTCATTTGATCAGGAGATTGAATATGCGCATCATGATTATCTTATCTTCCCTATTAATGCAACTCTGCCTCGGGGCAACCTACTCTTGGTCAGTCTACGTGCAGCATATCAAAACTCTCGTTGGCATCTCTCAAGCGCAAGCACAAATCCCTTTTGCGGTGTTCTATTTTGTCTTCCCTTTGACAATGATTTTTTCCGGAACCCTGCTCAACAAGTTCGGTCCAAGGATTGCAGCCATCAGTGGCGGTATTTTATTTGGCAGTGGATGGCTGATTTCTTCACTGGGTATCAATAATTTTAATTACACTATCCTCGGAACCGGTATCATTGCAGGAATTGGAGCAGGAATCGCATACATCGTTCCTATCTCGACTTGCATCAAATGGTTCCCCAACAATAAAGGGCTGGTGACCGGTGTCGCGGTGGCCGGCTTCGGTGGTGGTGCGGCACTGGTCAGTACCATTTCAGGATACCTTCTCAATCTTAATTTTACCCCCTTTGCCCTATTCGGTTATTTCGGATTGACATTTATGTTGTTGATCATTTTTTCTGGACTCTTTATGCAGAATCCCCCTAATTTCACCAAGTCACATGCACTTAAACTTGATTTTCGCAAAATTCTCACCGACAAACGCTTCATTATCCTTTACTTTGCAATGTTCACCGGATTGGCTGCAGGATTTGCTATCAACGCCAATATCAAAGAGTTCTATAAATCGGCGACACTGATGACTGGCGTCAGTGCCGTCTCCTTTTTTGCACTCGCGAATGCCGCCGGCAGGGTGATTTGGGGCAGTATATTTGATCGTTTTGACAGTCGCACCATCATTCAACTTAACCTACTTTCTCAAGCGATACTGCTGTTTGCATCTCCATTCATTGTGACCTCCCCAATGGGGTTACAGATATTTGCCGCAATCGCAGGGTTTAACTATGGCGGAGTACTCGTTGTTTACGCAGGCTCTGTTGCCAGAGTCTGGGGAGCAGACAAGGTCGGTTCTATCTATGGCTGGTTGTTCTCTGCTAACATTCCGGGGGCTATCGCCCCGCTGTTTGCCGGATACTTTTATGATTTAACCGGTAGCTTCTTGATTCCGATGTACATTATCGCCGTCATTATTCTCATTGCTATTGTGACTCTCCATTTCAGCAAGGATAGTTTTGCTGTCTGATATACGATGCCAAAAAAATATTGACTCCGCGATTTAAATTCGCTATTAGTACGTGTTCTAAATCTAAACAAAATATTCTAGAAGGAGTAACGATATGCAGTGCCAAACGGTTCTCGCAGGTACCGAATGTAGTTTCTGGAAAAAAGCTGGTTGTTCCGCCCCGAGTGGCAGTTGCCAGATTGTTGTTGAAGAGTGTCAGGGTTGCAGCCGCATCACCAAGGGAAGTATTGGTGATGTCTGTACTGCATACCCAGACCCTGCAGCAAAATGGGAAAATGGTTTATGTAATTTTGCAACCCATAAAAAGGTTGACCTGAAAACTGATGATGTACGAGTCAACCCACTCAAAGCTGCAAAACGGGCTGCTGCTGGTAAATAAACAGATTCCTAGTCACTCAAGCATAACAAAAAGGCTGCCATAATTTTGGTGGCCTTTTTATTTGCCCTCCATATTTGTTTCTTGTGGCCAGTTGCACAAGTGTGGACTTCCAATCGACGCGATCATGTCTCCTGCCTGGAAAACCAGATCGGCAGAAGGATTGGCAATAAAACTGCCCTCACGCAGCAACCCCACAACAGAAGCGCCGGTATTCTGTCGAATATCGAGTTGACGGAGATTGCGGCCGACCAATGAACTATCTACGGTAAGCTCTTCCCAACTTAGTTCAAGTAAATCACGCGCCTTCTGCAACTGACGAACATTATCCAGACCCTTTTTCTCGTTAGATAGTTGCTGATAATGATCTTGACGGGCTGCATCTGTGAACTTTTGAATCATTGGTACAGAAAATTTTAAATTCAACAGCACTTGCCGCGCAATTTCCAGCCCCGCTTCCAACTCCGGTCGAATGACCATATATACGCCATCGGCATAGAGTGATTCCATCTGTTCAGCACCGATAGAGCGCACAACAATATCTAAATCAGGATGATGTCGACGGGCATAATGGACAATGGCTGCGGCCGTCACGATATGGGGGATAGTAATCAGCAGTTGTCTAGCTTCAACAAGATTCGCCGCTTCAAGAATCACCGACTGTGCAGCATCTCCATAGATCGCAGGATAACCACGCAGACGACAGTCATCCATAATACGGTGATCCAGATCAATGATAACAAAAGGGACTTCAAGCTGCGCTAAGATATTGGCGACATGTTTCCCGACCCGTCCTCCTCCAGCGATAACGATATGTCCATGCAGTCCCTCTTTTGGGATATTCGCTGTTTCTAAAAGATCTTTTTTGGAATAGCGTTTTTTAAAATCGTAGAGGGGAGCCGTTAACGCTGAAACCAGGGGCGTAATCAACATACTGATAATCGTCGCCGATAAAACATAGGAATATTGTTCCAGATTCAGAAATCCACCCTCTATGCCGACCCGCCCCAAGACAAAAGAAAACTCCCCGATCTGGAACATCCCCAAACCAACAGCCAGAGGGATGACATTACCATATCCAAAGCTGCGAACAATCCCGGCCATTATCAAACTTTTACCAAGAGCCACCAACACCACAAGTTGCAGAACTCCGACCCAGTTTTCGAATAAAAATATCGGGTTCAGAAGCATCCCGACAGAGGTAAAGAAAAGGAGCCCGAATAAATCCCGCAGCGGAATAATATCGCTTAAGGCCTGATGACCATAATCCGATTCACTTAACACCATCCCCGCAACGAAAGCACCAAAAGCAAAAGAGAGGCCTAGAAGAAATGTTGCATAGCCGATCCCTAATCCGATCGTAATAATTGCGAGAAGAAACAGTTCCCTGGAGTTCCAGTGAGCAATAACAGCCAGTAGCCGGGGTAATAATCGAGTCCCAAGTAACAGCATAACCGCTAAAAAAATAATCGATTTAAGCACAGCAATGGCTAAAACTGGCATTCCAGCAGCCGGATTGGATAGTTGTGGCAGAAGAATCAGCAACAGCACAACGGCCAGATCCTGAACCACCAGGATCCCAATCATCACCCGGCTCGACAAAGTTCCTATCATCCCCTGTGCCATCAGAGTTTTGAGAATCACCATGGTACTTGAAAGGGAAATGAGGCCACCAAGCCAGAGAGC
>JASFYS010000175.1:0-26407 GCA_045047095.1 Desulfuromusa sp. | reverse complement strand
CTTACTTTACCTCCTTTTGACCGATTGGTTTTCGGGCCGGGGGAGGCATCCCTTGTCGCTTTGGCAAAAGGTTCTGCCCCAGAAGGATATTATTTGGATGATGTCTCCGAGATCGGCTTTGTCCCCGATTTTTCATTTGCTGAGTTTGATCGCTATTTAAGTCCGCAGCCAATTTTTCCAGTCAGTGCTTCGCGTGGCTGTTATTGGCAGAAATGTTTATTTTGCCCTGAAGCAACCGCTCCAGTACATCCTTATGAGTGTTTTCAGCCGCTTGAATTTCCGGATTTATTGCTGCAATTATCTGCACGCTATGGGGTTCAAAACTTCCACCTGACCGATAATGCTATCCCGGTAAATATTTTGAAGAATATGGCAGCTCGACGAACTGAGTTGAAAGCTTTGTCCTGGTTTGGATTCGTCCGGTTCGAATCTGCTCTGGAAGCTCCTGTTTTTGTCAGCCAGCTTGCTGAAGCAGGCTGTCACATGTTGCAATTGGGTTTGGAAAGTGGTTCGCAGACCGTTCTTGATAAATTGCGAAAAGGGATCAAGCTGGAAGCTGCAGCCAGAATTCTGGATAATCTGTATCGTGCCAGAATTAGCAGCTATGTTTACATCATGTTGGGAACTCCGGGAGAAACTGAAGTTGACGCCGAAATGACCTTGAGCTTTCTGGAACAACATGCGGAGAAAATCGGCTTTCTCAATATTTCAATCATGAACCTGCCAAGAGGATCCGAACTGCTGGATAATCCTGAATTATATGGAATCGACAGCTCCAGACTCCGGGATGATAAAAGCCCGCTTGGGCTCTATCATGAATTTCAATCTGCAACCGGTTGGAACCGTGCTGCTGCACGTAAATTTCTGAATCAACGCCTGCTTGGATCACCGCTTATCCGGAAAATAGTCAACCGCGATCCGCCGCTGTTCAGCTCCAATCACGCCTTCTTTTTTACTTCTTCGGATTGAAAATATCTGGCAGGTCATAGCCAAAATGGCGCAGACACATTAGCAGTAGGGTCATCGCTGCGGCTTCATCAAGGTTGCCGATAATCGGAATATTGTCGGGGATCAGCTCGAAAAAACCCGCCGTTGGATTCAAAAGATAGATGACCGAAAATAATCCGAGGAGAAAAATACCTGATTTTTTCATACTCTTAATCCTTGATAATAATTTAAGAATGATACTAACCCTAGCATATTTGGTGCTATATCCTTCATGTTTATATATATGCTATAATTCATATATAAATAATTCTTTAAGTGGAGAAATAATCATGAAAAATAAACTATGGATTTTATTACTTTTTTTGCTTGCCCCGCTGTTTTTTGGATGCCAGGCGACGACAACCTATTACCAGGGAGCTAAAGCTGATAGCCAGGGGGTAGTCAGGCTGGCTGTGGATCAGGTTGAAAATCAGCGTTGGCAGGATCTTTACGTAACCGTTGATTATTCGTATGATCGGCAGGGGGATCAATTTAATATTGATGGACTATTTTCGTTCTCATTCAGCCCCAAAATAAATTTCGAACGAGTGCGGGATTTAAAATTAAAACTCTTCCTGCTGGATAAGGATATGTTTGTTGTTGATTATCTGGAAATTGCCAGGACGCTGAGCACCAGTTTGGAAGATCAGATTTCATTTAGCTATAAATTGGATCTGGCTGAGAATGTCGTAGCATTTACCTTTGGCTATGAAGGGTCATTTATTGATGATGAAGGGAGCGGTTTCACGATCTGGAAGTTACCCAAACGTAATCTTTAATAACAGGGACACGGGTAAAATTTATGGATATTAAAGATATTCTTGGGCTTCTGATCGAAGCAACCGGCCTGCAGCAGAATCAGGTAAAACAAACGGTTGCACTGCTTGAAGAGGGTGCAACCGTTCCTTTTATTGCCCGTTATCGTAAAGAGGTAACTGGCGAACTGGATGAGGTGCAGATTCGTCTGTTGCAGGAACGGTTGGCATACTTTCAGGAGTTGCAGGAGCGGCAGCAGACCATTCTTAAGTCAATCGATGAACAGGGGAAATTGACGGCAGAGCTGCGCACCAAAATTATTGTTTGCCGGCAGAAGACAGAACTGGAAGATATCTATCTACCCTACAAACCAAAGCGACGCACCAAGGCGACAATTGCCAAAGAGCAGGGTTTGGAATTGCTGGCGGAACAGATTCTACAGGCGGTTGAATCTGGAACAGACTTGGAATCATTGGCGGTTCATTTTATTGATATCGAGCGGCAGGTCGATGATGCCGCCTTGGCGCTTCAAGGTGCAGGTTACATTCTGGCAGAACAGTTTTCCGATGTCGCGGAGTCTCGTGCGATTGTTCGTGCTCTGACTTGGCAGCAGGGACTTTTCCGCTCTCAACCAGCTCGTGGCAAGGCTGGGACGGTCAGTAAGTATGAGATGTACTATGATTTTAGCGAACCACTGCGACTCATCCCTTCCCACCGCATGTTGGCGATGCGGCGTGGTGAAAAAGAAGATGTGCTGCGACTGTCGATCGAAGCCCCTGAAGAGGAAATTCTTTCGCGCCTTGGCCAGTTGTTAATTCCTAAAGCAAATCCGTATATCGATTGGCTCAGACTGGTGGTTGACGATGCTTACAATCGTTTGTTGGCACCATCGATCGAAGTTGAGCTGCGGTTGCAGGCAAAAAAGATTGCCGATGAAGAAGCGATCCGGGTGTTTGCTGAAAACCTGCGCAACTTGTTGTTAGCGGCTCCAGCTGGAAGCTTCCGGGTTCTTGGTGTTGATCCTGGCTTGCGCACCGGTTCCAAGCTGGCAGTGGTCGATCAGACCGGACGGTTTCTTGAACATGCCACCATTTATCCCCATACCGGCAGGGGGAGGATCGAGGAAGCACAGCAAAAACTTTTACGGCTGATTGATTCTCACCAGGTTGAGATGGTGGCCATTGGCAATGGCACCGCTGGTCGGGAGATGGATCAGTTTGTTCGCCAGTGTCTGAAAACGGTGGGTAAAAAATTGTCGGTGGTCATGGTCAGTGAAGCGGGTGCGAGTGTCTATTCCGCCTCTGATATTGCTCGTGAAGAATTTCCCGACCTTGATCTGACCATACGTGGGGCAATTTCTATCGCCCGTCGGTTGCAAGATCCCCTGGCTGAACTGGTCAAGGTTGACCCCAAAAGTATCGGTGTCGGTCAGTATCAGCATGATGTCAGCCAGACAGCTTTGAAAAAATCGCTGAATGAAGTGGTGGAATCATGTGTCAACTATGTTGGCGTTGACTTGAATACGGCGAGTTGGGCTTTGCTTGCTTTTGTCTCTGGAATCAGTGACTCCCTGGCCAAGGCGATCATTTGTCATCGAAATGAAAATGGGATGTTCCGGCAGCGAAAGGAGCTTCTTAAGGTTCCACGCTTTGGCAAGAAGGCTTTTGAGCAGGCCGCAGGTTTTTTACGTATCCGAGGTGCCGAGCAACCCCTTGATAATACCGCAGTACACCCGGAGCGTTATAAGCTGGTACAACAGATGGCAGCAGATGCTGGTGTTGATTTGCAGAAACTGGCTGCTGAAACGGCTCTTCTGGATTCAATTGATCTCAACCAATATATCGCTGTGGATGTTGGGCTACCAACTTTAAAAGATATCATCAATGAGTTGAAGAAACCGGGGCGTGACCCGCGTGAAACTTTTATTTCAACCAGCTTTCGTGAAGATGTCATGGAAATCAAGGATCTCAAAGAGGAGATGAGTCTCAACGGCGTTGTGACCAATGTGGCCGCCTTTGGGGCTTTTGTCGATATTGGTGTTCATCAGGATGGTTTAGTCCATATCAGCCAGCTTGCTGACCGCTTTGTTAAAGATCCCAACGAGGTGGTCAAGGTCGGGCAGCAGGTGCAGGTACGGGTGTTGGAGATTGACTTGCAACGAAAACGTATTTCTTTGACCATGCGCAGTAGTGAGGTGAAGTTTCAACAAGAAGGTGTGAAAAAAAAGCCTGAAAAAGTGTACCAACAGAAAAAAGAAAAACCTAAAAATACCCGGACTGATCTTGCTGCTGCTCTGGAAAAATCCGGGTTCAAAGTGAAAAAAAAGTAACCTCAGGTGCTGTAGATTCACTATAAATAGTGAATCAGTTGCAGGCACAGGTGTTAAGTTATAGCCAGACGATAAAAAAGGCGACCAGTGTGGCCGCCTTTTTTAGTGGGACAATCACTTCCCCCATTTCTCTTTGATGCGCTGAACAGCGGTCTCAACAGTATCTTGTTCACCAAAAGCCGATAAGCGAAAATAACCTTCACCGCTGGGGCCGAAGCCGCTACCGGGGGTGCCGACGACAAAGCATTCGTTGAGGAGTTTGTCAAAGAAATCCCAGCTACTCATTCCTTCTGGAGTTTTTAGCCAAATGTAAGGGGCGTTGACGCCACCAAAACATTGAATTCCGGCGGCGGTCAACCCTTCACGGATAATGCGGGCATTTTCCATATAGAAATCGATGATCTCTTTTATTTGTACCCAACCTTCATCACTATAGACCGCTGCTGCGGCTTTCTGAACCGGGTAGGAGACCCCATTAAACTTGGTGCTTTGGCGGCGGTTCCAGAGTTTGTTGAAACTATATTTTTCACCACTTTCAGTCGTGCCCATGAGTTCTTCCGGCACAACGGTCAGTCCGCAACGCACCCCGGTGAACCCAGCGGTTTTAGAAAAAGATCGGAACTCGATTGCACATTGCTTGGCTCTTTCAATCTCGTAGATGGAGTGGGGGATATCGGCTTCAGTAATAAATGCTTCGTAGGCAGCATCAAACAAGATGACAGCATCATTACCAATGGCATAATCGACCCAAGCTTTCAGCTGTTCTTTGGTGGCAACAGTTCCAGTTGGGTTATTGGGAAAACAAAGGTAGATCAAGTCGACTTTTTCGGCTGGAAAATCTGGATTAAAACCGTTTTCCTCGGTACAGGGCATATAAACCAGCCCTTGATAATAGCCCTTATCATCAATTTGACCACTCCGACCAACCATGACGTTGGTATCGTTATAAACCGGGTAGACGGGATCACCGATGGCAACCTTGTTGCCAAGGTCAAAAATATCCAGGATGTTGCCGCTATCGCACTTGGATCCATCGGAGATAAAGACCTCAGAAGTTTTTAAATCAACACCAAGCGGTTTATATGCTTTGTCAATGATGATCTGTGCCAGCCAGTCATAACCCTGCTCCGGGCCGTAACCATGAAAGGTGGCTCTGTCAGCCATCTCATCAACGCCCTGGTGAAAAGCTTTGAGTACCGCAGGCACCAGTGGTTTGGTGACATCACCGATACCAAGACGGATCACGCTAGCATTAGGGTTGGCCTGGGTGAATTCAGTGACCCGTCGGCTGATTTCCGGGAACAGATAGCCTGCCTGAAGTTTCAGGTAGTTATCATTGATGCGTGCCATGTAAATTTCTCCTGAAGGGTTAAAAAGCAAAGGCTATTTGGGGATAAACCACTTTGCCGTTGGAATTTAAGTTTTTTTATTTCAGTCAGATTTTTGTTGCAGCCATGTTCCAGCATTTTCTACATCTTTACCAAGTCCATGAAAAGTTTCACAGCCAGAAATTAAGAAAAACGCTACAATGATCACTAGAATCATAATCTTTTTCATTTTTATCTCCCTTTAGACGATTTCAGCTTAAATTCAGAACATCCTGCATATCATAAAGGCCAGCTTCTTTTCCCTGCAACCATTGACAAGCGCGAATTGCTCCACGGGCAAACATATCCCGGCTCATGGCTCGGTGGCTGATTTCAATCCGTTCTCCCATACCGATAAAATAAACGGTATGCTCACCAACGATGTCACCGCCGCGTACAGTCTGCATGCCGATCTCTTCTTTTGTCCGCTCGCCACACATTCCTTCACGGTGGTAGTTGGCTACCTGGTTATAATCGCGACCCAGAGTTTCGGCGACAACTTCACCCATGCGCACCGCGGTTCCAGAGGGGGAATCTTTTTTCTTGTTATGGTGGAGCTCAACAATTTCGACATCAAAATCATCCCCAAGGATATTGGCGGCCTCCTTGAGAAGTTTGAAACACGCATTGACCCCGATACTCATATTAGGAGCGAGAACGACCGGGATTTTCTTGGCATATTTTTCCACCTGGATTTTCTGTTCGGGAGTAAATCCGGTTGAACCACTAACGACCATTTTGTCCAGTTTTGCACAGATTTCCAGATTTTTCAGAGTTACATCCGGAAAGGTGAAGTCAATGAGAATATCGGCAGCTTCCATGGTGGCTGCAAGATCATCTGAGATCATGACTCCAAGCTCACCAACGGCGGCAAGTAATCCAGCATCTGTGCCAATCTGTGGGTGTCCTGGACGTTCTATTGCACCGGTCAGTTCCAGCTCTTCCGCTTCCAGCACGGCTTGAATTAAACGTCCACCCATGCGCCCGGCAGCGCCGACAATTGCTACTTTCATATATTTGATCCGTAAGACTTGTAGGGGCGAATCTTGTATTCGCCCGGATTTAAAACGACGATGTGGGACAAGGGCAATCACAAGGATCGCCCCTTGTAATTTATATCAGACCATGTTTCTTCAATATCGTCTGCAATTGTTCCAAGGTGTTCGTTTGCATAGCAACCAGTGGTAGGCGAACATCAACCTTGCATTTGCCCATCAACGCTGCAGCAGTTTTCACCGGAACCGGGTTGGACTCAATAAACATGGCCTGGTGGACATCAAGCAGTTGTAGATGGAGTTTTCGTGCATCATCCCAGCGGTTGTCCTGTACCGCTTGCACCATGGATTTAACCTGTTTCGGCATAATGTTCGCGGTCACCGAAATGACCCCCTTGGCACCACAGGCCATCAGCGGCAGGGTCAGGAAATCATCGCCGGAGAGAACATCAATTTTGTCACCAGCCCGGGCAATGATTTCACTCGCCTGAGTAATGTCACCGGAGGCTTCTTTGATGGCCACAATATTGTCAATTTCTGCGAGGCGCACTGTTGTTTCTGCAACCATATTTACACCGGTTCTGCCTGGAACATTGTACAAAACCTGCGGAAGAGCAACATTTTCAGCGATTGTTTTGAAGTTTTGATAGAGCCCCTCCTGAGATGGCTTATTGTAGTAGGGGGCAACCAGCAGCACGCCATCAGCGCCCATTTCCTTGGCATGCTGGGAGATGGCTATTGCTTCAGCTGTGGCATTGGAACCGGTTCCTGCAAGAATTGGGATCCGTTTGTTGACCTGCTCGATACAGACCTTGATGACTTGATCGTGTTCGGCATAATCCAGAGTTGCTGATTCACCAGTGGTGCCGCAAGGGACAATGACATCGGTACCATTTTCAATTTGAAATTCAATCAGCTGACGATAGCTTTCTTCATCAAAATTGCCCTGGGTATCAAAGGGGGTTATGATTGCTACCATAGATCCTTGAAACATATTTTCCTCCATATATAGGGGCTGTGTTCTCTTTAGTTGCAGGGCTTTTCCACCGCTGGTGGAGGAGCGCTGTCGATTGGTCGAACTGGTCCTTTTTTACCACAGGCGTTAAGGATCAGCACCAGAGTCAATATGATATATAAAACTTTTATTCGCAAAGTCTGATACTCTCCTAAGATGATTTTAAGCGATTCAGTTCCCGTTCAACCGCTTCCCGAGCTGTTCCTCCGGTTGCCTTGCGGGCATTAACTGAAGCTTCCAGGGTGACAAAATTGTAAATATCTGCTTCGATCAGATTAGAAAATTTCTGGAATTCAGCCAAACTTAGCTCTGGAATGTCTTTTCCGGTTTCAACGCAATAGCGGACGGTTTTACCAACGACTTCATGAGCCTGCCGGAAAGGTAACCCTTTGCGGACACAATAATCGGCAACGTCGGTGGCAGTGGAGAAACCCCGCGCGGCTGCAATGCGCATATTATCTCCCTTTACCTTCAGCTCCGCAATCATCGCGGCAAAAACCTTCAGACTCCCTTTGACCGTATCTATGGTATCAAAAAGGGGCTCTTTATCTTCCTGCATGTCTTTATTGTAGGCCAGTGGCAACGATTTCATCAATGTAAGTAATGACATCAGGTTGCCATAAATCCGTCCGGTTTTTCCGCGTACCAGTTCGGGGACATCGGGATTTTTCTTCTGCGGCATGATGGAGCTGCCAGTACAGAAGGCATCAGAGAGTTCGATGAAATTAAAGTCGGCACTCGACCAGAGAATCAGCTCTTCCGACAGGCGCGACAGGTGCATCATCAGGATCCCGGCAAAACTACAGAACTCAATGGCAAAATCGCGGTCGGAAACACTGTCAAGACTGTTTCTGGTGACGCCGTCAAAACCCAGTTTTTCAGCAACCCATTCACGATCAATGGGGAAGGTGGTTCCTGCCAAAGCTCCAGCACCAAGGGGCAGCTGATTAAATCTGGCTCGCAGATCCCTGAGTCGGCTAGCGTCCCGGGCAATCATTTCACGGTAAGCGAGCATATGATGACTGTAAAGCACTGGCTGAGCAGTCTGTAGATGGGTGTAGCCAGGCATGATGATATCAAGGTTTTTCTCGGCTTGCTGGATCAACGAAGTTTCCAGCTTTTTTAGATAGTCGAGAATCGTATCGATTTCATCGCGCAGGTAAAGGCGGATATCGACAGCAACTTGATCATTACGGCTGCGACCCGTATGCAGTTTACCGCCAACAGCACCAATCCTCTCAATCAGACGTGCTTCGACATTCATGTGGATATCTTCCAGGGCGACGGAAAATTCCATTGTTCCTGCTTCAATAGCGTTGAGAATTTCATCCAGTCCGGCAATAATCTGCTGTGCCTCTGTAACTGCAATAATCCCCTGTCGCCCAAGCATTTCCGCATGGGCTTTAGAACCCTGAATATCATAGCTGCCCAGGCGCTGCTCAAACCCGATTGAAGCGGTAAATTCCTCGACAAATTTATCTGTGGGTTGAGTAAAGCGACCGCCCCAGAGTTTATTGCTCATTATTGTTCTCCTTGAGGATCAGGAACATTCAGCTCACCATCTTCGACGTCCCGCAGGGTTATCCAATTGCCTTGACCATCCTCCTGATAGATATGGTGGATTTTCAGTGGCATGCGTGTTGTCCGTGGGTCAAACCTATGGAAGACCGGCAGGTTGAAATAAAACAGTCTTGATTCACAGTTAAAATGCAGTCGACAGACAGGTAATCCGTCAAAATTGTCGACAGTAAAATCAGGAAGTTCTCGCGGTGCAATTTTGTGGCTTTCATGCATGATGATTGATGAATAACCAAAGGGGTCTTCACTGTCTGTTGGTAAAGAAGCATTGGTTTCACCGGAAGCATTACAGAAAACGGTTATTGTGTCCCGTACGCCTGGTGTTGATTCTAGCAGTTCACCATAAAAGCCATGGATGACCTTGCGAAACAAGCTATGTTCTGGTTTGGGATTACACTCCAAAACGACCAGTAAATCAAGCTGTTGACGACTGGAAAAATACAATTCATTCGCATAATCGATCACCTGCCGAATATTGGACTGATAGGGAGTCCGATAGATATAGTCAAAACAAATCATCGCCATAAAATTAAAACCGCTGGATGGACAATGCCACAGGGGAAACACTTTTCCATGATAAAGGTCATGGCTGGCATCCATGGCTTCCTCGTGGTAGCACGGATGACTTTTTGCCTGCAGAAAAACACGAACGTTTCCAGTATTCTCCTTGATGACGACTGCGATACTATTGACCTGTAAGGAATCAATTTTTCCATTTTGACGGTCTTCAACGATGGATTGCAGTAACTCTTCATTATCGTTCTTAAAGCGTTGGGCTAAGCCGAGAAAAGTGACAAGAGAAAAAGCCTCGAGACCAAGCATGGTTACGGTATTGGTTGGAAAGCTTTCAACAATCAAAGAGAGAGCTTGATCAAAATGACTATAGGGTAAAGTCTCCTCAGGGAAGAGGAGGAAATGGATCTTCTTCAGGTTGCTCTCAGCATGGACAATGAGTTCAAGTACCGAACGGACACGCTCCCATTTGCGCTGAGTGACAGCCGGGGAATCAGATCCTTTGTCAACCCTGATTTCATTGGGGATCTGGCTGATCATACAATGAAGATGGTGTCCCCGCGGAAAATCAATAGCAATATTTTTTTTGATAATTGTGAACATGGCAGCAACAATCAGTGCAGAGGGTTAATCCCGGGGATTTCGCAGTCTGCATTGTCTCCGGGAGGCTGTAGTTCTGGCCATCTTAGCTCAGGGAAAAGGTGAGCCAGTATCTGCCGACAACCCGGTGGGACATCCAGTGTCGGGAGTTGGCGGTCTGAAAACCAAATCGCTTCACTCAGCTCATCCGGGTTAAGCTTTAGTTCAAGAGTCAAGGCCTTAGCTCGGTAGTAGAGAATAATATAATGATCCTCTTTATGACCAATTGCCAGATGTTCGTAGATATCAACAAGTTGGCCTATTTCAACCCGAAGACCAACCTCTTCTTTGACCTCGCGCAGAAGTGCACATTCAATTGATTCACCATGGTCAATCTTCCCTCCGGGCATGACCCACTGACCAAAAAATGGAGGAATACTGCGCCGTGTCAGAAGAATTTTCTGCTCTGCATCCACGATACAGGCGACCACAGAAGTTTTAATCTGTTTTTGCAGGGCTGTTTCCAAGGATATCTCCTGCAGGCTCGGTGGTTATCTAAGGCTCCACCGAGCCGCTGAGCAATGAACTATCTATTTCTTGGCATCACGTTGGATTGCTGCAATCCGTAAACGTAGGGCGCTCAGTTTAATAAAACCTTCGGCATCAGCTTGATTATAGACATCATCTGCTTCAAAAGTAGCAAAATCGACATTGAACAGGCTGTCGGTTGCAGAATCACGTCCGACCACGCGACAGTGTCCCTTGTAGAGTTTGATTCGAGCCTTGCCGTTGACGGTTTTTTGGGTTTCATCAATCAGAGCTTGCAGGGCTATCCGCTCAGGAGCAAACCAGTAACCGTTGTAAATCATGGCCGCATAGCGAGGCACCAGAGAATCACGCAGGTTCATCACTTCACGATCCATGGTAATCTGTTCCACGCCTCGGTGGGCTTCCTCAAGGATGGTGCCGCCGGGAGTTTCATAGATACCGCGGCTTTTCATGCCAACGTAGCGGTTTTCCAGCAGGTCAACTCGACCGATGCCATGTTTGCCACCGAGTTCATTCAGTTTCGCCAGCAGCTTGGCTGGAGAGAGACGTTCGCCGTTAACTGCAACGGCATTCCCTTTTTCGAACTCGATCTCTACATGCTCTGGCTGGTCTGGGGCATCTTCCGGGGCAACAGTGAGGACATACATCTCTTCTGGAGCTTCAGCCCAAGGGTTTTCCAGAATATCCCCCTCAAAGGAAATATGCAGCAGGTTACGGTCAGAGCTCCAGGGGAATTTTTTGCTGGTTGGAATTGGAATCCCACGTTTTTTCGCATACTCTTCAAGTGCGGTGCGGCTGTTTAGATCCCATTCCCGCCACGGTGCAATCACTTTGACCGCTGGATCGAAGTGGTAGTATGAGATTTCAAAACGTACCTGGTCGTTTCCTTTGCCTGTTGCTCCATGGGAGACAGCATCTGCTCCTTCTTTTGCGGCAATCTCCATCTGTGCCTTGGCTATCAAGGGGCGGGCAATTGATGTTCCAAGGAAATAACGTCCTTCATAAATAGCATTGGCACGGAACATCGGGAAAACGAAGTCGCGGGTAAACTCCTCTTTCAAGTCGAGAATGTGGCAGGCGCTTGCACCGGTATTCTTTGCTTTTTCCGGGATGCCATCTAACTCTTCTCCCTGACCGAGGTCGGCAGAGAAGGCAATGACTTCACAATCATATTCTTCAATCAACCATTTGAGGATGATCGAGGTATCCAGCCCACCGGAATAGGCGAGAACTACTTTTTTAACGTCTTCTTTTTTATCCATTTTTTTACTCCTAATTGTTATGAGATGGCTATGTAAAAAATTCGCACTACAAGGCTTGGTGCTTTTTCAGGGGTGAAGACATACACACAGTATGTCGAAGTCCTGAAAAAATACCGTAACGCAGTAGAGCGGACTTTTTTACGACGCCATCAGAGTTTTATGACATAGGTGTTAGCCATACGATCGTGCAAACCCTGTTTTTGATCATCAAAGGCGACCATCAGGTAGCCAATTCCAAAAATTATTCCTGAGATAAATTTTGCCGGTATTTCGCGAAAAGCAGCTCTACCATAACTGAGCTGCGAACCATCGCAGCGGATAACTTTTATCCGCAACGCCATTTTTCCCGGAGTTTGGCCACAGTAGCCAGTAAAGAAAACATAGTAGGCAAAACTGAGGGCAAAACCGAATAATTGTACCAATATAGCTATGTTTCCTGGAGTCCCTTTCCCGCTAACAGCAGCAAACCCAGCCAAAGCAAGGAGTGATCCCAGTAAGAATTGCAGCACAAAGACAATAAATGCATCGATAAAGGTTGCAACCACCCGCATCCAGAAACCAGCTTTTGGCAAAGCATCGACCTCTGCATTGGCAGAAATTTGTGATCGGTAGGTGCTGGTTTGACGCGCTTTTTCTGTTGTTTTAGGTTGAAATTCGGTCTCCGGGATTTGCGCGTGCAGCGGAAAGCTCTGTTTACATTTTGGGCAGTTAACCCGACTGGCATCTGCTGGCAGTTGCTCCTGGTTAATCTCTTTGCTAAAGCCGCAGTGTGGACAGGTGATTTGCATCGGCTAACGTGCCATTAGTGTTGCCAGAATCGCTTTTTGGACATGCAAGCGATTTTCAGCTTCAGCAAAAATAATTGATTGTGCTCCTTCGACAACTTCATCGGTTATCTCTTCATCGCGGTGTGCAGGCAAGCAATGCATCACGACGGCTTCAGGGTCAGCCAGTTTAACCAGATCGGCATTGATCTGAAAGCCGGCAAAAGCTTTTATCCGTTCTTGTTGCTCTGTTTCATGTCCCATGCTGGCCCAGACATCGGTATTAAGAACATCAACTCCCTCAGCAGCTTCGCGTGGATCGTTTGTCAATAAGATTTTTGCGCCAGATTTTTCAGCCAGAGCGACAATTTCTCCGTCAGGCTCATATCCTTTCGGGGTTGCGATGCGCAGCTTAAAACCGACGAGAGCGGCGGCATTGATCCAGCTGTTTGCCATGTTGTTGCCATCACCAATCCAACAATATTTCAAATTGTGATAATCATCTTTGTGCTCAGTAACGGTGAACATGTCGGCAACCAGCTGGCAAGGATGGTACCGGTCGCTGAGGCCATTAATGACGGGAACATAGCTGTATTCAGCGAATTCTTCCAGAGCCTTATGCGAATAGGTTCGTGCCATGACCCCATCACAATAACCCGACATGACCCGGGCAGTATCTTTGATCGGCTCACCACGACCCATCTGTGTGGTTCCTGAATGGAGAAACAGTCCATGGCCTCCAAGCTGGAACATACCAACTTCAAAGGAGACTCGGGTTCGGGTGGAACTTTTCTCAAAGATCATGCCGAGAGTTTGACCCTCAAGCAGGCGGTGGGGGGTTCCTTCTTTCTGCTTCTGCTTCAGCTCTCGGGTGAGAGAAAAAATTGCTTCCAGATCTTCCAGAGACCAGTCAGAGAGGGAAAGGAAATCTTTATTCATAATTGTATTCTCCCAAAAAAAATAACTCGAAGGTTATAATTCTTCAAATATACTACTCAAAATTTCAATCATCTGGTCGATTTCTTCCCGGGTCACGATTAATGGCGGGACAAATCGCAGTACTTTTTCAACGGTACAATTGATAAGCAGCCCACGACTAAGTGCGGTTTTGACAATCTCAGCTCCCTCAATTGTCAGTTCCATCCCAAAGATCAGACCGCGTCCACGGACGTTCTTAATAAAAGAATATTTATTTTGCAACTGCTCTAATTGTGTCCGTAGGTAGTCACCCATGGCGACACAATTATCCAAAATCTCATCTTCAAGCAGAACCTTCATTGCCGCAACACCAGCGGCTGCTAATAATGGATTGCCACCAAAGGTCGACCCGTGGGTTCCCGGGCCAAGCGCTTCCGCATATTTTTCTCGGGCAACCATGGCACCAATTGGAGGACCTGCTGCGAGGGCTTTGGCCAAAGTCATCACATCGGGCTCGATGTTATCATGCTGATAGGCAAATAGTTTTCCAGTGCGGCCAAGACCAACCTGAATTTCATCAAAGACCAGCAGTAGTTCCTGCTGATCACACAGTTCCCGTACCGCCTGCAGATAACCTGATGGTGGGATATTGATGCCCCCTTCCCCTTGGATTGGTTCCAGCATGACGGCGCAGGTCTTTGAACTTATCGTTGCCTTGAGGGCTTGAATGTCACCAAAGGGGACATGTTTGAATCCTGGCATCAGGGGCGCGAAACCGGCCTTAATTTTATCTTGGCCGGTGGCACTGATGGTGGCAAGGGTTCGTCCATGGAAGGACTCCTGAGCAGTGATGATCTCAAACCGATTAGCATCATACTTATCTGCACTGTATTTGCGTACCAGCTTTAGCGCAGCTTCGTTGGCTTCAGCACCTGAGTTACAGAAGAAGACCCGATCACCAAATGAATGTTCACAGAGAATTTCTGCCAGTTCAATCTGTTGTGGAATGTGAAAATAGTTAGAACAGTGCAGCAACTTTCCTGCTTGATCCTGCAAAGCAGCAACAACCTTTGGATGGCAGTGGCCAAGGTTATTGACGGCAACCCCGGCTAGAAAGTCGAGATACTTCTTGCCATCGATATCGGTCAGCCAACACCCTTTACCGCTTGCAGCAACCAGGGGATAACGGCCGTAGGTTTTGGCAACATGAGTCAAACCCCGGTCGATCCAGCTTTGTGAATTGCCCATCAATGATACCTCGCCACGACAGTTCCAATCCCTTTGTCAGTAAACATTTCCAGCAAACAAGCGTGTTCCATTCGGCCATCGATGATGTGGGTTCTTATAACGCCCTCATCAATTGCATCAACGCAACAGTTGACTTTGGGAATCATTCCACCGGAGATCGTTCCGTTATTAATCAGATCGGGAACTCGTTGAACATCGATAGTAGAAATAAGTTGACCTTGTTTGTCCTTGACCCCTTCGATATCAGTCAACAAAATCAATTTTTCGGCCTTGAGTGCACCGGCGATTCTGCCGGCTACCAGGTCGGCATTGATATTGTAAGTTTCACCATTAAGACCGCCACCAATCGGAGCAATGATCGGGATGAAATTGCTTTCTTCCAAACTTTTGATAATGGTTGGGTCGACTGATTCAACTTCGCCAACCATACCAATATCGATAATTTCCGGCGTCAGGGTCTCAGGATTAACAGCGGTCATTTCTAGCTTCCTAGCCTTAATTAAGCCACCATCCTTGCCAGTAATCCCTACTGCTTTTCCACCATGAAGATTAATATTGGTCACAATTTCTTTGTTGACTTTGCCACCAAGAACCATTTCGACCACATCCATTGTCTGACTATCGGTCACCCGCATCCCCTGAATAAACCGGCTTTCAATCTTCATCGCTTCAAGAACCTTGCCGATTTGCGGTCCACCACCATGAACGACAACCGGGTTTAAACCGATATACTTCATCATAATGACATCGCGGGCGAAGCCTTCTTTCAGGCGCTCTTCAACCATGGCATTACCGCCATATTTGATGACGACGGTTTTTCCATAGAAACGCTTGATCCAAGGAAGTGTCTCCATCAGAATATTGGCTTTTTTGATCAGTTCTTCCATTTTAACCCCAGGTTCAAGGTTCAAGGTTGAAGGTTGAAGGTTGAAGGTTCAAGGTTAAAGGTTGAAGGTTGAAGGTTAAAGGCTTGTCCTTGTCCCTTTATCCTTATCCCTTTTTCCTTGCCACTTACAATATATAGCGCGACAGATCCTCGTCCTGACTGATTTCTGCCAGCCGCTGCCGAACATCCTTGGCCGCAATATTCACCTTTTTCTCCGTAAGCTCCGGAGCAGTAAATGAGAGATCTTCCAAAAGTTTTTCCAGGATCGTGTGGAGACGTCTTGCGCCAATATTCTCGGTTCGGTCATTGACAGTTTTAGCAATTTTTGCCATTTCGTGAATCGCTTCATCGTCAAAATCAAGTTGAATCGATTCAGTCTTCATCAACTCTTTGTATTGACGAATCAAGGCATTTTTCGGCTCGGTGAGGATGCGATAGAAATCGTTCTCATCCAGACTATCCAGTTCAACCCGGATCGGAAAGCGCCCCTGCAGTTCCGGGATCAGGTCAGATGGCTTGGCAGTATGAAACGCCCCCGCAGCAATAAACAGGATATGGTCAGTTTTGATCGAACCGTGCTTGGTGCTGACGGTACTCCCCTCGACAATCGGCAGGATATCCCGTTGCACCCCCTCACGGGAAACTTCAGGTCCATGGGTCCCTTCACGACTGGCAATTTTGTCTATCTCATCAATGAAGATAATCCCGTTCTGTTCCGCCCGCTCACGGGCTAAAGTTGTGACATTTTCCATATCGATGAGTTTCTCTGCCTCGGATTCAATCAGACTTTCACGTGCCTCGCTGACCTTGATCCGCTTACTTTTGGAGCTTTTAGGAAAGAGATTACCGAACATCTCTTTGATGTTCATCCCCATCTCTTCATTTCCCTGTGGAGTAAAAACCCCCATCGCCGGCATACTGCTCACCTCAACTTCCAACTCAACAAAACGCTCATCCATCTCCCCCAAGCGCAACAGTTTCCGCAGGCGATCGCGGGTATACTGCCGCTGCTCCTGTTTGTCGGGAGATTGATCGGTTTCGCCGGGAAGCAGCAGATCAAGCAGGTGTTCTTCCGCATTTGCCTCCGCTTTGAGTTGCATCTTTTTTGTCTCTTCTTCTTTGACCATATGGATCGCCAGCTCCAGAAGATCACGAACCATACTTTCGACATCACGCCCGACATAGCCAACTTCGGTAAACTTGCTCGCCTCAACTTTGATAAATGGAGCCTGTGCCAACTTGGCCAACCTCCGGGCAATTTCGGTCTTGCCCACCCCGGTTGGACCAATCATAATGATATTTTTTGGGGCAATCTCATCACGCAATTCAGCCGGGACCTGCTGGCGGCGCCAACGATTTCTCAAGGCAATAGCAACCGCACGTTTGGCATCGTCCTGGCCAATAATATAGCGATCGAGTTCGGAAACGATCTCTCTGGGGGTGAAGTTATTCACTTAAGAACCTCAACTGAAATTTTATCATTGGTGTAAATACAAATATCTGCGGCAATATGGAGCGCTTCTGTAACAATTTGTTCTGCATCAAGATCAGAATGAGCCACCAGGGCTCGCGCAGCAGCCAGAGAAAAACTACCACCGGAACCAATAGCAGCAACACCATCATCGGGTTCAATGACATCACCAGCGCCGGAAATTATCAAGCTGACATCTTTATCTGCCACGATCAGAAGTGCTTCGAGGCGCCGTAGTACTTTGTCGCTGCGCCAATCCTTGGCGAGGGCAACGGCGGCGCGCGAGAGGTTGCCTCGAAATTCCTGTAATTTTGCTTCGAATTTCTCAAACAGCGTAAAAGCATCAGCGGTGCTGCCTGCAAAACCAGCTAAAATTTGGTCTTGATAAAGTCTCCGGATTTTTCGAGCACCATGCTTCATCACCGTGTTGCCGAGACTGACCTGACCATCACCAGCCAAAGCTACCTGTGAGCCATGACGAACACAGCAGATTGTTGTTCCTTTAAACATTTATAACTCCAATAAAATATAAGCCACTGAGGGATAGCAACAAGTGATAACAAATAACATAAAGAGGGACTGATAATAAAGATCTAAAGCAATTTTACCAAGGAATGTGCTCAGGAATTCGGAGGCTTTTTAGTGTGGCAGAGGAAACTCGATGGTTGATGTCGTCCCCTGCTCTGGCTGGCTATAAATATAGATTTGCCCCCCCATGCTGCGAATGAATTCGCGAGCATAGTAGAGACCGAGGCCAAAGCCACGGATCTGGCCGGTATGTTCGGGGTCAACCTGGTAGAATTTGTTGAATATTTTAGCTAGTTCCTGTGGTGAGATACCAATGCCATTATCTTCGATCAATAGCTTGATCTGTTTTTCATTGCTTTCCGTTTTTATACAGACTGAACCCCCTTTTGGGGTGAACTTGATAGCGTTGTCAAGCAAAGCACGAATAGCAAAACTGACTCTTTGTGGATTCAGCATCAGTGGTGTTTTCGACAGCTGTGGTTCAATAATGGTTTCAAGATTAACTCCGCTATGAAGTGCTGCTGGTTGTAAGACTAAGGAAACGCGGTCAGCAAGGGCTCCCAAATCAATGGGTTCCAGAGTTAAAGCCTCATCTTGCAAGGTGGCTTCGCTGAAGTAAAGGAGATCCTGAATCAGTTGCTCCAAGTGGACGGTTTCTGCCTGAATCATAACGACCATCTGTTTGAAATTGGTATCATTGGGGCTTTCTACCCCCTCCGCAATATTTTGAATAAAGAGAGAAATAGCGGTCGCTGGAGTTTTTAATTTATGTGAGATAAGCCCCAGAAAATTGCTTTTGAGCTTGTCAGTTTGTTTTAAGTCAGCCAGCTCTTGGCGGATTTTCTGTTTTTCAAAAACTTTATCAACAGTTGTTCTTAACTGCAAAATATTGATGGGTTTATTGATAAAATCATCGGCCCCTGCTTTGAGAGCCTGGAGAATTAATTCTTTATCTGAATAGCCAGTCATCAGAATGACTGCTTGATCCGGTCGTTGTTCCTTGATTTTTTGTAACAGCTCCAATCCCCCTAAATTAGGCATCATGACATCACTGAGAACAATATCCACCTCGACAGTATCAAGAATTTTCACTGCTTCAAGACCGTCTTCCGCCAGCAGCACGTGATATTCATCCAGGACATTGACACAGAGTTCACGAATGATGGGTTCATCATCGGCGCAGAGAAGAGTTTTTTTCTTTTGTTGCTGATTTAATCCTGTAAAAGTCATGTTTTATTGTACTCCCTGCTTGCCTGCGTTTGGTACTGTGAGTTTGTGTTGTCTGGTAAATATAGCGAAGCAGCCAGAGATGTCCAGTTTCTGGCTGCTTGTAAGTGAAAATAATCTTCTGGCATGAATTTAAGTGAGGAACCTCTTGAGTTGTTCTGGTGCTGCTTGTAATAACATCTCAATTTTATCTGTCTCTGATCCACCAGCTTGAGCTAGATCTGGACGACCACCCCCACGGCCACCAACAATTTTCGCCAGTGGTTTAATAAGATTTCCCGCTTTAACTTGATCAGTCAGATCTTTGGTGACGGCAACCAGCAGGGAGACTTTACCGCCAGCATCAGAAACCAGCACCAAAACGCCGGAGCCGAGCTTATCACGAAGTTGATCTGAAAATTCACGTAACCCTTTGCCGTCAGCTCCAGGAATTTTAGCCGCGAGCAATTTGACATTCTCAACTAATTGCACTTTATCAATCAATTCACCACTACGGTCAGCGTTAGCTTTTGCTTGAAGGCTTTGCAGCTCTTTTTCCATCTCTTTTTGCTGTTCCAGAAGTTTTTGTAACCGTAGCTCAAGTTTTTGTGGGTCACTTTTAACCAGATCAGCTAAGCGTTGCAAAAATTGTTGTTGCTGCTGAACCTGGGTCAAAGCGGTCGCTCCAGTGACAGCTTCAATCCGACGTACCCCTGCTGCAATGCCCCCTTCACTTAATATCCGGAACAGGCCAATATCGCCAGCAGCACTGGCATGGGTTCCGCCACAGAGTTCCATACTGTAGTCGCCTACATTGATGACTCTCACAACATCACCATATTTTTCTCCAAATAGTGCCATGGCACCAGCTTTCTGCGCAGCATCGGCACTCATCTCTCGGCTTTCAACTTTGGCGTTGATACGGATCTGTTGGTTGACTTCTGCTTCTATCTTTCTCAACTCTTGTGCCGAAACTGGTGAAAAATGGGTAAAGTCAAAACGGAGTCGTTCCGGGGTCACTAATGATCCTGCCTGTTTAACATGTTGTCCCAGTTGGTTTTGCAAGGCAGCCTGGAGCAGGTGAGTTGCCGTATGGTTGAGGATGATCTGTTGGCGTCGTTCTGCGTTGACCTTAATGGTTGCACTATCCCCTGTTTTGATTGCCCCAGTGACAACTTCACAGACGTGGACAAAGAGTTTGGGAAGAGGTTTCCTGGTTTCGATAATTCTCAGAGTTGCTTCAGCTGTGATGATCTCTCCGGTATCGCCGACCTGTCCACCCGACTCACCGTAGCAGGGGGTGGTTGCGGTGATCACTTCGACGGTCTCACCACAGGCCGATTTTTCAACCACCTCCCCTTGATGGATTAAAGTTAGCACTTCGCTTTGATCTTCTAACTTTGAATAACCAGAGAACTCGCTGCGAAGCCCTTTTTCAACCAACTGCTTGTAAATAGCTGAAATGGCTTCTTCACCAGAACCTTTCCAATGCTTCCTTGCTTTGGCTCGCTGGGACTCCATACAGGTTTCAAAGCCTTTTTCATCAAGGCTGTAACCATCTTTTTCAACGATATCAGCGGTCAGATCAACAGGAAATCCATAAGTGTCATAGAGTTTAAAGACGGTTTCTCCTGGAATTATAGTTTGTTTTGTTGCCGACAACTGGGCAATTTCTTCCTGCAATATCCGTAGACCATTTCCGAGGGTCTGGATAAAACGTTCTTCTTCATTCTGAACAACCTTAGCAACAAAATCTTTTCGTTTTGCTTCTTCCGGATAGGCTTCGGCCATCGATTCGAGGACAAAAACAGCGGTTTTGAATAATATTGGATCTTCAAAGCCGAGCATTTTGGCATGGCGCATCGCCCGACGCATGATCCGTCGCAGTACATAACCACGTCCTTCGTTGGAGGGTAAAACGCCATCGGCGATCAGATATGCTGTGGCACGGCTGTGATCAGCCATAACCCGCATGGAAACATCATTCTCTTCGTTTTCTCCATAGGTTTTGGTCGATAGTTTTTCGATGTAGGATATGATTATGCGGAACAAATCAGTGTCATAGTTTGATTGTACGCCCTGCATGACTGTGGCCAGTCGCTCCAAACCCATGCCGGTATCAACGGCAGGTTTTGGTAACGGAATCAGGGTGCCATCAGGTTGACGGTCAAATTGCATGAAGACGTTATTCCAGATCTCCATGTAGCGGTCGCAGTCACAACCAACGGTGCAGGTGGGCGAACCACAACCGACTTCTGGACCGTTATCGTAGAATATCTCTGAGCAGGGACCACAGGGTCCAGTGTCACCCATCGACCAGAAGTTGTCTTCTTCAAAGCGGAAAATTCGCTCCCGTGGAATGTCTTCCTGATGATGCCAGATGTTGGCTGCTTCATCGTCGTCGGTATACACCGACACGTAGAGTCGGTCTTTATCCAGTCCCATCTCAACGGTCAAAAATTCCCAGGCGTAAGCGATTGCCTCTTTTTTGAAATAATCCCCGAATGAGAAGTTTCCGAGCATTTCAAAAAAAGTATGATGGCGAGCCGTGCGCCCGACATTTTCCAGATCGTTATGTTTTCCACCGGCCCGTACACATTTTTGTGAGGTTGTCGCCCGCACATAATCCCGTTTTTCATCCCCGAGAAAACAGTCTTTAAATTGATTCATCCCCGCGTTGGTAAACAGGAGTGTCGGGTCATTATGGGGAACTAGAGAGGATGAGGCAACGGTGGTATGACCACGATCTTCAAAATATTTCAGGAAGCGGGCACGAATTTCATTTCCAGTAATCATTTAATGTCGCCTTTCAATATTTATGTTCTGCTGAAAATATGAAGCTGGAATAATAGTCGAAGTGGTTAGTTTTGAAAAGAAGTTTTAAGTTTTAGGGTGATATAGAATGTCTCCTATCGACGCCCCCCTTCTTTCCGAGAGTAGAATATGAGATTATAATCCTTTAACTGGAGATTTATCTGTTATGTATAGATTTACTTATGCAGGAGTTTCTGGAGGACAAGATATTAGGTGTTGTTGATTTATCTATTCGTTCCAATTTTTTCAGTTTTTGATGCTTTCTCAAGATGACATTCCTATCCGTTGCCGGATCACTTTAATCCCTTCTTTGTTCAAGGGAACGACGGAGACCTGTTCTTGAATCGGAAAGTTGTGTTCGCCGGGGTACATAATCCACAGATGCTCAAGGTCAAGGTCGTTTATGGCGCTGTGCATTGAACGGGTCATTTGTGGGGTGGTGCTGTACTTGAACTCGATACCGTAATTTTTGCCCCCAGCAACAAAATATAGGTCAAGTTCTGCGCCACTGTGGGTTGCCCAAAAATAGACATTCTGGAGCCGGAGAAAACGTACTGTTTGTTCCAGGGCAAAACCTTCCCATGAGGCACCCAAGCCGGGATGACCCTGCAACTGATGATGTGTCTCTATGCCGAGCAGGCTGTGTAACAAACCGCTGTCTCTGAGGAAGATCTTGGGGGCTTTGACCTGCCGTTTTTTAAGGTTGGCATGCCAGGGCTGCAACTGCCTTACCATGAATGTCCCGCTGAGAATATCCAGATAATTGCGCACGGTTTTGTCACTCAATCCCATAGACCTCCCCAGCGATGACGCATTCCATATCTGGCCGTGGGCATGTGCCAGCATAGTCCAGAAGCGGCGCATGGCAGCCGCTGGAATATTGATTCCCAACTGTGGGATATCGCGCTCCAGAAAAGTGCGGGTGAACCCTTCGCGCCAGGCGAGACTGTCCGTTTCGTTTTTCGCCAGAAAAGAGCGGGGAAAGCCGCCGCGCAGCCAAAGGTCAGTAGTGCCCTGGGATCCGATTTCTTGAAGATCAAATCCCGCAAGTTCGACGAATTCAATGCGACCCGCGAGGGTTTCGGAGGCACTCTTGATGATATCCGGGGATGCGCTGCCAAGGATTAAATAGCGTACAGTGTTCTCTGGTCGATCGCATAAAACACGTAAAACGCTGAACAACTGCGGCATCAGTTGAACCTCATCCAGCACCACCAACCCCTGCAGAGAACGGAGTAGCAGCTCCGGGTTTTGCAAGCGCTGCTGGTCAGAGGGAGATTCCAAGTCGAAATAGTGTGAAGGTTGTGATGAGGAGAATTGCTTTGCCAACGTGGTTTTGCCACACTGGCGCGGCCCAAGTAGTGCCGTAATAGGCGAACGCTTGGCTGCTGTAGCGAGAGCTTGCAGATAATGAAAACGAGTCAGCATTTTTGTTTTTTAACATTGAAACATCGGAATGTCAACCCGAAATTTCAATGTTAATGAGGTGGGTCGGCTCATGGAGCTTCGTTGTCCCCTTTGAGCACTTGAAAAATTTCTTCGAGCGCAAAGCCGCGGCGTTGAAAAAAACTGATGACGCGGCGTCGCTCACGGTTATCGGCGCTGGCATAGTGAAAGGAGGGGAAACGCCGACTTAATTGATCACGCAGAATCTGATCGGTAGAAAACTCGGCTTCAGCACTCTCCATGGCTTGCTGAACAATATTTTCATCAATTCCCCGGCGACGCAGGTCAAGCATAATTTTAAGACCAACCCCTCGACCGGTACGCATAAAACTCCGGGCTCGCTCTGTCGCATAGCGATCATCATTCAGGTAATTATACTCACGACATTTTTCAATAGCAGTTTCTATTGCAGGTAAAGAAAAACCGAACTGCTCAAGTTTTTGCCGCAGTTCAGTTTCGCTTCGATCTCGCCGGGTGAGCAACCGCAGGGCAGCAGCAAATGATTTAGAATCTTTGGATTTCGACTTGTCCATCGGCGTTAAGCCCCTCTTGCTCATCTGCCTGGGCATCTTTTTCTTCCTGATCTTTACCGCGCTCAAACTCGCCCCACGAAGCATCAGCAGTGGAATCGATTCCTGAAAATTTGAGTTTAAAATCATCGGGATTGGAACTTTGCCGGAGGGCTTCGTCGTAACTGATAACTTTTCTTTTTACCAGATCCATCAATGCTTGATCGAAGGTTTGCATGCCGTAGGTGGTGTACCCCTTGGCAATAGTGTCTCTGAGATGAGCCGTTTTTTCCTGATCGTCAATTAATTCGCGAACCCGACCCGTTGATATCATTACCTCAACAGCAGCAACCCTTCCCGTCCCTTCAATTCGAGGGATCAATCGCTGGGAAATAACTCCTTTTAGAACGTTGGATAGTTGCAAGCGGACATGGCGTTGTTGGTGTGGTGGAAACATGGAGATAATCCGCGAGATAGTTTCCGGCGCATCAATTGTATGTAGAGTTGAAAGGACTAAGTGCCCGGTTTCAGCAGCAGCCAGGGCAGTTTCAGTTGTTTCAAGATCGCGCATCTCACCGACCAGAATGACATCAGGATCCTGGCGGAGTGCGCTTTTTAATGCGGGCGCAAATCCAATGGTATCAAAACCGACTTCACGCTGGTTGATAATACATTTTCGATCCCGGTGCAGGTATTCAATCGGATCTTCAACCGTGACAACATGGGCGGTACGGTTACTGTTGATATGATCAATCATTGCTGCCAGAGTCGTGGATTTACCAGATCCGGTTGCTCCGGTCACTAAAACTAAGCCACGTGATTCTTCCGCAATTTTTTTCAGTATCTGTGGCATCAACAGGTCATCCAAGGATGCAATTTTAAAAGGAATTGCCCGAAAGACAGCAGAAACCGAATTGCGTTGCATAAAAACATTGGCTCTAAACCGCCCTAGACCGGGGACTCCGTAGGCTAAATCGACTTCATTTGCTTCTTGAAATATTGTCTTTTGCCGATCATTCATTATGGCTTCGCACATACTACGAACGCTCTCAGTCGTTAGCCTCGGCGCTTTTGGTAGCGGTCGGAGATTACCATCGATACGAAAAACCGGTGGTAATCCAGCTTTGAGGTGAATATCCGAGGTGTTGGACTTTAGAGCCATACCGAGAATGTCATTTAGAGTCATGGTTATATCCTCTTCAACTTTACAATTTAGATGAATTAGCTTTCGCTGCTCTCAGTTGCTGGTATTGCCGTTCCAATTCCATAGAGCTCACGCAGGGTTGCATCGATTTCATCGGTTATTGCGGGATGTTCCTGAAGGTATTGTTTCGCATTTTCTCTTCCCTGACCAACCCGTTCTCCTTTATATGAGAACCAGGAACCACTTTTTTCAACAATATCGTTGTCAACCCCGAGGTCAAGAAGGTCTCCTTCGCGTGAGATTCCGTTACCGTACATAATATCAAATTCTGCTTGTTTGAATGGAGGAGCAACCTTATTTTTTACAACTTTAACCCGGGTTCTTCCACCGATGACATCCTGTCCCTGCTTGAGGGAGGCAATCCGACGGATGTCAAGGCGGATAGTGGCGTAGAACTTCAGGGCGTTGCCACCCGTGGTGGTTTCGGGGTTGCCAAACATGACCCCAATTTTCATGCGGATCTGATTGATGAAAATAATGGTGCAATTGGATTTACTGACAATGCCAGTTAATTTTCGCAGAGCCTGGGACATTAAGCGTGCCTGAAGTCCCATATGGGAATCACCCATTTCCCCTTCAATCTCAGCGCGTGGTGTCAGCGCCGCAACTGAATCAATGACCAATAGATCAATAGCGCCACTGCGAACCAACATTTCAGTGATTTCCAGTGCCTGCTCACCAGTGTCTGGCTGACTGACCAACAGGTCATCTGGTTGAACTCCCAGATGCTGGGCGTATTGGATATCAAGCGCATGTTCGGCATCGATAAATGCAGCAACTCCCCCTTGTTTTTGCACCTGCGCCAGGATATGTAAAGCAAGAGTCGTTTTACCGGAAGACTCCGGTCCAAAGATTTCAATGATACGCCCCTTGGGAATACCACCAACCCCCAACGCAAGATCTAAACTCAAAGCTCCGGTAGGAATTGTTTCGATCGCAGGAATCTTGAAATCGGAGCCAAGGCGCATAATACTCCCCTTGCCAAATTGTTTTTCGATCTGCCCCATTGCCAAATCAAGAGCACGGTTACGGTTTTCGTCGGACATGTTTTCCTCCAGTAAGCTGCGTTCTTTATGTTTAGTTAGCGTCATTGTTTCAGTGACTCCCCAAATATCTCATACCAGTGTGACAGAAAAAGTCACAGTTGGAAATTCAGGTTTTGTCGCGAGAATTTATAGGGAGTTATGTTTTGGTCGCCCCTCTCTTGCCAAACATTAAAACTTTTTTTTGCTAATGTCGAGTCATTTCATTGCCTGATTAGCATCAATTTTCAACTATTAGCTTTTCGTAGGAGTGGCTTTCTAGCCGTGAAATGAGCTCCACCGCCTATTCGCAGCCAGGAGTCAGCTCCGACGAGAACAGGTTAAAGATGAGAGCTAGGAGGCTGTTGATTAGATGGTCTCCCCCTCGTTTCTAAATCGGCATCAAAGTGCCATGATGGTAAGATGTTAGTTCCATCAACACGAAATCGAGAGGAGACCAA